>NC_014760.1:0-334468 GCF_000183385.1 Mycoplasmopsis bovis PG45 | reverse complement strand
ATAAAACTAGATGATAGTACAATTAGTAAAATTTTACCGAACTAAAATAAAAAACGAGTGTTTGAAAAGTTCACTCGTTTTTTAATTGCTAAAATGCAAAGAATGTATTTGCATATCAAAAGACTTGTTTTGTTGGTATTATTTGTTTGTCAACTAAGACAACATATGTAATTGCTCAGGCAGCAATAAGAACTAGAAATATATCTCTTCAGGTTGGAATAATTAATCTATATTTAGTTCTTTTAGCATATGGATTGTATCCTCTGGTTTCCATTGCATTTGATAAGTCTTCAGCCTTTGAAAATGCAGTTACAAATAATGGAATAATTAAAGTTGTAAATGACTTAACCTTATCTTTAAATTTACCATTTTTAAAGTCAACACCCCGGCTGGCTTGAGCTTTAGTGATTCTTTGTGCTTCTTCTAACAATGTAGGAATAAATCTTAAAGCAATATAAATTATCATTACTATTACGTGAGTTGGAATAAATAATAATTTAAGTGGTAATAATAAATCATCAATTGCTTTTGATAAAAGCATTGGCTTAGTTGTATTAATCATTAAACTAGTTGCCATAATCATAATATAAACACGTACCACAAGACCTAGTGTTCTAGCAATTACTTCTCATGAGATATGGAAGCTTTTACCTAAGTGAATAGGAAGCGGATATCACTGTTTTAAGGCTTTATACTTCTCAGTTCACTGTCCAGCTGAATCATAAACATCAACTTTCATAGTATAGATATTAACTCAGAAAAGGAAGAAACCAATAAGTAACGGCATTATTCATAGTCTTAAAAATGCTGTTGGGCTTTTAGTTTCAATTAAGAATAAAACTAACAAAGGAACTAAAATTATGCCTAATGTTATAAAGTCTTTAGCAACAAAAGTTAAAACAATGTAAATTATGATGAATACAATTTTGAATCTAGGATCCATTCTGTGAACAACTGTGTCGTTCATCATATAGCGACCGTAATTACTGTTCATCTTTGACCCCACTCTTATTTTTATTACTCATATGTTTATTAATAAAATCAGCTAGTTCATCAATTGAAGTAACTCTGGGAACATTTATTCCATTAGCTTCTAATTTAGATACAAAATCCAAAAGCTTTGGCGGTTCCATATAGTTATTTTTCAAAAATTCAGTATCTCTTAATACATCATGTGTATCACCGTCTTTTACAATTTGGCCGTCTTTAAAGGCTAATACTCTTTGAGTGTATTCTAAAACATTATCTAAGTCATGAGTTACAATAATAACTGTTTTACCTTGATTATGGAGCTCTTTGAAAATATTTAATATTTCAATAACTCCAGCAGGATCTAATCCTGCAGTGGGTTCATCAGCAATTATAAAATCTGGTTCCATTGCTAATATCCCTGCAAGAGCAACTCTTCTTTTTTGACCACCAGATAATTCAAATGGTGAACGTTTTAAAAACAATTCATCAAGCCCAACTAATTTAATGTATTTAGCAGCTCTTTCAAATGCTTCTTGTTTGCTGATACCAAAACTTCTTGGTCCAAATGCAATGTCTTTTTCAATAGTTTCTTCAAATAGTTGGTATTCAGCAAACTGAAATACAACTCCAACTCTTTTACGAATATCTTTAGCTTTCTTAACTTTTTTTCTACGAGTAGGTTTAACTATAAAACTATCAATGAATTTTTCTTTTTTGCCTGTTTTACGGTCAAGTTTCTCATTTTCAAAAACTCATTCTATTTCGCCATTGCTAGGTAATAACAAAGCATTAAGATGCTCAATAAAAGTTGTTTTGCCACTCCCGGTTTGTCCTATTACTCCAATAAATTCACCTTGCTTAATTTCAACATTTACGTGGTTTATTGCATTAAGTTCATAAGGAGTTTTAGCTAAAAATGTGTGCACTAAGTCTTTAACAGTTATTTGCATATTTGATCTAATAACTCCTGTTCGTGATATGTTGGTTTTACACCATTAATTTTTTCGCTTAATTTGTAAATAAAAGGAGAGTCAATTTTAGCTAATGATAAAATCTCTTTGTTGTTTAATATTTCGCTAGGGGAACCAGCAGCTATTATTTTGCCTTCAGAGAAAACTAAACAATAATCAGCTAAAATAGCTTCATCCATATCATGGGTTATTGATATAAGTGTCTTCTTTCTCTCTTTTTGTACTGCATTAATGATATTAAGCACTTTTCTCTTGCCCAGTGGATCAAGCATACTAGTTACTTCATCAAAGATAATAATGTCAGGGTCTAAGGCTAAAACTGATGCAATAGCTACACGTTGTTTTTGTCCACCAGAAAGAGATTGTGGACTTTTTTCTAAGTAATTACCCATCCCAACTTTTGTGGCTAATTCATCAATAATAGGTTTCATTTCCTTTCTAGGAACACGTTTGTTTTCTAATCCAAAGGCAACATCATCTTCAACAGAAGCACCGATAAATTGGTTATCTGGATTTTGAAAAATGATTCCTATTTTACTTCTTATTTCTCTAATTGTTTCCTTGCTTATAGTTGTGCCATCTAATTCAATTTTTCCGTCAGCTGGCTTATATAGTGCAACTAGTAATTTAGAAAATGTACTCTTACCAGAGCCATTGTGTCCTAAAATTGCTACATACTTGCCGCTCTCAATTTCCAAATTAAGATTGTCAATAGCATATGCACTAGCACTTGGATATTTAAACATTAAGTCAGTTACTTTGATCATAATGTACTTATTATACTACCAAAACAAATTTTGAAAGTTTAACTTTTTAAACTATTTTAAAGGCTGAAAAGTAAAAAATGATGCTTAGAATAGCATCATTAAATCAAAAGGAATTTTGCAACTTTTAGTTAAATTGCAAAGCAATTATTATTAAAAGAAAGCGGATAAGGAAAATTAAACTAATTCAATAATAGCCATAGGTGCATTGTCACCTTGACGGTTAACTAACTTGTAAATTCTAGTGTAGCCACCATTACGTTTTGCATATGATGGTGCGATTGTGTCAAATAAGTGTTTTAGTACATCTTTCTTGCCATCTTCTACTAATGTAGGACGCAAGAAACTTGCACAAATTCTACGGTTTGCAAGAGTTGGGTTTTTTGCCTTAGTAATTAATTTTTCTGCATGTCTACGTAATTCTTTAGCACGTGTTAATGTAGTTGTTATGCGACCATTAGCAAATAATTCGCTAACTAATGTTCTCATAACACCTTTACGTCATTTAGCGTCACGACTGTAAATTTGTGTTGGATTAGCCATTATTCATCTCCTTTATTTAGAGTGAAGCCATTTACCTTTAAACATTCTTGAATTTCATCTAATGATTTTCTACCTAAGTTCTTAGTTTGTTCTAATTCCTCTCAGGTCATAGCAGCCACTTCAGAAGCTTTTGTTTTTCCAATTCTCTTAAGTGCGTTTAATGAACGTACAGATAATCCTAATTGGTTAATATCAACATCATTTTCAATTGGTTCATCATTTTTAACTTTTTCTTCTTCGAAGACATCAAGCTTCATTGAATCAACATCACCAACAGCCATAAAGTGAGCAACTAAAATCTTGCAAGCTTGATTTATAGCACTTTTAGCATCAATGGTGCCATCAGTTTTAATTGTGAATAATAACTCTTCTTCAATTTTATTGCTAGATGTATTTAGTTCTCTAACAGTATAACTGCATTTTTCAACAGGACTAAAATTGCTGTCAACAGCTATAAATAAGCCTTTTTTGATGTTTGATTCAATTTTTGAAGCAAATAAAGAATCATTTTGTATGAATTTTTTATTGCTTTCATTTGAGATAAAACCTCTGCCTGGCCTTAAGAATAGTTCGATCACCAATGAACCTTTTTGTATGTTTGCTATTTCTTGGCTTTTGTTGATGATCTCAACTGAAGGGTTAGTTATTTCAATGCTCTTAGATGTCACAATTCCTGGTTGTTCAGCTTTAATTGTAGCTTTAATAATTTCGCCGTCTTTAACAAATTCAGGATTATATTTGAATTTAACTTTCCTTAAGTTCATTATGATAGCTGTAACATCTTCTACAATTCCCGGAATAGTTTGAAATTCGTGGCTAACACCTGAAATTTTGATTGCAAATAGTGCTAAAGAAGTAACGTTTGATAATAAAACTCTTCTTAGTGCAACTGCAACAGTATTGCCAAAGCCTCTTTCAAGTGGTTTAAGTGAAAAGGTAACTTCATTTAAATTATTATTGATAGCAGAGTTACTTACTTGTAAGTAATCTAACTTAGACATTCTTTCCATAAGTGATACTCTCCTTTAATTATTTTCTCATTTTTTCACGCTTAAGAATACGTTTTGGTGGTCTAGTACCATTGTGAGGAACAGGTGTTACATCTTTAATTTCTGTAACAGTAATACCAGATACTTCTATTTGTTTTCTAGCAGCATCCTTTCCAGCACCAATACCTTTAAGTTCAACTCTTACGCTTTTAATACCATGCTCTTTTGCAGCTTCTGATGCTGCTTGTGCAGCTAAACCTGCTGCATAAGGTGTTTTCTTTTTGGTTCCTTTATAGCCAATAGCACCAGAACTGCTTCATGCTATAACGTTACCTAATTCATCAGCAAATGTCACGATTGTGTTTTGATTAGTTGAGTGGATGTGTGCTACACCTTTAGTAATGTTTTTCTTTTTTGTTTTTTTAACAACTTTATTAGCCATAATTATTCTCCTAAATTAACTATTTAGTTGACTTCTTACCAGCAACAGTCTTTCTAGGACCTTTTCTAGTTCTTGCATTACTTTTGGTGCTTTGGCCTCTAACAGGAAGACCTTTACGGTGTCTGATTCCACGGTAGCACTTAACTTCCATTAAACGCTTAATGTTTAATGAAACTTCTCTACGTAAATCGCCTTCTGTGACATACTCTTTTGCAATTTCTCTAATTGCGCTAAGTTGTGCTTCTGATAAGTCTTTAACTCTGATGTTTTCGTCAATTTTTGCCTTTGCACATATTTCTTGTGCACTTGTTCTACCAATACCATAGATGTATGTTAATGAAATAACTACACGCTTGTTATTTGGGATTTCTATATTTAAAATTCTTGCCATCTATTTTTATCCTTGTCTTTGTTTATGTTTAGGGATAGAGCAAATTACCCTTATAACACCTTTACGTTTGATAATACGACAATCTTTACACATTCTCTTTACGCTAGCTCTAACTTTCATAAATTAGCAAATCTCCTATCTATTGTGTCGATATGTAATACGCCCTCTTTGTAAGTTGTAAGGGCTTAATTCAACATCGACTTCATCACCAGGTAAAATTCTTATGCGATTAACACGCATTTTACCTGAGATATTAGCTTTAATATCTTGTCCACTTTCTAAAGTTACTAAATATTCATCCGTTGAATATATTTCTTTTACTTTTGCTCTAATTTTAATAGCGTCCTTTGCCATTTTTTATTAGATTCCTTTCGTTAACACAACACCTTTACCATTTTTGATTAAAACTGTATGTTCATAGTGAGCAGTATTTAGTCCGCTTGCACTAACAACAGTTCATTTATCTTTTTTAACATATACGCGGTCAGACTTTTGCAAAATCATAGGTTCAATGCATATAACCATGTTATCTTTTAATAAGATGCCGGTTCCTTTTTTACCATAATTAGGTATATAAGGATCTTCATGCAATTCTTTTCCTATGCCGTGACCAGTGTAGTCTCTAGGTGTGTATAAATTATTATTTTTAATTACTTGACCAATAGCATAACTAATATCGCCAACTCTTGCGCCTGGCTTAATAGCAGCTAAGCCCGCTTCAAAAGCTAATTTGGCTACTTCAATAATTTTGCTATCACTTTCAGTAATTTTGCCAACACCTTTAGTAAAGGCACTGTCACTCTTATATCCATGATAGTCGCATCCTAAGTCAATTTTGACAATGTCACCATCTTTAATAACGTAGTTTGAGGGAATGCCATGGATAAGTTCGTCATTTACAGAGATGCAAGCTGTGGCTGGAAAACCATATAAACCTTTAAATGCAGGTTTTGCTCCTCTTTTAATTATTTCATTAAAAGCATGACGATCTAATTCTTTTAATGAAACTCCTGGCCTTACAAGATCATATAAAATTTCTTTGACCTCTGCCAGGATCTTGCAGCTTTTAGAAATTAATTCAATCTCACGACTGCTTTTGATTGATACCATATTAATTAATTCCTAACTTTGATTGTGAATTTTTGCTATTACTTTGTTAATGAATTAACAATTAAATCAGCTAGTGCTTTTGGATCATTATTAGCTTCAAAAACATATACCTTATTTTTATAATAATCCAATAATGGGCCTGTTTGTTCTTTGTAAACCATTAATCTATTCTTAATCGATTCAGGGGAATCATCTTTACGAGTAATTAATGGGGTTCCACATTTATCGCAAATATTTCCCTTAGAAGAAGGCATAAAATCAATATGAAAACTTGCTTTACAATTTGGACAAAAACGACGTCCTGATAGCCTTTTTAGTATCAACTCTTCACTAGCTCTAAGTTCTATTACTTCATATTTAAAATAAGGTAGACTATCTAAAAATTCAACCTGTGAAAGCGTACGAGGATAGCCATCTAAGATTACAATTTTACCTGATTTATTGTAATTTTCTAAAGCTCTTGCCACTATTTCGTTAGTAATGTCATCTGGAACATAGCCACCTGATTCTACAATAGAAGATACCTTTTTGCCTAATTCACTTGCAGAAGCAATTTCAGCTCTAAATATATTGCCAGTTGATAAGTGAACTAATCCATACTCTTGAGCAATTATTGATGCTACTGTTCCTTTGCCAACACCAGGAGGCCCCATAAAAACTAAGTTTTTAATTTTTTTATCTCCTACCATAATAAACCGTCCTCTGACTTAGGTAAATTACTTTTGCTTGGTTTGCTTTCAGCTTCAGTATCAAAAGCACTATTGTAAGTAGTTTTAGACTCAGCAATGTTTTCAGAAACAATTCTTGATAAGCGTTTTTGTTTTGAAAGTTGGCTTGATTTTATTCTTGCTCTGAATTGATCAATTGTTTCAATTGAAACTGATACTAAAATCATCATGCTAGTTCCACCAAAAGACATTGCTGCTGGTATAGCCAATGTAATTACCATAAGATATTGAAATGAAACCAAAATAACTAAATAAAAAGCACTAAAAGTTGAAAGCCTCATTACAACACTAATTAAATAATCTTCAGTTTGCTCACCTGGCTGGATACCGGGAATAAATGTTGAGTTTTTAGTAAAGTCTTCAGCAATTCTATCAACACGCGATTGTTGCAAACCCATAATAAATGTGAAAAAGAAAGTAAATACAACTAAAAGACTTAGACCTAATGGTTTTGAAAAGTCCATGTTTTCTCTTATTCATATCGCAGCTGTGTTAGTGTTTGGAAGTATTCTAGCGATTAATATTGGCAAGGAAACAAACATTGAGGCAAATATAATTGGCATAACTCCGGCAGGATTAAGCTTAATTGGAAGTTTACCCATATCTTTGACGCTCTTACTTCTTCCAGCACCGATTTGCTGTATTGGGATATGTCTTTCCGCTAAGTAAATCACAATTATGACAAATAATAGTGCTAAATAGACAAATAAGTAAGTTAAGAACTTTAAAACTCCAACTACTATAGCTGAGCTTTCTGTGTCACTTACATAAACTCCTCATGCTGTTTGAAACTGATTAGGTAGTTGAAAAGCTATACCAACAAAAATAATTAAACTGGTTCCATTTCCAATACCTTTGTTAGTTATTTGTTCAGCTATAAAAAGTGAAAATAATGAGCCACCAATTAAAATAAAAGGCAATAAGAAATAAGTTACCAAGTTTTTATTTAATCCATATGGATCAATTCTAATAAAAGGATTATCACCACTACTTAGCGCTATTGTAAGCATAAATGACTGTGGAAAGGCAATAATAAGTGTTAATACACGTGTTATTATGTTAATTTTTCTTCTGCCTTCAGGTCCTGATTGCGAAAGCTTTTGCATTGCTGGAAAAGCTTTAGTTTGCAATAAGGACATAATTAAGGAAGCATTAATAAAAGGACTAATTCCAAGTGCCACTAGCGAAAATTGTCTAAGTCCACCACCACCAATAAGGTTTAGTGTACTAAGAAAAGTATCATTATCAATTGAATTTTTTATATTGCTAAATGTAACAAAAGGAGACTTAACTGTAGTCATAATAAGGTAGATTGCTAAAAGTGTAGCTGTATAAAGAAACTTTTTAGTAATTTCTTTTGTACTTCATCACTCGTTTCATTTTTTGCCAAACTTATAGAAAAACTCACGAATTTTTAGTCCAGAATTCTTCATACTTCTCCTTCATTATCACATAAACTACAGCATACATAACCTATATAAAATATATGTTATATTATAATGAATTTACTTAAAATTTAAAGCCTTTTTATTTGATAGTTTGGAACGAAATTATGCTGTTTATTTTTCGGAAAAATAACATACAAAAATTTCCCTATAGCACTGTTTTGTAGGGATTTTGGTTAGTAAATAATTTGATCTTTATAATGCATACTGTTTTCAAAATAAGAAAATAAAAAAGTGCCTTGGCACTAGTATATTCTCTGAAAACTGAATAGTAATTTATATAATTCATTGAAATGTCTTAATCAACATCTCTACTTTTAAACCTTTCAATTTATTAGTACTGGTCAGCTCAACACATTACTGTGCTTACACATCCAGCCTATCAACCTCATAGTCTATAAGGAATTTCAAGGGAATACTAATCTCTGAGGAGGCTTCCCACTTAGATGCTTTCAGCGGTTATCCTTTCCGTACTTAGCTACCCAGCCATGCTCCTGGCGGAACAACTGGAACACCAGCGGTACGTCCACTCCGGTCCTCTCGTACTAAGAGCGGCTCTCATCAATATTCCAACGCCCACATCAGATAGGGACCAAACTGTCTCACGACGTTTTGAACCCAGCTCGCGTACCGCTTTAATGGGCGAACAGCCCAACCCTTGGAACCGACTCCAGCTCCAGGATGCGATGAGCCGACATCGAGGTGCCAAACCTTGCCGTCGATGTGATCTCTTGGGCAAGATTAGCCTGTTATCCCCAGGGTAACTTTTATCCGTTGAGCGACTGCCATTCCACAATGTACAGCCGGATCACTAAGTCCTGCTTTCGCACCTGCTCGACTTGTATGTCTCACAGTCAAGCACACTTCTGCCTTTGCGCTCTACATACGGTTTCTGACCGTACTGAGTGTACCTTTGAACGCCTCCGTTACTCTTTAGGAGGCGACCGCCCCAGTCAAACTACCCACCACGCACTGTCCTCCCACCTGATTATGATGGTAAGTTAGAAATTCAACATAACAAGGGTGGTATTTCAAGGTTGACTCCACTGCTACTGGCGTCTCAGCTTCAAAGTCTCCCACCTATCCTACACATGTTAGGCCAAATTCCAATACGAAGTTATAGTAAAGCTCCATGGGGTCTTTTCGTCTTGATGCGGGAACCCAGCGTTTTCACTGGGACCATAATTTCACCGAGTCTAGTGTTGAGACAGTTGAGAGATCATTATGCCTTTCGTGCAGGTCAGTATTTAGCCGACAAGGAATTTCGCTACCTTAGGACCGTTATAGTTACGGCCGCCGTTCACCCGGGCTTCATTTCAACGCTTCGCATAAGCTAACGCATCCACTTAACCTTCGGGCACTGGGCAGGCTTCACCCCCTATACATCACCTTGCGGTTTAGCAGAGAGTTGTGTTTTTGATAAACAGTTGCCCCTCATAATTTACTGTGGCCTATGTGTTACCATAGGCGCCCCTTCTTGCGAACTTACGGGGTCATTTTGCAGAGTTCCTTAACACTAGTTTTCTCGCTCGCCTTAGAATACTCATCTTGGGGACGTGTGTCCGTTCTTGGTACAGGTTTCAATAAAATTAAGTTTAGAAACTTTTCTAGGAAGCATGGAATTGGCAAATTCAGACAAAAGTCCTATGCATCATAGCTCCCAGTTATAGATTGCGGATTTGCCTACAATCACCAGTAACTACTTACCCCTAAATCCAATAATAGGTATGCTTATCCTTCTCCGTCACTCCATCACAATTAAAGAAAGTACAGGAATATTAACCTGTTGTCCATCGACTGCGCTTTTCAGCCTCGCCTTAGGTCCTGACTAACCCTGGGTGGACGAACCTTGCCCAGGAAACCTTCCCCAATAGGCGTCGTAGATTCTCACTACGAATCGTTACTCATACCGGCATTCTCACTTCTTAGCGCTCCACTAGTCTTTACAGTCTAGCTTCATTGCCCTAAGAACGCTCCTCTAACGTACATAAATGTACCCGTAGCTTCGGTATCGTGTTTTACTCCCGTTACATTGTCGGCGCAAGGTCTCTTGACTAGTGAGCTATTACGCACTCTTTAAAAGATGGCTGCTTCTAAGCCAACTTCCTAGTTGTTTATGAAACCTCACAACCTTTCTGACTTAACACGATTTTGGGACCTTAGCTGACGATCTGGGTTGTTTCCCTCGCGAGCCGGGACGTTAGCACCCCGGTTCCGACTGCATAGCAATTCATAACGGTATTCAGAGTTTGATTATAGTCAGTACCCCTAGGCGAGGCCATTCCATATTCAGTGCTTTACCACCATTATTTAACACTACACGCTAGCCCTAAAGCTATTTCGAGGAGAACCAGCTATCTCCAAGTTCGATTGGAATTTCTCCGCTATTCACAAGTCATCCGGGCACGTTTCAGTGTACTACGGTTCGACCCTCCACTTAGGGTTAGCTAAGTTTCAGTCTGCTCATGAATAGGTCACCTGGTTTCGGGTGTACTCAAGCATACTAATCGCCCTATTAAGACTCGATTTCTCTACGGCTCCGCTTTTATCTGCTTAACCTTGCATGCTAAAGTAACTCGCCGGTCCATACTGCAAGATGTACGCCATCACCCATTAACGGGCTCTGTCTAATTGTAAGTAAGTGGTTTCAGAGTCTATTTCACTCCCCTCTCGGGGTTCTTTTCACCTTTCCCTCACGGTACTAGTTCGCTATCGGTGTCTGGTTAGTATTTAGCCTTACCGGGTGGTCCCGGCAAATTCAGACAGGGTTTCACGTGCCCCGCCCTACTCAGGATACAGTCAAGAGATTTAATAATTTCGCATACAGGGGTATCACCTTCTGTGCCGCTTCTTCCCAAAAGCTTCTGCTATTATTAAATTTTGTAACTCTATGTAGTCTGTCCTATGACCCCATTTAAAATGGTTTGGGCTCTTTCTCGTTCGCTCGCCGCTACTAAAGAAATCATTATTTATTTTCTTTTCCTCTTGCTACTAAGATGTTTCAGTTCACAAGGTATCTCGCTTTATGTCCTATGTATTCAGACATAAGCAACTATGCATTACCATAGTTAGGTTTCCCCATTCGGAAATCCCCGTTTCATAGCATATTTCCAGCTCTACGAGGCTTATCGCAGGTAATCACGTCCTTCATCGACTTCCAGACCCAAGGCATCCACCACAAACTCTTCCTTATTTAAAAGTAGTATTTTCCTATTGTTGTTAGTTTTAGATGTGTATTTTAAGACATTTCAATGAATCATATTAAATATGACTTACTCGATGAATCAAAACAAATTAACCATTAATTTGATTTTTGATGTCGTTGTAAATATCGAAAAATATTTTACTATTCAGTTTTCAAAGAACATATGAGAGAATGTTCTCTCAAAACTAGATATATAGCTTTTGACCTATTAATAAAAGCCATGACGTTTATAAATAAATATAGGTCTATTAATTTTGGTTATAAGTCTTTTTTATAGTGATAAAAGACAAGTGTACTCCGTAGAAAGGAGGTAATCCATCCCCACGTTCTCGTAGGGATACCTTGTTACGACTTAACCCCAGTCACCAGTCCTGCCTTAGGCAGTTTCTTTATAAACCGACTTCGGGCATTACCAGCTCCCATGGTTTGACGGGCGGTGTGTACAAGACCCGAGAACGTATTCACCGTAGCGTAGCTGATCTACGATTACTAGCGATTCCGACTTCATGAAGTCGAGTTGCAGACTTCAATCCGAACTGAGAACGGTTTTTTGAGGTTTGCTCCATGTTACCACTTCGCTTCTCTTTGTACCGTCCATTGTAGCACGTGTGTAGCCCCACTCGTAAGAGGCATGATGATTTGACGTCGTCCCCACCTTCCTCCCGATTACTCGGGCAGTCTCTTTAGAGTGCTCAACTAAATGGTAGTAACTAAGGATAAGGGTTGCGCTCGTTGCAGGACTTAACCGAACATCTCACGACACGAGCTGACGACAACCATGCACCATCTGTCATTCTGTTAACCTCCACTATGTCTCCATAGCTTTGCAGAAGATGTCAAGAGTGGGTAAGGTTCTACGCGTATCTTCAAATTAAACCACATGCTCCACCGCTTGTGCGGATCCCCGTCAATTCCTTTAAGTTTTATTCTTGCGAACGTACTACTCAGGCGGATCATTTAATGCGTTAGCTGCGTCGATGAGTTCCCCATCAACTAATGATCATCGTTTAGGGCGTGGACTACCAGGGTATCTAATCCTGTTTGCTCCCCACGCTTTCGTCTCTCAGTGTCAGTGTATGCCCAGTTAGCTGCCTTCGCCATATTGATGTTCTTCCTTATATCTACGCATTTCACCGCTTCACAAGGAATTCCGCTAACCTCTACATAACTCTAGTCTGCCAGTATCCAACGCGTTTTGGGGTTGAGCCCCAAAATTTAACGCCAGACTTAACAAACAACCTACAGACGCTTTACGCCCAATAATTTCGGATAACGCTTGCAACCTATGTATTACCGCGGCTGCTGGCACATAGTTAGCCGTTGCTTTCTAATCAGGTACCGTCAAGGTAGCATCATTTCCTATGCTACTTTTTCTTCCCTAACCACAGCAGTTTACAACCCATAGGGCCTTCATCCTGCACGCTGTGTCGCTCCATCAGACTTTCGTCCATTGTGGAATATTCCCTACTGCTGCCTCCCGTAGGAGTCTGGGCCGTATCTCAGTCCCAGTGTGGCGGATCAATCTCTCAACCCCGCTAAACATCATCGCCTTGGTGGGCCGTTACCTCACCAACTAGCTAATGTTGCGCACTCCGATCTTTTAGCGAAGCAAACGCTTCCTTTTATATTACTTTCATGCAAAAATAATAAGTATTCGGTATTATCGGATGTTTCCATCCGCTATCCCAATCTAAAAGGTACGTTGAGTACGTGTTACTCACCCATTCGCCGCTATGATATTGCTATCATCGCTCGACATGCATGTATTAGGCACACAGCCAGCGTTCATCCTGAGCCAGGATCAAACTCTCGAAAAAATTGACTGTCATGTTTATATATATCTAGTTTTCAAAGAACATTTCTAACCTGTTAAAAGGTCGCCTACTTATTATACACTAACAATTATTTTTAATAAATATTTTCAAACTTTTTTGGTAGCAATAAAAAATACGTTTTTCAGAGAACAATTTTGTGTTTTCGTAAAAAGAATTAAGAATTTTATCTTATTTCTAATAAAAAAAGTGCCTTGGCACTAGTATATTCTCTGAAAACTGAATAGTAATTTATATAATTCATTGAAATGTCTTAATCAACATCTCTACTTTTAAACCTTTCAATTTATTAGTACTGGTCAGCTCAACACATTACTGTGCTTACACATCCAGCCTATCAACCTCATAGTCTATAAGGAATTTCAAGGGAATACTAATCTCTGAGGAGGCTTCCCACTTAGATGCTTTCAGCGGTTATCCTTTCCGTACTTAGCTACCCAGCCATGCTCCTGGCGGAACAACTGGAACACCAGCGGTACGTCCACTCCGGTCCTCTCGTACTAAGAGCGGCTCTCATCAATATTCCAACGCCCACATCAGATAGGGACCAAACTGTCTCACGACGTTTTGAACCCAGCTCGCGTACCGCTTTAATGGGCGAACAGCCCAACCCTTGGAACCGACTCCAGCTCCAGGATGCGATGAGCCGACATCGAGGTGCCAAACCTTGCCGTCGATGTGATCTCTTGGGCAAGATTAGCCTGTTATCCCCAGGGTAACTTTTATCCGTTGAGCGACTGCCATTCCACAATGTACAGCCGGATCACTAAGTCCTGCTTTCGCACCTGCTCGACTTGTATGTCTCACAGTCAAGCACACTTCTGCCTTTGCGCTCTACATACGGTTTCTGACCGTACTGAGTGTACCTTTGAACGCCTCCGTTACTCTTTAGGAGGCGACCGCCCCAGTCAAACTACCCACCACGCACTGTCCTCCCACCTGATTATGATGGTAAGTTAGAAATTCAACATAACAAGGGTGGTATTTCAAGGTTGACTCCACTGCTACTGGCGTCTCAGCTTCAAAGTCTCCCACCTATCCTACACATGTTAGGCCAAATTCCAATACGAAGTTATAGTAAAGCTCCATGGGGTCTTTTCGTCTTGATGCGGGAACCCAGCGTTTTCACTGGGACCATAATTTCACCGAGTCTAGTGTTGAGACAGTTGAGAGATCATTATGCCTTTCGTGCAGGTCAGTATTTAGCCGACAAGGAATTTCGCTACCTTAGGACCGTTATAGTTACGGCCGCCGTTCACCCGGGCTTCATTTCAACGCTTCGCATAAGCTAACGCATCCACTTAACCTTCGGGCACTGGGCAGGCTTCACCCCCTATACATCACCTTGCGGTTTAGCAGAGAGTTGTGTTTTTGATAAACAGTTGCCCCTCATAATTTACTGTGGCCTATGTGTTACCATAGGCGCCCCTTCTTGCGAACTTACGGGGTCATTTTGCAGAGTTCCTTAACACTAGTTTTCTCGCTCGCCTTAGAATACTCATCTTGGGGACGTGTGTCCGTTCTTGGTACAGGTTTCAATAAAATTAAGTTTAGAAACTTTTCTAGGAAGCATGGAATTGGCAAATTCAGACAAAAGTCCTATGCATCATAGCTCCCAGTTATAGATTGCGGATTTGCCTACAATCACCAGTAACTACTTACCCCTAAATCCAATAATAGGTATGCTTATCCTTCTCCGTCACTCCATCACAATTAAAGAAAGTACAGGAATATTAACCTGTTGTCCATCGACTACGCTTTTCAGCCTCGCCTTAGGTCCTGACTAACCCTGGGTGGACGAACCTTGCCCAGGAAACCTTCCCCAATAGGCGTCGTAGATTCTCACTACGAATCGTTACTCATACCGGCATTCTCACTTCTTAGCGCTCCACTAGTCTTTACAGTCTAGCTTCATTGCCCTAAGAACGCTCCTCTAACGTACATAAATGTACCCGTAGCTTCGGTATCGTGTTTTACTCCCGTTACATTGTCGGCGCAAGGTCTCTTGACTAGTGAGCTATTACGCACTCTTTAAAAGATGGCTGCTTCTAAGCCAACTTCCTAGTTGTTTATGAAACCTCACAACCTTTCTGACTTAACACGATTTTGGGACCTTAGCTGACGATCTGGGTTGTTTCCCTCGCGAGCCGGGACGTTAGCACCCCGGTTCCGACTGCATAGCAATTCATAACGGTATTCAGAGTTTGATTATAGTCAGTACCCCTAGGCGAGGCCATTCCATATTCAGTGCTTTACCACCATTATTTAACACTACACGCTAGCCCTAAAGCTATTTCGAGGAGAACCAGCTATCTCCAAGTTCGATTGGAATTTCTCCGCTATTCACAAGTCATCCGGGCACGTTTCAGTGTACTACGGTTCGACCCTCCACTTAGGGTTAGCTAAGTTTCAGTCTGCTCATGAATAGGTCACCTGGTTTCGGGTGTACTCAAGCATACTAATCGCCCTATTAAGACTCGATTTCTCTACGGCTCCGCTTTTATCTGCTTAACCTTGCATGCTAAAGTAACTCGCCGGTCCATACTGCAAGATGTACGCCATCACCCATTAACGGGCTCTGTCTAATTGTAAGTAAGTGGTTTCAGAGTCTATTTCACTCCCCTCTCGGGGTTCTTTTCACCTTTCCCTCACGGTACTAGTTCGCTATCGGTGTCTGGTTAGTATTTAGCCTTACCGGGTGGTCCCGGCAAATTCAGACAGGGTTTCACGTGCCCCGCCCTACTCAGGATACAGTCAAGAGATTTAATAATTTCGCATACAGGGGTATCACCTTCTGTGCCGCTTCTTCCCAAAAGCTTCTGCTATTATTAAATTTTGTAACTCTATGTAGTCTGTCCTATGACCCCATTTAAAATGGTTTGGGCTCTTTCTCGTTCGCTCGCCGCTACTAAAGAAATCATTATTTATTTTCTTTTCCTCTTGCTACTAAGATGTTTCAGTTCACAAGGTATCTCGCTTTATGTCCTATGTATTCAGACATAAGCAACTATGCATTACCATAGTTAGGTTTCCCCATTCGGAAATCCCCGTTTCATAGCATATTTCCAGCTCTACGAGGCTTATCGCAGGTAATCACGTCCTTCATCGACTTCCAGACCCAAGGCATCCACCACAAACTCTTCCTTATTTAAAAGTAGTATTTTCCTATTGTTGTTAGTTTTAGATGTGTATTTTAAGACATTTCAATGAATCATATTAAATATGACTTACTCGAT
Organism: Mycoplasmopsis bovis PG45; assembly: GCF_000183385.1. Classification (GTDB taxonomy): domain Bacteria; phylum Bacillota_I; class Bacilli_A; order Mycoplasmatales; family Metamycoplasmataceae; genus Mycoplasmopsis; species Mycoplasmopsis bovis. The sequence continues at coordinate 317,840 of NC_014760.1, read as the reverse complement.
GAATCAAAACAAATTAACCATTAATTTGATTTTTGATGTCGTTGTAAATATCGAAAAATATTTTACTATTCAGTTTTCAAAGAACATATGAGAGAATGTTCTCTCAAAACTAGATATATAGCTTTTGACCTATTAATAAAAGCCATGACGTTTATAAATAAATATAGGTCTAGTAATTTTGGTTATAAGTCTTTTTTTTATAGTGATAAAAGACAAGTGTACTCCGTAGAAAGGAGGTAATCCATCCCCACGTTCTCGTAGGGATACCTTGTTACGACTTAACCCCAGTCACCAGTCCTGCCTTAGGCAGTTTCTTTATAAACCGACTTCGGGCATTACCAGCTCCCATGGTTTGACGGGCGGTGTGTACAAGACCCGAGAACGTATTCACCGTAGCGTAGCTGATCTACGATTACTAGCGATTCCGACTTCATGAAGTCGAGTTGCAGACTTCAATCCGAACTGAGAACGGTTTTTTGAGGTTTGCTCCATGTCACCACTTCGCTTCTCTTTGTACCGTCCATTGTAGCACGTGTGTAGCCCCACTCGTAAGAGGCATGATGATTTGACGTCGTCCCCACCTTCCTCCCGATTACTCGGGCAGTCTCCTTAGAGTGCTCAACTAAATGGTAGTAACTAAGGATAAGGGTTGCGCTCGTTGCAGGACTTAACCGAACATCTCACGACACGAGCTGACGACAACCATGCACCATCTGTCATTCTGTTAACCTCCACTATGTCTCTATAGCTTTGCAGAAGATGTCAAGAGTGGGTAAGGTTCTACGCGTATCTTCAAATTAAACCACATGCTCCACCGCTTGTGCGGATCCCCGTCAATTCCTTTAAGTTTTATTCTTGCGAACGTACTACTCAGGCGGATCATTTAATGCGTTAGCTGCGTCGATGAGTTCCCCATCAACTAATGATCATCGTTTAGGGCGTGGACTACCAGGGTATCTAATCCTGTTTGCTCCCCACGCTTTCGTCTCTCAGTGTCAGTGTATGCCCAGTTAGCTGCCTTCGCCATATTGATGTTCTTCCTTATATCTACGCATTTCACCGCTTCACAAGGAATTCCGCTAACCTCTACATAACTCTAGTCTGCCAGTATCCAACGCGTTTTGGGGTTGAGCCCCAAAATTTAACGCCAGACTTAACAAACAACCTACAGACGCTTTACGCCCAATAATTTCGGATAACGCTTGCAACCTATGTATTACCGCGGCTGCTGGCACATAGTTAGCCGTTGCTTTCTAATCAGGTACCGTCAAGGTAGCATCATTTCCTATGCTACTTTTTCTTCCCTAACCACAGCAGTTTACAACCCATAGGGCCTTCATCCTGCACGCTGTGTCGCTCCATCAGACTTTCGTCCATTGTGGAATATTCCCTACTGCTGCCTCCCGTAGGAGTCTGGGCCGTATCTCAGTCCCAGTGTGGCGGATCAATCTCTCAACCCCGCTAAACATCATCGCCTTGGTGGGCCGTTACCTCACCAACTAGCTAATGTTGCGCACTCCGATCTTTTAGCGAAGCAAACGCTTCCTTTTATATTACTTTCATGCAAAAATAATAAGTATTCGGTATTATCGGATGTTTCCATCCGCTATCCCAATCTAAAAGGTACGTTGAGTACGTGTTACTCACCCATTCGCCGCTATGATATTGCTATCATCGCTCGACATGCATGTATTAGGCACACAGCCAGCGTTCATCCTGAGCCAGGATCAAACTCTCGAAAAAATTGACTGTCATGTTTATATATATCTAGTTTTCAAAGAACATTTCTAACCTGTTAAAAGGTCACCTATTTATTATACACATATTTTGAATTTAGTAAATATTTTTTGTAAAAATATTTTGAGCAAAATAAAGTGTGTAAGTTATACAACGCGCTAAAAAACGCGTTAAAAATAATATACACTAATCAAAATTAAAACAAAGTAAAAAAGTAAATAAATTTGCATTTTTTACTATAAAAAATATTGTGCAATCTATAAGAATATAATTTAAATTATTTTATTATGTGATTTAACTTTATATATTAATTTACTGCGAGGTTGATGATGAAAAGAATAATGCTTTCAAGACACGGCGTTAGATATCCTTTTGAATTTAGAGATAAGTTTAAAAATATTTTTAGTAAAGATATTGTTAACTGAAATTATGATTCTACGCTAAATGCTAATTTGACAAATAAGGGTGCATTACTAGAATTATTATTTGCTAAATTCTTAAGAAAATACTTGTGCATAAATAATGATAATACTATAAATATAGTTGCTAATTCAACAAGCAGAACATATGAAACAGCAAGATTGCTTTCCCTAGGTCTTGTGCCTGGTAAGCAAATTAAGATTGAATGCTCAGACTTATCATTTGCTAAAAGAGATCCTTGGTTTGAGCTTAATTATCCTAATCAATCCTATATCAATAATGATAGAGTAAATGAATTTGACCAAAAGGCTGCAAAATTAGGAATATATGATAAGTTTAAAGAGATATTTAACTTAGATAATGAATGCTTATATATGCAAAGTAATACAACTCTTAGCTATGCAGAAGGTGAATGGCTTAAACCTTCTGGCAAGCTTTTTTACTCATCTAGCACTTCTGATGTTATGCAATCAATGTTTTATGATGGATTTAAGGAAAGTGAAATATTTAGATCGCAGGATTTTATTTCTGATTTAAAACTCATTTTAAAGGCTAAGGATTTTGTAATTGATTTAATTTGAAACAATCCAAAGTTGGCTTTAGAAAGTGAAAAAAATATTTATCAACTATTAAAAAGTTGCTTTTATAACAATAGTGACCTTAACATTTTAGTTGGGCATGACACTAACATTGCAACTGTTTTAGGGGTTTTGGATATAGAAGTGCCTGAACTTAATCAGTTAGAAAAATATCCAATTGGCTCAAAATTAATCTTTAGTGTCTATGATGACAAGTCATTTGACCTAGAATTAGCTTATTTTGATTATCAAGACATAAGAAACTTTAATGTAAATATTGAACCAAAAGTTGTGTCACTAGGTTCTAAATTAAAATTGAAATAACAAAGCGGTAGCAAAGTATTGCTACTTTTATTTATTCTAAGAACAAATCATTAACTATTTCATTTATTCACCCATCATTATTGGTTTTATCAGAAATATAGCTAACTTTTTTTAAAACTTCGGGTCTTGCATTGATATGACTAAATGATAATGAAGCTAATTCAATTAAAGATAAATCATTATCTGAATCGCCAAAAACTACTGTTTTGTTTAGATCTATATTATTTTCACTTGTAATTTTAAATAATGCATTGCCTTTTGAACACTTTATTCCAATATCTATGAAATTGCTGTGTGTTTGTACGGCATGAAGTTCATTAAATTGTTTGCAAAAGCGAACTAATTTATTAACTTTTTGATTTTGATTACTTTCAAATGTTACAAAAACTTTATAAATTTTTTTGTCATCAAAAAAATTAGGCTCAGGGTTTAATGTTCAACTTTCTTTTTTCATTCCTGTTGCTTCTTTATTTTGTTTATATGCTGATGAATTTTGAACATCAATACCAGCCATTCCTTTATCATGAAAAATGTAGTAAGCTAATTCTAATTCTTTGCATTTGTTCATAATTTTGTAAGCTATATATTTTTGTATCTCTAAGCCATAAGTTAGTTCAAAATTATTATTGTCATAAATCATTGCACCATTAGCACAAATTATTGGCATATTAAGATTTATTTTTTCAAAATAGTTTTCGAAGTTAAAAAATGAACCACTTGTTGCTAAAATTATTTTTTTTCCTAATTTTGTTAATTCATTTATTGTTTTTATGTTTTGAAACTGAAGCATTTTTTTATCATCTAAAATAGTGCCGCCAACATCGAAAACAAAGTATTCAAAATCATCTAATGAAGGATTAAATTTTTCAAAATAAACATATGGGGGCTTAAAATAAGTCATTTTAGTAAAAATAAATGAATTAGATCCTTGTTCTTGTATACTGAATATTAATGAGTTTGCTTGATTTTGACTAATAATTTTTGATACTAAAAAGGTAGACAAGCTATTTAAATTTAGTCTGTAAGTGTTATTAAAATCATAATATTCTTGGCTTTTTAAAATAATTTTATGACAAATACTATCCATGTTAACTCCTTTTTTAAAAAATGCTTACATAATTTATATCTAAAAATAAAAAAATGTGTTCTTGTTTGCATCTAAAGTGCAATTAAACACATTTTTGTATAAAAGTTTTTGAATTATTAAAATGAATTAATTAAAGAATTGTGAATTTTCCACCAGCTTGTTCAACTGCATCAATTGCACTTTTTGAAGCTGCATGTAAGCTTACATTAAGTTTTTTAGTTAATTTACCATTGCCTAGTAATTTAACAGGTAATGATCTTTTAATTAAATTAGCTTTGAATAATGCTTCTAAATCTACTGTAGCATTGGCTTTGAAGTTTTCTTCTAAATCTTTGAGATTAACAACTTGGTATTCAATATGATTTACGTTTGTAAATCCTCTTTTACCAATACGACGGAATCATGGGGTTTGACCACCTTCAAATCCTAATCTGTGACCATGACGTTTATTTTGACCTGATTGACCTTTACCAGCTTGCTTACCTTTACCAGCAGCATGCCCTCTACCAACACGGTGTTTTTCAACACGTGAGCCAGGAGTTGATTTCAATGTATGTAATTTCATTTTATTCTCCTTAATAGATTAACCTAAAAGGTCTTTAACGTTTTTGTCTCTGATTTCAGCAATTTGTTCAGGTGTTCTTAATTGTTGCAAGGCTTTAAGAGTTGCTCTAACAATATTAGCTTTTGAACGAGAACCATAGGTTTTTGTGTAAATATCTGTGTATCCTGCTAATTCAACAACTGCACGAACAGTTCCTGAAGCAACGATACCTTTACCTTTAGGAGCTGGTTTAAGCATAACTTTAGAAGCTAAGAATTTAGCGTGAATTTCATGTGGCACAGTAATTTTGTTTTGAATTGGAACTGTAATAAGGTGATTTCTTGCATCCTTAACAGCTTTTTTAATTGCATCAGGAACTTCATTTGCTTTTCCGTGACCAAAACCTACTTTACCTTTTTTATCACCAACAACTACAAAAGCTGAGAATGAGAATCTACGTCCGCCTTTAACAACTTTTGTAACACGGCTAATGTTTACCACTTTTTCACTAAACTCATTGTTAGCTTCGCCAAAACGAGTACGGTTTTTTACTTTGTTAGCTCTATCAGCACCTTTTTTAGATAAATCCTTAGAATCGTGAGCACTTCTTTTTTCTCAAATTTGTTTTTTAGCTCCTGATTCGGTTCTCTTTGGAGCGCTAATACTTTGGGTTTTAGCTGCAGTTGGCTTATTTTCTACTTTAGCCTTAACTGTCTTGTTTTCTAAATCTGCCATAATTAGAATTTAACTCCTTTTGATCTTACTGCCTCTGCAAATGCCTTAACACGGCCATGGTAGATGTAACCTGAACGGTCAAAGACAATGCTTTCAATTTTTAAGCCCTTAATAATTTCACCCATTTTCTCACCTGCAGCAGTTGCAGCTTGAATATTTCCGTTAAATTTGCCTTTTTCTAGTGTTGAAACACTAGCTAATGTAATTCCTTTAGTATCGTCAATTAATTGTGCATAAAAGTTTTGAAGTGATTTAAATACGCATAGTCTTGGTTTAACTGCTGTACCACTAATGTGTTGACGTTCACGTCTGTGTTTAAGTTGACGCGCTTGATTTCTTGATAATGTTGCCATTTTATAAAATCCTCTCTTACTCAACTACTTAGAAGCAGTTTTTCCTTCTTTACGACGAATAACTTCATCCTTGTATGCAATACCTTTACCTGAATATGGTATAGGTTTTCTTACAGCTCTAACAACTGCTGCAAATTGACCAACTATTTCTTTATCGATACCTGAAATTACTAATTCTACTGGTTTAGGAACTTCAACTTTGATTCCAGCAGGAACATCTAAGTTTACTAAGTGTGAATAACCAGCAGAAACTTCTAAAACATCACCTTTAAGTGTGAATTTAAAACCAACACCTTTGATAACTAATTCTTTCTTATAACCTTTTGATACACCAATAAGCATATTTGAGATAAGAGCATTAGTTGTTCCATGTAATTGTTTTGTAGATTTTTCTTCATTTGCTCTAATTGTGCTAATTTGATTATTTTCAACTTTAAGTGCAATTAGTGGACTAATGTTTCTTTGTAACTTACCAAGTGGCCCTTCAATTGTTAATAAAGTGCCATCTTGAGTTAATGAAACTTTTTCAGGAATGGTTAATATTCTGTTTCCGACACGAGACATCAAAACCTCCTATCAAATGTAGGCAAGTACTTCACCACCTACATTTTCCTTACGAGCTTGTTTTTCAGTCATTACACCTTTAGAAGTTGAAATTATTGCAGTACCATAACCTGATAATACCGATGGTAAATTATTAGCAGAAGCATATACTCTAAGACCAGGTTTAGAAATACGCTTGAAGTCGATAATAGCAGATTGATTGCCTTTGTATTTTAATGAAACTTCTAGCGCCTTGTCTTTACCTTCGTCTTTTGTAATAAAACTTGCAATGTAGCCTTCATTTAAAAGAATTTCTAGAATTTTTGCCTTTTTGTTTGAATAAGGAATAAGCACAGTTTTAAATTTTCTTTGATTTGCATTTTTGATTCTAACAATCATATCTGAAATAGGATCTGTTATAAACATATTATCAACTCGCTTTCTTCATACCAGGTATCTTGCCTTGGTGAGCTAATTCACGGAAACAGATACGGCAGATTTTGTATTTTCTTAAAACTGCATGCACACGACCACATAGTTCGCAACGTGTATAAGCACGTGTTGAAAATTTAGGGTGCTTTTTTTGCTTAGCTTTTAATGAACTTTTAGCCATAATTATTTTTCTCCCTTACTAAAAGGCATTCCAATTAATTCTAATAAACTTCTAGCTTCTTTATCACTGTTCACTGATGTAATAATTTGTACATCAAGGCCTTTAATTCTTCTAATTTTGTCAAATTCAATTTCTGGGAAGATGATTTCTTCTTTTACTCCAAATGAGTAATTTCCTCTTCCGTCAAATGCTTTAGGATTAGCACCACGGAAGTCACGAATACGTGGCATAGCAACATTAATGAATTTTTCTAAGAAGTCTCACATTCTATCTCTTCTTAGTGTTACTTTACCACCCATTGCCATACCTTCACGAAGTTTTCATGAAGCGTTTGATTTTTTAGCACGGGTTTGAAATGGTTTTTGTCCTGAAATTTGAGTTAGTTCATTTAGCACTTCTTCAATTGCCTTTGAGTTTGTAACTTCTTTACCAGCTGTCATATTAAGCACGATTTTTTCTAATCTTGGAACTTGCATAATTGATTTATAGCCATATTGCTTCATTAAAGCAGGAACTACATCAGTTAAATATTTTTGCTTTAAGTTCATAATTAAATTTCCTTCTTAGTTTTACGTAAGATACGTACTTTTTTATTATCTTTGTCAAATTTGTATCCAATTTTAGAAAATTGTGCTGGTGATGTCTTAGTTGCTTTTTTAACTAAGATTGAAAGATTTGAAATATGAATTGGAGCTTCCATTTTCTTAATTGAGCCATCATTACCTTGACCAGGTTTTACGTGTTTAGTTACTATATTAATGTCTTTAACTATTGCAGTATTGTTGTTAATATCTACTCTAACAATACGACCGGTTTTGCCCTTATGTGAGCCAGCAATAACTATTACTTCATCATTTTTCTTAAACTTGATTTTCATAATAATCCTTTTTTATAGCACTTCTGGTGCAAGTGAGACAATCTTTAGATAACCTTTATCACGCAATTCACGAGCCACAGGGCCAAATACACGAGTTCCTCTAGGTGTTTTATCGTCTTTAATAATTACAACTGCATTATCGTCAAAACGAATGTGTTGACCGTTTTCACGGTGAATACCATAAACCGATCTAACAATAACTGCTTTAACTACTTGACCTTCTTTAACAATACCTGTAGGAATAGCTTTTTTAACTGAGCAAATAATTACGTCGCCAATGTTTGCTGTTTTTTTACGTGAGCCGCCAAGAACTCTAATAACACCAACTTCTTTTGCTCCTGAATTATCAGCAACATTTAATTTGGATAGTTCTAAAACCATAGATTATTTTTCTCCTTGAACTGCGGCTTGCTTAATTGCAACTAAACGGAAGTGCTTTGTTTTAGAAAGCGGTCTAGTTTCCATAATAGTTACAATGTCATTAACATTAGCAATATTTTTTTCATCGTGTACAGCAAATTTTTTGACTACTCTATAACGTTTTGAATACAAGGCATGTGATCTGTGGCTTTCAACTTCAACAATGATAGTCTTGTCACCACGAGCAGATATAACTTTGCCTTGTAAAGTTTTACGTGTATTTCTTTCCATTATTTAGCTCCCTTTGCTCTTGCATTTAGCTCAGTTTTTACTCTAGCAATATCTCTTCTAATTGCTTTAATTTTGTGGCTTTGGTCTAAGCTTCCAACAGCTTTTTTGAAATTCAAAGTTCATAATTCAGCTTCAAAGTCTTTTACTAGTTTTTGGAGCTCATCAACTGACTTAACTTTAATATCTTTATAAAGCATTATTGATTTTCTCCTTCACTCTTAGTAATAATTTTTCATGACACTGGTAATTTGTGACCACCTAATCTAAGTGCATCACGTGCAATTTCTTCAGAAACACCTGAAACTTCAAACATAACTGTATTTACTTTAACAGCTGTATATCATTTTTCAGGAGAACCTTTACCTGAACCCATACGAACACCAATAGGTTTAGATGTTTTTGAGAAGTGAGGGAAGATTCTAATAATAACATTACCTTCACGACCCATTCTACGTGTAATAGCAATACGAGCAGCTTCAATTTGACGTGCATCTACTCAGGCAGATGTAACTGCTTGTAAGCCGAATTCGCCAAATTCTACTGTATTACCTTTGTGAGCTTTTCTTTTATCATGACGTACTAAAAAAGGCTTACGATATTTAGTTCTTTTTGGTTGAAGCATTATTTATCTCCTTCCAAAAGTTCACCTTTAGAAATTCAAACTTTAACACCAATAGCACCATAAATGGTTCTAGCTGTTGCCTTTGCAAAGTCAACATCTTGTCTTAGGGTGTGAAGTCTCATTTCACCACGGCTGTAGCCTTCTGCTCTAGCCATATCAACACCATTTAAACGTCCTGAAACCTGGGTTTTAATTCCTTTTGCACCAGCTCTAAGTGCATCATTAATAACTAACTTTTGAGCAACACGAAAACTTTCACGGTTTTCTAATTTCTGTGCTATAGCTTCTGCAGCTAGTCTAGCATTTAATTCAGGTTGTTTCAATAATGAAACTTGTAAATTAATATCAAGTGATTTGTTTTTTAGATATTTTTGTAAATCTTTGGTAATTTTTTCAATATTTGTGCCATTTTTACCTAATAATTTAGCTGGTTGGCTAGTTTGTAAGACAACAGTAACTTTTTGTGCCTTAGTTCTTTTAATAAGGGTATTTCCAATTTGGTATTTTCTAACTAATTTATCAAAGAATTTGTAGATTTTAGCATCTTGAACTAATAAGTCCCCATAGTTTTGCTTTTCAGCAAATCAAACAGAGTTAATAGGCTTTGTAATTCCATAACGGAAGCCATTTGGATTAACTTTTTGTCCCATGATTACGCCCTTTCTTCCAATGCTATTGATAAATTAGATGTTCTTTTAAAAATAGAATAAGCTCTACCTTGAGAACGTGGTTGGTATCTTTTAAGTGTAGGTCCTTCATTAACTAATACTTCTTTAACAAATAATTTTGATGCATCCATTCCATGGTTGTTTGTTGCGTTAGCAATGGCTGAATTTAATAATTTAATAAATAATTGTGATGCTTTCTTGTTTGTGTTGTTAAGAATACCAAGTGCAACTTTAACGTCTTTGCCTCTGAATAAATCAGCAACTAAACGAGCTTTTCTTGGAGAAATTCTTTGAATTTTAACAACTGCTTTAGCTTGTTGAGTACTCATAATTATTTCTTCTTACCTTTTTCAGCACCATGACCTGAATATGTTCTAGTTGGAACAAATTCTCCTAATTTGTGGCCAACCATATCATCAGTTACATAAACATCGATGTGTTGACGACCGTTGTGAACTTGGAATGTTAAGCCTATAAAACTTGGGAAAATGGTTGATCTTCTTGATCAGGTTTTAATAGGCTTTTTAGGCATTTTTCCTTCTAAAATAGCATCTACTTTTTTAAGTAAGTATTCATCAGCAAAAGGGCCTTTTTTAAGACTACGAGCCATTATTTAGAGTCCTTTCTTCTTCTTAAAATCAATTTTGTTGAAGATTTCTTAGTTTTTCTTGTTTTAACACCAAGAGCCTTTTTACCTCAAGGAGTTAAAGGAGCCTTACGTCCAATAGGTTGCTTACCTTCACCACCACCATGTGGGTGATCAATTGGGTTCATAACAGAACCACGAACTGTTGGACGAACACCTAAATGTCTACTTCTACCAGCTTTACCTAAAAGAACCAATGAATGTTCGCCGTTACCAACAACACCTATAGTTGCACGGCAACGAGCTAGTATTCTACGCATTTCGCCTGATTTTAGACGTAATACTACATACTTACCATCATCATCTTTACCTAAGATTTGTGCTGATGTTCCAGCACTTCTTGCAATAATGCCCCCACCACCTGGTTGCATTTCAACGTTATGAACAAATGTACCTTCAGGAATGTTTGAAAGTGGTAATGAGTTACCTACTAAAATATCAACATTGTTTCCTGAAATAACTTTTTGTCCAACTTTAATACCTTCGGGTGCTAAAATGTATCTTTTTTCACCATCAGCATATGCTAATAAGCAAATATTTGCTGATCTGTTTGGATCATATTCAATTGATTTAACAACTGCTGGAATATCATCCTTGTTACGTTTAAAGTCAATAATACGATAGTATCTCTTTACACGGCCACCTTGGTGTCTAACTGTAATTTTACCTTGGTTGTTACGACCTGAGTGTTTCTTTAAAATCACTAATAATGATTTTTCAGGTGCGTGACCGCTTAGATTTTTTGAATAATCTAGAGATGACATATTACGGCGACCATTTGTAACTGGCTTGTAATGTTTAACTGCCATTTCTAATATTTCTCCTTGCTTAAAAATAGTTGAGGAATTCATCTTTTAAGCAAAATTAATCCTCATAAATTATTTTTCTTCTTTTTCTTTTGCTACAGAAGATTTCTTTGCTTTTTTAGCAGCAATTTTTTCTGCTAATTTTGCTTCTTTTTCTGCAGTCTTTTCTTTTTCTGCCTTAGCAGCTTCAGCTTTTTCTTTTTCAACTTTGGCTTTATCTTGTTTTTCTTCTTCTTGTGGGTAGAATGAAATTGTATAGCCTTCAGCTAATTTAACAAAAGCTTTCTTATATTTGTTTGTAAATCCGTGATAACGACCTAAACTTTTAGGTTGTTTGTCAACTTTAAGTGTGTTAACTGATAGCACCTTAACCTTGAAAATAAACTCAACAGCTCTTTTAATTTGGAACTTGTTTGCTGCTCAATCAACTTCAAATGTATAAACATTTTTACCTAAGGCATCATTTGACTTTTCAGTAAGAACTGGACTTTTAATAACACGAGTTATTTCCATTATTTAATTCTCCCTTCAAAGTTTTCATAGCCTTCAGTTGATAAAACTAATACATCAGCTCAAATCAAGTTTTCTACAGAGACAGATGATGGTTTAACGCAAATTACATTTTGTAAGTTTGCAACTGATTTATAGGTAACTTCATCATTTGTTGCAATTAAAATGTGCTTTTGGTTTTTAATGCCTAAGTCATTTAATTTGTTAATTGCAGCCTTAGTTGAAATTGATTCTAATTTGAAATCATCAATAACAACTGCTTTGCTTTGCGCTAATAATGTTAATGCTGAAATAAATGCATTGAAACGAACTTTTTTGTTGACTTTAAGCTTATAGTTTCTAGCTGGTGTAGGGCCAAAAGCTCTACCACCACCTACTCATATTGGCGATCTAGTTGAACCGGCACGTGCTCTACCTGTTCCTTTTTGTCTTCAAGGTTTTTTGCCACCACCGCGTACTTCAGCACGGCTTTTAACATCATGTGTACCTTGACGTCTAGAAGCTCTGTCAGAAATAATGGTGTCAAAAATTGCTTGTGAATAAATTTTGCTTGAAGCAAATAATTTAGGATTTAACTTAGATGTATCAAATTCCAATTTTGTAGGTTTTTCAAATTTTTCAGCTGTAATAGCAGGTTTTTTAGCTACTTCTTTAACTTCCTTAGCTACTTTTGCAGTAGTTTTCTTAGCAGTGGTGCTTGGTGACTTAGCTTTTTCAGCTGATGTAGTTTTTGTTGTAGTTTTTGCGCTTTCAGTTGATTTTGATGCTACTGGTTTTTTAGCAGCTGTAGAAGTAGTTTTCTTTGTACTCGAAGTTGATTTTGCTTCAGCTGGTTTTTTAGCAGCTGTAGAAGTAGTTTTCTTTGTACTTGAAGTTGATTTTGTTTCAGCTGGTTTTTTAGCTGTTGTGCTCTTTTTAGTAGATGAAGTAGATTTTTTGGTTGTTGTCTTCATTTCTTTTTCTAAATCAGCCATTATTTATCTCCTTCAGCAGCTTCTTTTTCTTTAGCAGCTTGTGCAGCTTGTTCAGCTTCAGCATTAAGAATTAGAGGTTCTAATTCAGCTGAAGTCATACCAACTGTAACTTCAATATTGAATTTTTTTGCTCTTTCAATAAGCTCATTCATCTTAACAACTTCTTTAACATCAACTAACTTAATTGCTTCTTTCGTTGGAAGACCTTTAACAGCTTGCTTAATAATCACAAATGATTTTTTAGCACCTGGAATTGAGCCTTTAACTAAAAGAATGTTATTTGCTACATCAACCTTAACAATTTCTAAGTTTTGAACTGTAGTTTTTTCTGAACCTAAGTGACCTGGCATTGTCATACCTTTAACAACACGGTTGCCTGATATATCACCAAGCGAACCAGTTTGTCTAACAGGTTGACTACCGCCACCACCACCATGTGATTTAGGTCCTATGTGTTGGTTTCATCTTTTGATTGTACCAGCAAACCCTTTACCTTTAGAAGTTCCTGTGATATCAACCAATTCACCAGCTTCAAAAATGCTTGCGTTAACTTCTTGTCCTAATTCATAGCCTTGCATACCACGAATTTCTTTAATGTATTGCTTAGGTGTTGTTTTAGCTTGAATAAATTGACCTGCTAATGGTCTGTTTACTCTCTTAGCTTTTTTCTCAACAGTAGCTAATTGTGTTGCAACATAACCATTTTGCTCTACTGTTAGAACTTTTGTAACAACATTTGGTTTAACTTCAACAACAGTAACTGGTATTCTTTGACCAAGTTCTGTGTAGATTTGAGTCATTCCAACCTTACGTCCTAAGATTCCTTTCATATTCATCTCCTAATCTATTTTTGATGACCATAGCTTGCAAATGCAAGTTGGATTTATTTTTGTGAAACTTGAATTTCAACACCTGAAGGTAATTCAAGTCTTTTTAGTTTGTCAATTGTTTGTTCACTTGGGTCAATGAACACAATTAATCTTTGGAAAGTTCTACTTTCGAATTGTTCACGTGACTTTTTGTTAATGTGAACTGATCTTAAGATAGTAACCACTTCTCTTTTAGTAGGAAGTGGAACTGGACCACTAAATTTAGTATTGTTTTTGGTTGCTAATTCAACAATTTTCTTAGCGCCAAAATCAGCTAATGAGTGATCAAAACTTTTCACCTTGATATTAACTTTACTCATGTTGCCTCCTTTGTTCATAAATGAACTTTACTCCACAAAAATTTCTTACTTATCCATAGACAACAAAACGGATAATTAACAACCTTTTGCTTCTTAGTAAATGTTGCATTTACAATTATAATCTGAAACTAAAAATTTGGGAGTATTTATTTAAATATTTTTAAAATTCAAGAATGTGTATTTAAAAGTAGTTAAAAAGTAGGTTAAACACTCTTATTTTTGGCTCAAAAATCAAGAATTTTAGCTTGCTAATCCAAAGCGCTCAAAAATTGAAACACCAAAAAGAGTTGTAAGTTTAATATTTCCTATTGTTATAGGTATTTTACAGTATAAAAACATAATGTGCACAACTTTATAAAATAAAATATAAATCTAAATACTTAATCTTTTATACATTATTAATTATTTATATGCAAAATAAATTTAGAAATTATGTTTTGCTTTTAAAAATACTTTGATATATTATTGTGTTTGTAATATGAATAAATCACACAAATTTTTATTTTATCCTTTATTTATAGGGTAATAGGAACAAAAATAAAAAATTTACCTATAAATTTAGTAATATATAAATAGGATAATATCCTACTGTGATTATTCAGAAGGGAAAATCAAATGACTAAAAAAGAATTTATCAAGGCAATCGCTAATAAAATGGAAGTTTCAGTAAAAAAAGCAGATCAATTTTTTGACGCTTTTGTCTTTGTACTTAAGGAAGAATTAATTGCTGAAAATAAAGTGCAACTTTCATCTTTAGGTATTTTCGAAACAAGAATAAGAAGGGGGCGTGATACCATAAATCCTTTTACAATGAATGAGTTATCAGTGCCTGAAAAACGTGTTATTAAATTTACTCCTTCTAAATATCTTAGAGAGCTAGTTAACTTCTAATTTTGTAGCTTGTTACGTTTATATTAAAAATCAATATATGGCAAAAAGTCAATTATTCCCGGAAAAGTCAGCGGAATTCTTTTGCCTATTTTTTTTATTCATTCATATCTATATTGATTTTTACTCTCAATTTTCATAAAGTCTGAATACATAAGTAAATAGAACTCATCATATAGGCCAAAAAACACTATCAAAAAGGCAATTCCGCCGTTTTTATCAATCTCTTTTAGATAGTTTTTTTGATGTTCTTTTATATTCCCGCTTGCTAAAAATGATTCATTTGTGCTTTTTGCTTCAAAGGCTATAAATCTACCTTTATAACACCCAATATAATCAACTGTTGATCTTTTATAGACAAAAGCATTAGATAACAGTAGCTTATTTTCTTTGCTAGTGATATTGCTAAATTTAATTGGGAGTCCTTTTTTCTCAATAAAAGCTATATGATTATATGTGTAATAATCAATTGTTTGATTAATAATAGTTTCTAATAGCATACCTCTATTTTTGTACATACTTTGTAATTATGTTTGTGTTATAAATTTTACAAAGGTGAATAAAAATGGGAAAAATGCTTATTATTTCCCAATTTTTTCCAAATTTCTTGCTTTAAGGTTCATTTGCTAATTGGTATTATGAAAGGAATAAAATAAATGAAAACTGAAAATAATGAAAATAATACACAAATGAACTTAATAAAAAGCACATTAAATGAAATCACTAGAAAATTTGGCGCTGAAGCTATTATGATGTTTAACCAGGACACTATTGATGAAAAGGTAGAAGTTTTTTCATCTGGAAGCTATTTATTAAATAATGCACTTGGCATTGGTGGTTATCCTAAAGGCAGAATCGTTGAAATTTATGGACCTGAAAGCAGTGGCAAAACCACGCTTTGCCTTCATGCAATTGCCGAAGTACAAAAACAAGGCGGAATAGCTGCTTTTATTGATGCTGAACATGCTATTGATCCACTTTATGCAAGAAATTTAGGAATTGATTTAAATACTCTTATTTTGAGCCAACCCGACAGTGGTGAGCAGGCTATGGAAATTGTTGATATTTTAGCTAAATCTGGTGCTGTTGATTTAATTGTTGTTGATAGTGTGGCTGCCTTAGTTCCAATTGCTGAATTAGAAGGTGAAATGCGCGATATGCAAGTTGGAGTGCAAGCTAGATTAATGTCAAAAGCATTAAGAAAAATTACAGGAAGCTTGCACAAAAATAAAACAACTGTTATTTTTGTAAATCAAATCAGAGAAAAAATTGGCGTGATGTTTGGCAATCCCGAAACTACAACAGGAGGAAGAGCATTAAAATTTTATGCATCAATTAGACTGGAAGTAAGAAAAACAACATCAATTACTGAAGGTAAAGATATTACAGGCAATGAAATTAAAATTAAGGTTGTTAAGAATAAATTAAGTGCTCCATATAAAACTTTTACAACTGAAATTCTTTTCTCTAAAGGTATTGATTCAACAGGCGAATTAATTGATTTAGCCTGTGAAAAAGGCGTATTTGACAAAAAAGGCGCTTGATATGCTTATGAAGGCAAAAATATCACTCAGGGAAAAAGAGCACTAAAAGATTTTCTAGAAAATAATCCTGAATTCAAGCAGGAAATAGAAAAATTGGTGCTATAAATAAATAATAAGCATAGGCATATAGCAGGCTAAGTGTTAAAATTATAAAAGAATATTTTTAAGTTAGCTGTTGAGGAAGCAATAAATGGATAATAAAGAACTTAAAATCTTGTTTATAGGTGATATTTTTGGTACACCTGGTATTAAAATGGTAGAAAAACACTTGTCTAAACTAAAGTCTGAATATGCTGTCGATGTTGTTATAGCGCAAGGCGAAAATGTTTCAGGTCGAAAAGGGCTAGATCAAAAAGACTACTTGAGACTAAAAAAAGCTGGTGTGGATATAATAACTTTAGGCAATCATGTATGAGCTAAAAGTGATATATTAAATATTATAAATAACCCAGATTTAGTAAGACCTGCTAATATTGATGCTGGATATCCAGGCAAGGGTTCTCAAATATATACACTTAAAAATGGAGTAACGCTTCGTGTAACTTCCTTAATGGGCATAACTTTTAATAAATTGCTTAAGCCATGAACACAAGAAGTTGCTAATAGCTTTTTTGATGCTATTGATTCAATTAGACAATATCAGCAAAAAACAGACTTTCACTTCATTGACTTTCATGCCGAAACAACTAGTGAAAAGTATGTTTTGGGCTTATATTTAGATGGTTTAGTTGATGCAGTTTGTGGCACTCACACACATGTACAAACTAATGACGCGCACACATTGCCAAATGGCACCTGTTTTATATCAGATGCAGGTATGACTGGACCATATAACTCTGCTATTGGCGCTAACTTCGAAGAAGTTTATCGCCATATGCGCTTTGACGAAAAAATTTTGTTTGCAACATCAAATAATCCTTGCCAGTTTAACGGTGTATTTTTGCACCTTAATACAGATAAAAGAAAAAATAAAATTGTTCCCATTACTATACTTCCCGAATAGCAAAAAAAGCGAGACTACTCGCTTTTTCTCATGCTACTATAAAACAGGTTTTTAGTTGGTGTGAAGCTCTGCATTTTTATTGTTATCAAATACTTTTACAAATTCAGTAATTAAATCTAAAGTTGCTTGAATATCAACTAATGAAGCAACGCCAATGGGTGAATGTAAATATCTTTGTGGAATACTTAGTGTAATTGTAGGAACACCACCTATTCCATACTGTAAAACAGCTCCATCGGTTCCGCCACCTTCAGCTATATATTTATAGACTGGTATGTCTTTTTCTTGTGCAATCTTAGTTAGCATATTTACTAATTTAGGATCTGTCATAACAGCTGAATCTTGAATTAGTAAGGCTACACCTTTTCCTAATGAAGGCACACCTTTAATACATCCAGTTGTATCATGCGAAGCACCTGTGTCTATAGCAAAAGCTACATCGGGATTAATGAGTGACACACTAGTCTTAGCTCCCCTGCATCCTACTTCTTCTTGGACAGTACCAACTAAATATAAATCATTTGGCAAATCAATATCCTTTATTCTATTTGCAAGCATATCAATAACAGTAACACCTGCTCTGTTATCCATTGCTTTGCCACCTAACAGATCATTTCTTAATTCAATTGTCTCGCCAGACATATAAACTCTATCGCCTACTTCAATACCAAAGTCAATAGCTTCTTGTTTGTTTAAAAATCCACAATCAACGAATAACTCTTTTTCCAATGGTGCTTTTGTTCTTTTTTCAGCTTCTAAAATATGGATTGATGTATGTCCAAAAACTCCAATTGCTTCTTTATTATCTTTATTGGTTACAACTTTGGCTTTTGTGCCAATAACAGCAGTTGGTCAAATTCCACCTACTGATGAAACTAATAAGTTTCCATTATCTTCAATATTTCTTACTAAATAGCCAACTTCATCCATATGTGCAGCTATCATAACCTTAGGTGCATTAGCAACTTTTGATCTTTTTGTAATTATTAGTGAACCAAAACCATCACGCGAAAATTCAAAATTTTCGCTTTTTATGTTTTCTTTTAATTGTTTAACAACAGGTTCTTCATATCTAGACATAGCTTCTATAGACATATATTGAACTAATTTAGTTTTTAACTCGTCATATTTTGACATATTATTCCTTCTACTTTATTTTTTATTAAAGTTTGTTATTAAATTATAGTTTTATAAATTCAAATGCATTGTAAATAATTTATTTAATTGATTTATTTAAGAACTTTTAAGCAATATTAATAAACTAATATGCATGCTTAAACTACTAAAAGTTATTGAATCAACCAATTATTCAGTTTGTATCTTGAAGTTGAATGAAGGGCATTTATTTTCATATTTTGTCAAAATATTAGATAATTAAACTATTATGGCACAGATAAGAATTGAGAAATTTATTGCTGATTTAACTGGCCTTAGCAGAAATGAAGTTAAGGCGAAATTAAAGAAAAAAGCAATCAAAGTAAATGGCATTGTGTTATCAAAACTAATAAAAATTGACCCTGAATCTGATTATGTTGAAGTTGATAATGTAGTCGTTAAATATGAAAAATTTCAGTACTATATGTTTAACAAGCCAGCCAATTTTGTTTGTGCTAATAGCGATCCTAATGAAGCTACTATTTTCGATATTGTAGGTTTGCCTAATAAAAAATTCTTTTCATTTGGCAGATTAGATAAAGACACAGAAGGTCTTTTAATATTAAGCAATGACGGTGAAATGTGTCATAAGTTGCTTAGTCCAAAAAATCATATACCTAAAAAATATTATGTAAAAGTTGATAAAAAAATAAATAGTGATGTGCTACTAAATAATAGGCCTATCAAAATCAGTGATGATTTTATCGTTTCAAAATATGAGCTTGAGCCTATTGATGAAAAAAGCTGTTTTTTAACAATTTATGAAGGAAAATTTCATCAAGTTAAAAGAATGTTTGGTGCTTTTGGAATTTCCGTTTTGTACTTAAAACGTGTGCAATTTGGCAATTTAAAACTAGATAATAGCTTAAAGTTAGGGGAAATTAGAAAACTAAGCGAGTTAGAAGTTGAATTATTAAGAAATGAAGAAAAGCAGGCATAAGTTACCTGCTTTTACTTAAATAATTAGTAATATTAATTACTCAGCATTTGTGCTGTTTTGAACTCTTGTTGGGTAAACTGAAGCATAAACTCTGTTTCTTCTACGTTCGAATTTAACATAGCCTGTAATAAGTGCATAAATAGTATCGTCATTTCCACGTCCTGCATTTGTGCCTGGGAAAATTTTTGTTCCTCTTTGACGGAAGATAATTGAACCAGCTGTGCAGTATTGTCCATCGCCTAATTTAATACCTAGTCTTTGACCGCGACTATCACGGCCGTTTCTAGTCGAACCACCGGCTTTCGTGTGTGCCATAGCTAACTAACCTACAATTCCTGTTATTTTAACACGTGTATAAGGTTGACGATGACCTAATTTACGTTTATGAGTTGACTTTGCATTGTGACGATATACAACTATTTTTTTAGCTTTACCTTGTTTTTGGATCTCTCCAGTAACTTTAGCACTTTCTACATATGGCTTACCAATTTTATCATCAAGGAGTAACACTTTGTCAAAAGTAACTTTTGACCCTTCGGCTCCTTCGATTTTTTCAATAAAGATTGTTTGGCCTTCTTTAACTAGAATTTGTTTACCACCTGTTTCGATTATTGCTATCATTTAGCATAACCTCCTGTTTGTGGCTCATCTTTAAGGTAATTATTTATTTTGTAAATAATATTTAAACCTGTTCAGAATGGTTACAAAAGTAACTCTTTTATTTTAATACAAAAATCTAATTGTGTGTGTATTTTTTTCGGGTTATTTAATTATTTTTTAAAGTATCGTTAAATCCTAATTTTGAAGAAACAACTAATTTAATAGCTTACATAAACTGGTTGATAAATCGGTTGAATATTCCTATAACTTGCAACTGTAGTTTTGGATTCGTTTGTGTCTCATTTTGTGCTTCCTGTGCTAGTTACTTCTCCTTTTTTGGCTTTCGAAAGCTTAACTAATGAGGCAATTTTTGTTGCGATCGTTACTATTGATGAAATTCCGGCTATGGCTGCTGTTATTGAAAATCCACCACGTATGTGCTTCTCTTGATTTTCGTCAAGTTTTACAAATTTACCTTGTTCCATATTCCTCCTTTCAATAATTTAATTTAGATATTTGAAAAAATAGTGAAAAAAGAAAAAAATTGGGAAAATCCCAACTTTTGTCCTAAATGTTTCTTACTTTAATTGATTTCTTCTTAATTCTTCAATGTTTTCATTAAGTTTTTTAAGCTCTTGAAGTATTAATTCATCAGTTGTAGGAGTGGCAACCACTGCAACTGGAGGATTTCTTTTTGCTTTTCTATGCTCTATAGCATTTCTAATTAAGAAATAAATAATTAAGAATAGAAAAATTATAATAGTAACAATAATGAATGAAATTAAAGCAGCTAAGAATTTACCAATTAAAACAGAGCCAGCTTTTAACTCGGAAACTGCAGAAACATTGAATAAAGAAGCTATTGCAGCCATTATAACATCGTTTGCTAATGAACTAATAACTGCATTAAATGAGGCACCAATTAAAACACCAATAGCTAATAGTAGCATATTACCACGTTTAACTGATGTTCATGCATCACTTACCGATTTTTTGAACATAATATAATTATATAAAATTAGAGTCAATATTTAAAATTTTGCCCATTCTTGCCATAAGTACTATAAGACAGCGCCTTAAGAAAATACTGTGCTCTGTTGAGTAAACTAAACATTGCTTTGATGTGCATAAATTCAATTTAAATATATAAAACAATATAAAAAAAATGAGAATTTTATTGTTTCTCACTTTTACTTATTGCTTTTTGCAATTGATTCAGAAACTTTTTCCTCTAGCGTGTGCAACTTTCCAGGAGTTTTGTGATATGCATTATCTCCTAATTTTTCAATTAACACTTTTGCTTGCGGATCAGTAGATCTAACTGTTGTATCAACAAGTGCAACATGAAGCACTCTATCATGCAACATAAATGCAGACGAATGAACATTAATAATGGTATTAGTCGGAAATTCATCATCTATGAATTGGTCATTGACTTTTTGATATTCAGGATTAAAAATTTCACCCTCGATTGGCTTAATTTCAATGAAATTATACTTTTTAAATAATTCATCAAATTGCCAGGTTATCATCCTGTAGCCTTTTGCAAATGCTTTTAATTTAGGATCATCCAAAAGTTCAGCTTGCTTTTCAGAGCTTAAAGTTGTTGTTTTATACAAGCTATAATAGTTAACAAATTGTTCAAAAAAATCTTGTAAGGCATATTGATGAATTTGCTTTTTCATTTCATCAGGCACAACAATAGTTTTTGGTGTTTCCTTTGCTCTTTCTAATTGTGCTTTTAGAAACTCATTATCTCTTGCTAACATTTCACTTTTAGCATAAAGCGAAAGTATTTTTGCTTGTGCTTTTACCAAAGGATCGTCTTTAAGGTGATCTATTTTTTCAGCAGATTCTAAATTTGTTTCTTCATTAGAATTTGATGATTTTTTTGCCATAATTTCATCATAGTTTTTTAATTCGACTTCAAACCAAAATTTTTGGTTTTTATAAATATCACTAGGATCATTTTTAGGTATTTTTACTTGAAACTTGTAGCTTGGTTTAATTTCATTATGAAGAAATTTGTCATCAAAGTTATTTATAAAGGTGTTTTTACCTAAAATTAGCTCAAAATTTTTGACACAAAAACGATCAACTAAGTCGCCATTAGGTGAATATGTATTAACATCTACAATTAAACGATCACCTTTGGAGAAAGTTTTCTTAGCTTCATTGCTTTTATTAATAGCTTCTTCTTTATTCATCGAACTCATTTATTAACTCCTCTAAAATTTCTAATGCTGAAATGCCTTTGGCATAATTCATTCTGTTAGTACCTACTAATGAAATTTCCTTAATTTTATTATTTTGCAACTTCTTAGCAATAAATGTACTGTGGTCACTACAAATGGCTATTTTAATGTTTCTATTTTTGTCCGGTATTTCAGAATCAATTATTTCTCAAATTGATTCATTTTCAATTTTATGCAATATTTTTAGCAAATCCTGTCTAGAAATTTCGTCGGCAAGAATAATGTTATTCCTACCATAAATATTGTTTTTATTAACAAATGCAAAGTGAAAAACTTGATTAACATACTCTTCCAATAATGTCTCATAGTTTTTGATTGATTCAGACAATATAGGTCAAAGTGCCTTGGCAGAAGATGCTAAGTTTATTAATGATGAATTCACTAATCTTTGATTAAAAACTTTAGTTGCAATAGATAGATCATTCATCGAATACACATCTTTATTAATAGTTATGTTGTTAGTTGTAGTTTTGTTATACGAATCAGTTATTAAGACTAATCCTTCTCTGTCTGAAAGTGGAACCAATTGTAAGTTTTTTAGTGTTGCATCTTCATTATTTTCAGTAGTTACTAGTGTAACTCCAATTGATTCAGTAATTATTTTAGCTGCTTCTTCAACTGTGTTTTCAATTGAAACTCTTCTGCGTGCAAAAATGTCTTTTAGTCTTTCTTTAAAGGCGTTTGTGTCAAAATTTGCTAAATACATTGCATAGTATTCATAGCCTTTTGCTGAAGGAACTCTTCCGCTAGAAGTGTGTGTTTTTTCTAAAAATCCAAACTTTTCTAAGTCATTCATTAAATATCTAACTTTAGCACTTGAAAAATTTAATTTAAAATTTTCTATTAATGCTTGCGAACTTACAGGTGTGCCGTCTTCAATAAACATTTCTACTGTGTATTTTAAAATGGTTTTTAAATCATTAGTTAAGCCAAAATCATCTTTTTTATGCATAGTTTAATTATAAACTTTTTTAGCATATTCATAATGAAAGTGCTAAATATAGTCAAAGACTGATTGCCCTGTTTTAAAGGCTTATTGGTAAAACTACCACAAAACAAATAATATAATTTGCTGAGAGTGCTAAAAAAAGAACCATTGTGGCTCTTTTAAAAAATAATATTATTTTGAATTTTTCTTTGCAAGTCTTTGATTAAACTTGTCAATCATACCAGTTGCCTTGGTTTTTGCTCTATCACCAGTATAAACAACGTGGCAACCTGAACAAACGTCGATTGAAATTGATTTTTTAGTTGTTCCAAATGTGAATTTCTTTGAACATGTTGAGCAAGTTGCTTCAACAGTGTTATATTGTGGATGTATATCCTTTTTCATAATATATTCTCCTGTCTCTTAACTATTTTGAATAGTGCTCAATAACAAAGTTTTCTTTAACATTTGGATTTAGTTCGCTTCTGTCAGGTAATCTATCAACTTTAACTTCAAAATTCTTAACTGTTAGTCAAGCAGCAGCTGGTTTTGATTCTAAAGCAGCCTTAACTTGAGCATTATTTTGTGTTTTGGCTTTAAGTGTTATAACATCACCCACTGATATGTGCATAGAAGGAATGTCTGCGTTTTTGCCATTTAATTGGAAATGACCGTGAGCAACTAATTGACGAGCTTGTCTTCTGGTTGTAGCAAAACCAGCTCTATAAACAACATTATCAAAACGACTTTCTAAAAGTTGAAGTAAGTTTGTACCAGCAACACCTTTCATTTTAATAGCTCGTGAATAAATTTTTTGTAATTGTTTTTCACTAATACCATAAATAAATCTAACTTTTTGTTTTTCATATAAGTGTAAACCATAGTCAGAAAGTTTTACACGTTTATTTCCGTGTTGACCTGGTGCGTATGTACGTTTTTTGCCCTTAGAAAATTCTTTTTCATTTTCTAAAATTGAAATTCCATAACGACGAGCTTTTTTAAAAACTGGTCCTAAATATCTCATATTTTCCTCTTTCTGCATAAAAACATAAAAAGGAGACAATTTCCTTATTCTTGATGACTTTTTAATGATTTCAGTTTACAGCTAACTTACTTTCAAATCAGTTGAAAATATCATATACTGAATAAATAATTATCTGCTGTTAATTATGCAAATTAAATTTTATTATAAATTATAATAATAGAAAGCATTTTGTGTGACAAATTATTGTAAAATATGTCTTATAACAAAAAGCAGAATATGGCTGTTTTATAGACCTTTTAATCAACTTATGCCTTCATGAATACTACAAACATTTTCTTATTTTAATAACTTAAGAATCTTTTTAACCCATCAAAAAGTCTTTAAATATTGCATTTTTCAAGGTACATTTTGCTTCGCTAATTCATTACACATATGATACTCAAAAACCATTCTGCTTCTTTCTATATCAAAGTATAAAATTAATGAATTCTTGTCTTGTTCAGAATACAGTTTCAATACAGCATAGTTATTATCAAATCATGAATTAAATATTTTTATTTTGTTAAATATCTTGCTTTTTAAGTAATGCTTTTCAATAATTGATATTAGATTTTTTATATTATTAAATTCAAATTTTTGACTTTTGTAAATTATCTTAGTTCCACCTAAATTTTCTCTAAGCGAGTTGTATTTAAAAGAAAGTAAATTGTTTCTGTTTCTATAAATGTTTAGCATTCAAACTAAACATATAACAAAGTAGTGATTATTATGAATCTTTGAGTATCTTGGATTAGCATTTATTTTGCTAAATGAATATGAAAATAAGCAATTTTCGTCGCTTAGTAATGATTCAATATTATTAGAATCATAAAAGTAATATCTCATCTTATATTGCTTAATTAGATCAATAACTTGTCTGCTTGCGTTTGGTGGAATAATTACAAATAACTTTTTAATATCAACTTGATTCGATCTTTTTAATTCTTCTACTAAAAAGTCTAAGTACAACAACACTATTTGGTCTGTAGAAAGATTTTTCAGCCTATAATCTATTAAAAAATCAGCAGTTAAACTAGAATAATTATCAATTTTTAAAATACTTTGATATTTTTTGAGTTTTGGCAAGAAGTTTTTAAACAAATCAAAAATTGGCTTGTTACTTTGACTGGCAATTTTGCTCTTTTTGACTTTAAAACTAGTATCATAATTACTAAATAACTGAACAAATAATGAATGTAAATAATCATTATTAACTAGTACTAAACTTCTAGATTTATACCTTGCTCTAACATTAAAAAATGCCTTAAGAATTTCTTCTTTTGATGCCTGTATGGATATTAATTTGTCAATACTAAGCAATTCAGCTTCGTAATCAAGTTTGTTCTCATAAATTTCAATTTTACGATTAGCGTTAAAACTCTCACATATTGTTTCTAATGTGTTTCTTTTTACATAAAATTTTGTTTTTCCATCATATATTGAAATTGATATTAGTTTTGATTTTTTAGAAAATATAAATTTAACAATATAGTCTATTTCGTTTTCTTTAACAGCTATTTCATCAGTTGAAATGTCTGTTCCAATATGCGAATCATAAACATAAACTTGGAAGTTTTTTATAGGAAAATTTTTTATGTATTCAATTGTTTTATAGTGCTTTTGGTCACCTTGATAGGATAATAAAATCTTTTGCTTGCTTCCATTATCAAGAACTGAACAAATGTGTTCTAAAACTAAAGAACACAACTGTTCATCAATGTGTTCTTTAGAGTTTGATTTTAAGAAAAGCAAATTGTCAGATATAGATAGATAATACTTATTACTTAAATTATCACTCATCACAATTGTCCTTAAGTCTTATAAAACATAATAGAGATTTAGTCAATATCAATTTCAGATGTCTCTTCGTTTATGTCGCCTTTATCTAAAAGAATCTCTTTCGTTTGATTTTTTATATCATCAATGAATTTTTCATCATCAACAGTTTCATCAATTGAAGAATCATTCTCTAATTTAACTATTTCAACAGCTTGAATTTGCTCTTTTTTCTTTAAGTTAATTAATTTAACGCCTTTTGTTGCTCGGCCGGTTTGGTTTATATCTTTAATAGGTATTCTTATTGTAAAACCACTTGTTGTTATCATAAGAATTTCATCATGAGGATTTACAAAACGAGCAAATACCAAATTGCCAGCCTTGTCACTGTTGATGCCTATTACACCTTTGCCACCTCTGTGAACTAATCTAAATAAACTATGATGAGTTATTTTTCCAAAACCATTTCTACCTATTGTTAAAATTAACTCACCTTCAGAGCTTGATGATGCAGAAATACAAGTTTCATCATCAGCAAGAGTTATTCCTTTTACTCCTGTTGCAATTCTGCTAAGCGCTCTAAATTCATTTGAATGAAATTTAACAATTCTTTGCTTATCGTTTGCAAGAAGAACTAACTCATCATCATTGATTATAGATGCACGAATAAGTTCATCATTTTCTTTTAAATTGAATGCACGTTTACCATTTATATTAATGATTTGAAATTCAGAAAGACTTGTTTTTTTAATAATCCCTAGCTTTGTGGCTGTGAATAAGTATTTATTGTCGCTGTATTCATCAACAGCAAGCATTGAAATGACTTTTTCACCTTCATCAACTTTAAGTCTAGGAATGATATTAATAAATGAGGTTCCTTTTGACTGTCTGTTTAATTCAGGAATTTCATGCGCCCTTATTCTATAAACTCTACCGTGATTTGTAAAAATAAGTAGGTCGGTGTGTGTTGTTGTTGTAATAATTGATGCAATATCATCATCATTATATGTTTTCATTGTGGTTATGCCAACTCCGCCACGTCTTTGTGTTTTATACTCTTCTAAATCAATTCTCTTTACATAACCTTTTGTGCTTGTTGTGATAACAATATCTCTTTTGGTAATTAAATCCTCATCATCAATTGAAGCACTAAGATTTTTGTCAATAACAGTTCTTCTATCATCAGCAAACTTATTTTTAATTTCAGTTAATTCATCGATAATTAACTCAGTTAATAACTTCTTATCAGATAAAATGCTAATTATTCTTTCAATCTCAGCCGAAAGATTCTTCATTTCTTCAATCATGCTATCAATAGCTAATCCAGTTAATCTGCCTAGACGCATATCGACTATAGCTTTTGTTTGCTTTTCGCTTAAGTTAAATCTCGCAGAAAGATTATTTTGTGCATCTTGGTCTGTCTTAGATGATT
This sequence comes from Mycoplasmopsis bovis PG45, assembly GCF_000183385.1. Classification (GTDB taxonomy): domain Bacteria; phylum Bacillota_I; class Bacilli_A; order Mycoplasmatales; family Metamycoplasmataceae; genus Mycoplasmopsis; species Mycoplasmopsis bovis. The sequence continues at coordinate 290,418 of NC_014760.1, read as the reverse complement.
TAATAATTTTAATAACTTCATCAATATTTTCAACTGCTAACTTAAGACCTTCTAAAATATGCATTCTGTCTTGAGCTTTATTTAAATCAAATTTTAACCTTCTTGTTACAACATTTTCTTGATGCTTTAAATAAACTTCTAAAGCATATTTAATATTTAATAATTTAGGTTCACCATCTACTAGCGCAACAAAGTTAACATTGTAATTTGATTGAAGGGGAGTTTGTCTATAAAGCTTATTTAATATGATTTCGGGAACTTCGCCTTTTTTAATGTCAATGATGATTCTAATACCATTTCTATTCGATTCGTCACGTAAATCAGCAACTCCATCGATGGTTTTGTCTTTCATTAATTGGGCTATTTTTTCAATAATAAGAGTCTTCTTGATTTCGTATGGGATTTCAGAAACAATAATTCTGCTTTTACCATTATGCAAGTGTTCTATTTTCGCAATAGATCTAACTGAAATTGAACCTTTTCCAGTTTCATAAGCTTCCTTAATGCCTTTTGTTCCCATAATCATCGCACCTGTTGGAAAATCAGGACCAGGAAGAAACTCCATAATTTCAGCTATAGTTATTTCGGGATTTCTTGCCAATGCAATAGTTGCATCAATTGTTTCTGCTAAATTATGTGGGGGGATGCTTGTTGCCATCCCAACAGCAATACCCGATCCTCCAGAAACTAACAAATTAGGAAAACGAGAAGGTAACACAGAAGGCTCTTTTTCAGTTGCATCATAATTATCTACAAAGTCAACAGTATCTTTTTTAATGCCTTCTAGCATCAAAGTAGCTACTTTTGACATTCTCGCTTCAGTATAACGCATAGCCGCAGCTTGGTCACCATCAATTGAACCAAAATTTCCATGCCCATCAATTAAAGGATATCTCATTGAAAAATCTTGAGCCATACGCACCATTGCTTCATAAACCGAAGAATCACCATGAGGGTGATACTTACCTAAAACATCACCAACAATTCTTGCACTTTTACGATGTTGAGTACCACTTGTTATTCCTAACTCGCTCATATCATAGAGTATTCTTCTATGAACTGGTTTAAGTCCGTCTCTGGCATCAGGAAGAGCACGCGAAACAATAACACTCATTGCATAGTCTAAAAACGAGACTTTCATCTCTTTCGAAATTTGCATTGGAATTATTCCATCTTGCTCAGTTTCAACTAATTTTGGTTGTACTTTATATTCAGGTTTATTTTGTGGACTATCTTCATCATCTTCGTCATCACTTTTGCTATCTTTAGGCTTTTTAAATGCTATAAATAACTCGCTAGATGATTCGTCTTCAATGCCATAATCATCATTCTTTTCATTGTTGTCACCATTATTTAATTTTTCTTTTTCATCATCATTGAATTTAGCCATGCGTTATTCCTTTCTTAAATTTTAAAAGGCGTAATATTATAAAATATAATATTAAATTTTACCAAAAATTAGGCTGACTATACCCTAAAAAATTTGATGTCCTGAAATGATCTTTTCGTTGCTTACTTTATTTTTTAAACTTGCGATTTGAATCTATTATTTTATTTTTTTTGTTAAAGCGAGTTCTACAAATAGTCTTTTATAATGGCATTTTTATACTATAAAATAGCCTTATTTGACTTTTGTTGTAACTAAAAATAAAAACAATTATGAGTTTAATATTAATTTATATGGTGACAATTTGTAATAAAGATTTAGCATAAGTATTCATTATAAATATACAGTATGAACACTTATGATTTGCTTCGTGTTCTTATCTTTTTACATTTTGTTAAGCAAAATAAAAAAATGATTACTTTTCTCCTATCCATTATCGAGAACAAAAGAAAATGAGTGCATTCTTAAAAGTAAACTTTTTTGGGAAAAATTAGCTGTTTTTCCCAATTTTGTTTTCTTTTTTTGCGCCTATTCAGCTTTGCATTGTCACTCGTGAAATAAATTTCTATTATAATTATTGTTAGTGCCCTTTTGACATATTAAATCTAATTTTTTGAAAGGATTTTGTTATGAATAATGAGAATAAAAGAGAGATATTAACTAAAAATATCAATAATTGAAAAGCCAAACTTTTAGACCTAAGTATGAAAAATAAGGCTCTAAATTTTAATGTGTATCCAGCAAAAACAATAGTGCCAAAAATCAAGATTGTAAGCCCTGTTCTTGATGACTTTATTAAAATAATAAACTCATCTTCTAAAGAAGAATTTGAGATTAGTTCATACAAAATGAGCAATCTATATGCACGCGATAAATATGGCCAAACTAAGACTTTTTATTCTCATACAATTAATGACATTCTAAATAAAAATCCTAATATTGCTAAGAGTAAAATTTACTGTGAATATGGTAACTCAGCAACTCAAAATCTTTTAGATAATACGCTTAAAAAAATCTACAAAATTGCCAAAATGTGAAAAGATGAGTATTCAATTGATGTGCTATATTTGGCTTTTGGATTTTTAAAATGATTTGAATCAAAGGATTCGTATGAACCTAAATATGCTCCATTATTATTTTTGCCTGTTGAACTTAAAAATAACGCAAATATATGATCAATTAAAATAAAAAACGATGGTGCTTTTGTTAATAATGAATCGTTAGTTAGAAAGCTTGATAATGACTTTAATATTGATGCAACTTTTAATAATGAAAGCGATAATCTTAATTTAGCATATACTGAATATTGTCAAAAAATCCTTTCTCAGTGTGATGATGAAAGATGAGAAATTGATAATTCAGTTTATTTGTCGAATTTTGACTTTTCAAAAATTCATATATATAAAGACATTGAAACTAATATTGAAAAAATCATTGATAGTGACTTTTTTAAGAACTTAATGGACTTAGAAAATGATATTGACAGTAGCACAAATGAAATTAATGAAGCTAACATTGATTCAAAAATTGATGTTTTTGAACAATACAAGATTTTAGATTCAGACTCATCACAAGAAGTAGCTGTGCAAAATGCTATAAGAGGCAAAAGTTTTGTTTTACAAGGACCACCAGGAACTGGTAAGTCGCAAACTATTACTAACATTATTACTGAGTTGATTTCTAGAAACAAAAAAATACTTTTTGTGGCTGAAAAAAATGCTGCTTTGCAAGTTGTTTATAATAATTTAAAGAAAATTGGATTAGAAAAATATGCAATTCCTATTCATGATTCTAAAGTGAATAAGACGCAGATTTTGCAAGAATTAGTCGAATCAATTGACAAAGCAAAATTATTTGAAATTGATGAGCAAAAAATGACTAATTTTGCTGAGAACTATGAAAAGGTTAAAGACATACTAACAAATTATGGCCAAGTATTGCTTAAAAAGCGCGAACCTGAATTTGAATCAATTTATGAGTATATAGGTAAATATTTTTATTACAAAGATGCATTTGATTTACATTTTGTAATTAATAATATTTTAGATATTAATAATGCTAAATTTACATCAATTTTAGAATCAATCGATCGTTTCTTTTATGCCTATAAAACAATTAAATTCAACTATAAAGACCACAAGTGATATGGTTTCGAAAACTTTGAATTAGATTCATTTGACAAAAATGAACTTTTTGCTAAATTGTCTGAATTAAATAATAGAAGTTTGCAACTAAGAAATTATCTTAGTTTAAACAATATATTGAGCAATAAAAGCATTATTGATATAAACTTTACAAAGAAAATTAAAGATATTAATAGCTTATTGGAATTATATAAATCAATTAAACCTGAATATAAAAATGATGCCTTAACTATTAGTCAAATTGAAAATAATTACCAGTTAATTAATCAATTAATTGATTTAATTAATCATAAAAATGATTTAGTTGCTTCCTTAGAAGTTATATGAACTAATCTTTTATTTGCTAATGATCAAAATATAGAAAATGTTTATGAATATGTTAAAAAGACTCATAAGAAACCATTTAGATTCCTTTCGCCCAAGTGAAATAGGCAAATAAAGCAAATTAGGAAGTGTCTAAAGAATCCTAAACTTTTAAAAAATGTTGATATAGTCAAACATTTTGAAATGTTTGTTGACTTAAGTGAATCTAATAAAAAAATAGAAAGCATACTTAACCAATTAGCCTTTTTTATAGATACTAATGACCAAAATATGATTAATGATTCTAAAGATAAGCTAGAGTTATTAACTCATCTATATAAAAAATCAATTATTAGTAACACCTTGCTGTCAATATTAGCCAATGATGAAAAGAAAAGTAAGCTATCTATTGAAGTTTTTTCATTTTTAGATAAGTTTTATTATTTAGTTGAAATACTAAATAAAGAGAGTGATTCATATGACTATTTAGATTTTGTTGACTTTAAAAATGTAGTTAATATTCTAGTAAATAGCAGAAACGAATTGGAAGAATACTTGAACTTCCTTACCTATAAAAAAGAGCTATATGATGCAGACTTATCATCATTTGTTGAAGCTATTTTTGCTAAAAATATCACAGATAATTACAAGTCGATTTTCTTAAAAAGATTTTATAAACAATTAATAGAATCAATTTTAGATAGCGAATTACAAAATAGCGATGCAATTTTCATGAATAGCAATTTGGAATTATTTAGACAAAGAGATAAACAGATAAGTCAAATAGCTAAAGATAGAATAATTATGCATATTGACAAAAGTATCAAAAAATCTACTGCTTTTCAAAGTGCTAACCCACAATATAACATTATTAAACGTGAAGCATCAAAGAAAAGAACTAGGGTTTCATTCAAAACTATCTTTGAACAGGCCTTAGACTTTATTTTAAAATTAAAACCTTGTTTAATGCTTTCTCCTCTTACTGTCAGCCACTTATTTAAAGATATAGACTACAAATTTGACACAGTTATTTTTGATGAAGCGTCACAAATCAAGCCTGAAACAGCTATTAGTTCGCTTTTTAGAGCAAAACAAGTAATTATTGTTGGCGACAAAGAACAAATGCCGCCATCTAATTTCTTTTCATCAATTGATAATGATGACTTTGCTGAGTCTAATGAAATAGAGCAAGACGTTTCGTCTGGATATGAATCACTACTTAAATTAGCTGATGGAAACTTAAACTCAATTAAACTAAAATGACACTATAGATCTAAATATGAAGACTTGATTACTACCTCAAATAATTTTATTTATAAAGATTTAGTAACTTTTCCTAATTCAGAGAGTCCAAGTGAATATGAAGGATTGCACTTTGAGTATGCCAAACCCAAAGAAACAGACTATGAACAAGAAACTATTATTAAGTCACTAGATATTCTTAAAAAGATCATTACAAATTATCGCAATAAATATTCAGTTGGTATTGTGGTCTTTAACTTAGAAATTGAGAAAAGAGTAAATGAAGAATTAGAGAAATTTAAATCTTCAAATCCTGATTTATCATTCTTTTTTGATGATGAAGTAAATGAACCATTTTTTGTTAAAAATATTGAAACAGTTCAAGGTGATGAGCGTGATTTTATAATTTTTGTAATTAACGGAAAAGTTAATAAAAACAACCGCTTTGGTGTTTTATTTGGCGAAATTAATAAAGAAAATGGCTATAGAAGACTAAATGTTGCAATTACTAGAGCTAAAAGAGGCTTAATTGTAGTTTCAAACTTCAAGCATAGTGAAGTTGACTGATTTAGAAGTGACCAACCAGGAATCAAAATGCTTGAGAAATTTATTAAAAATGCTGAATTTGGAATTAATATATCAGAAAGTGGAAATGAATATTCAACTAGCAGATTCGATTCACTTTTTGAAAAAGAAGTTTATGATGAATTAACTAAAAGAGGTTGAAATGTCAAAAGACAAATTGGCTATTCAGACTTTAAAATTGACCTGGCAATAACTGAACCATACAATGAAAATAAGTTTATTCTTGGCATTGAATGTGATGGGTCATCCTTCAATTTATCTAAAACTGCAAGAGACAGAGATAGATTAAGACAACAAATATTCGAATCAAGAGGCTGAATAATACACAGAATTTGATCAGCTGATTGATTTAAAAATCCAAGTCATCAAATAAATATTATTGAAGAAAAACTTCTCCAACTCACAAATATTAAACCTACTAATTTTCCATTAGTTGTAACAAAAGAAGCTATAGAAGATAAAATTGACCAAAATGCTCATTTTATAGTTGAAAAAGAAACTGATAATGTTGCTGTGTTTGATATATATCCATCAATAGATGGCCTGACAGAAAGTGTTGTATCATCATTTTTTAAGGATAAAAATCGCTTTGACCATATTAAATATTATGACTTAAGCAATATGCTTAAAATTATCCTTTCAAAACTTGGACCAATTCCGTTAAGTATCGCATATAAAATTGCTAAAAACATCAAGGGCGATTCTATGGTTACTAAAACAACTAAGGATACTGTTGATAGCATTATATGAAATATTGGTAATGTGGATGAGAATGGATTCATAATACCATTTGGATGAAAATTTAAATTTAGAGAAAGCAATAGCTTAGAAAACAAAAGAAGCGTTATGGATATTCATGATAAGGAAATAGAGCACTTTATTCTTACTATTTTTAACCTTAACAATATGCCTATTAGTGTAAATGATTTTGCTAGAGAACTAACCAATAAAACTTTTAATAAATCACTATCTGCAAAACAAATAGCAAAAGTTAAAAATGTTTTAGAAAATCTAAAAAGAGAAAGTATTGTTGCCGAAGAATCGGACGGAACATATAGGCTTATTTAGCAGGCAAATAAGCAAAAAAGCAAACTGGAAAATACACTAGGACAAAAAAAGTAGACATCAGCAAATTTGCTGATGTTTTTTTGTTGGAGATAAAAATGGCTAAGCAGTTAAGTGTTAATGAATGGAAATATTTGTTTGAAAAATACGAAAAATATAGATCTGGGGAACTCACTAAAAAATGTTTTTTGAATGAAATGATGAAAATAAAAAATGTAGAACACATTTCTGACGATCAATGAAAGAGATTAGTGAATAAGTATAAAAGATATAATTTAGGTATGAACATAGAATCAATGAGTGGAAGATCGCCTAAAAAAGGTAAAGGTTCCGGCAGGCCAAAAAAGACAAAATCAAATGATGAAATATTAGATGAATTTTTAAATGATCTAAATAAAGAAGATTTGATAAAGATAATAAAAATAATTTCTACAGATGACGAAATTAAGAAGATAAAAAAGGACAAATTTAAAGAAACGGTTACCAAAATAAAGAATTCATTTCCCTTTAAGGTATCGAATAAAGTTATTATGTCATTGCTTAAAATTAAAAAATCTACATACTATAAAAAGCTAAAAAAATTGAAAATGATTAAAGAAAAGAATCTTGAATTAGAGAACACTGTAGTTCAAGCTTTTAAAGAAACTGGAGGCATTTTCGGCAGAGAAAGATTGGCTGCTTATATTAGCAAAAATAAACAAATAAAGCTTAATTATAGGACTTTAGGTAGAATAATGAAAAAACTTGGACTAGTTTGTAGAATAAGAAAAGCAAAAAGAACAAAAGAATCTAAGAATGTATCTGTAACGTTTCAAAATATTGCTTCTCGTGACTATGATGGTATATATAATGATATCTATGCTACTGATGTTACATACATACCTTCGCCAATAGATGTTGATCAAAATTTTGTATATATGTCGGCTGTTATTCATCATAAAACCAAAAAAATTTTAGGTTTTAACCTGTCTTTGTACAATGATAATTCATTGGTTATTGATAATATTAAAAAAGTTAATTTTCCCAAAAATTTTGTTATACATTCTGACCACGGAAGTCAATATTCATCTAAAGAATATCTTCAGTTAATTGAAAGACTTAATGGAAAAGTATCAATGTCAAGAATTGGTAATTCCCTTGACAATAGAGAAATTGAATACTTTTTCTCAGTACTTAAAACTGAAATGTTTGAAAATTTTGAGAAAAGTGTTAAGAAAATGACGCTTAAGCAACTTGAGCGTCATCTAAATAGATTCATTGATTGGTATAATAATGAGCGAATGCTCAAGAAATTTAATTACAAAACTCCACATGAATTGTGAGTGGAGTTTTGTAAAAAATAAAAATTTAATGTCTATTTTTATTGTCCTAGTTTAAAAAAGTTTGCTTTTTATTTACATTTTGCTTGTGAGCCTGTATATAAAAATTAGTATCTTAAACAACATTTTATGCTGCTGTATTTTTTATGTTTTTAATGGCAAAGCTTACTAAAGAGTGCATGAAATAAACGAATAAAAAGATAATTACTGCCTAAATTTAACAAGTTTATTCATTTCTGAATAAATGTTTGCTGCAAGAAAAAAGCAATTATTTCTTTTTTCAATCAATGTTTCCGCTTGAGAACAGGATACTGCCAAAAATTTATTCATTCCATATAGAGTTAAAAATAGTAGCAACATGAATTTAGTCAGTTATTCAGTAACAAATAAAGATGGATTTGTTAATCAGAATGAGTATTTTGATGATGGTGGAAAAGCAGTTTTTGCAGACAAGAAAAATTCGTTAATTGTTTCCATAAATACTTTTGCATATAATCCATCAAGAATAAATGTAGGGTCACTTGCACTTTATAAGCACTCAGAAATGGGTCTTGTTAGCCCCATTTATGAAGTTTTCCAAATAAATAATAACAATAACCCTGATTTTTTTCTACTATGATTTCGCTCTGAAGCATTTAAAAATATAGTGTCAACCAACTCTAACAAATCAGTCAGAGATACGCTAAATTTAAGCCAATTTGAAAGTGAAAGTGTAAACTTTCCAAATTTTGCTGAACAATCCAAAATATCATCCCTTTTCACTCACCTTGACTCACTAATAACCCTTCATCAGCGTAAGCTTTTAAGCTTGAAAAATCTCAAAAGTAGACTGCTTGACAGAATGTTTTGTGATGAAAAATCTCAATTTCCAAGCATAAGATTCAAGGAATTTACTAACGCTTGAGAACAGGAAAAATTGGGAGAATGTTCAAAATTTTATAATGGACTAACTTCTGTTAGCAAAAGTGATTTTGGCGTTGGAAAAGATTTATACATAGATTATTTAAATGTTTTTAATAATACATTTTCACAGTTTAGTGAATTGAAGAAATTTAAAAACAGTAGCAGGCAAAATTATGTTCAATTTAAGGATGTTATATTAACTATTTCATCAGAAACTCCTGATGAAGTTGCAATGTCATCAGTAATAAATTGAAAAAACGACTATAAAAACGTAGCTTTTAACAGTTTTTGTATTCTAGTTAGGTTTAATCAATTAGAAAAATATGATGTTAATTACATTGGATATTTTTTTAGATCAAACTCTTTTAGAACTCAAGCAATGCTTATGGCACAAGGAATCTCAAGGTTCAATATAAATCAAACAGCGTTAAAAAAGACTTTGTTTTTATTTCCTCCCAACATATATGAGCAACAAAAAATTGGGAATGTGCTTTATTATCTCGATTCCTTAATAACCCTTCATCAGCGTGGGTAAAAATGAAAGGAAAAATGAAAAAGACTGATATTTTGCTATACAAATATTTTCAAAGTTGAATAAATGTTTATAAAAGAGGTTCAATTAGAAAGGTTAGCTTTATGAAATATGAGCTAACTTTAGACTGAATTATTAAACTAGCTCCTAATTTAAAACTTTGCGACCTTGATAGAGTTAGCTATCAACAGATCATAAATGATTATGCTGAGTGCCATGAAAGACAAACAACTATGGATTTTCACCATCATCTAAAAGGATGTTTGCTAGATGCTTTCGATGAAGGGCTATTAACAAAAGACCCCACTAGGAAGGTAGTCATAAAAGGTATGCCAGCTAGGCCTAAAAAAATTAAATTTTTAAGCAATTTTGAGCTTCAACTTTTGCTCAAAGGGCTTAATTTACAGGATAAATTGAACTTTGACTGACTAATATTTCTAATTGCTAAAACAGGACTAAGATTCTCAGAAGCTGTTGCACTTACTCCAGATGATTTTGACTTTACTAAGCAATTACTAAATGTATCTAAAACATGAAATTACAAAGAATCTGGTGGCTTTTTGCCAACAAAAAATAAATCTTCAGTTAGAAAAATACAATTAGATTGGCAAACAATCTCTCGTTTTGCATCTTTAGTACAAGGGCTAGATAAAAATAAACCTATTTTTGTTTTTAAAGAAAAGATTTTTAATTCAACAATTAATGATCTATTAGCTAGAAGATGCAAAAAAGCCAATATCCCTATTATCAGCATTCATGGATTAAGACACACACATGCATCAATTTTATTGTATGCAGGTGTTTCAATTGCCTCAGTTGCTAAGAGACTAGGTCACTCTAGTATGAATACTACTGAACAAATCTATTTACATATTATCAACGAATTAGAAAATAAAGATATTGACCTGGTTATGCGGTCAATATCTGCACTTAATTAATAAATTAACTTTTACCCACGCAAATTTGCTGCTTTTGCAGCATTTTTATATAACTCTATATTTAGAATTTCTCAGTTTTATAATAAAGTCCTTAATATGTTTTCTATATTGGCCTTGCTTGATGTCATTAGCATTGGCTTTCCCTAATTCATTGGCAATGATTAACTTAACATTTTCTTCTAATTTATCATCACATAAATCATTTAATCTGCCATTAACATTAATTGGATCATTAGAGTTTATTATTTTTCTTAACTTAACTGAATCTATATTCATTTGTTGTGCAAAATTTTCAATATCATCATTGTACTTTTTTGAAATCTTTTCACATACACAACTATTAAGGTCAAATTCATTGAATGAATCGTTATTTGCAAGAACTTCATTTATGCATTCTCTAGCTAGATATTGATATTCCATAGGATACTTGCGAATGTACTTTTGCTCTAATTCACTTCAGGAATCAGATTTTTCATAATGCAACTCATCATTAGACTTGCTGATGCGGCTTTTTTTAATTTCAAATAGCAACGCATTTAAATAATCGTTATTAACAGTAATATTAAATGTAGAATTATCAACATCAGCTAATTCTAAAATTAAAAACATCTCCTCTTCATTTTCAGTAGCTATTTTAAATTTAGAAAAGTCAATATCCTTAATTCTTGCCCAAATTAGCTCATATTGATCTTTTGTTAAAACAATATCATTTTTGTTATCATCTCAGTCAAAACCTAAAATTTGTGCTGATGTTAAATTTCTTCTAATTTTTTGAAAATTAGATAAAAACGCTTTTAAATTAGCTAAAGTTTCGGGATCTGTTTCATTGATATCAGATACCTCCGGCACTGATTCAAAGTTAACAAAACCTCATTTGCTAAATATATTTTGTATATTTAAAAATGATTCATTAATTTTTGTATAGAAGTATTCTAAACTTTTAGGCATGGCCATGCCAGGGTCAAAATCTGCATATTCAGCTAATGCTTCCTGCATATTTCATTTCATTCTTCCTGGCTGCTTAAAGAACACAACATTGCCATATGGTTTCAAATTTGCATTATAGTTTCTATTTGTTCTAGAAATAGCTTGTATTAAGTTTTCAAAAGCCATTGTCTTATCAAAATAAACTGTGTTAATGTATTTTGAATCATAACCAGTTAATAATTGTTCAACAACAATTAATATGTCTAATTTAAGATCTTTGCTTAAATTTTTGTGGTTATATTTTCTAGCTAATCTATTTTGAATATCTACTTTAAAATTAGCGTGACTATTAGGGTTATTTTCATCAAATTTAGTATTAAAGTCTTGGTTGTATCTAGCAATTATTTGCTTTATCTTTTCATCTTTAATTAATCCTTTAGAAGGATTATTGGCATCTTTAGAAATATCGGTTGAAGAATCAAAAAGAGCTGTAAATTTTACTGATGAGTCTGTTTCACTGATTTTTTGGGAAAAAATTTCATAATACCTAATAGCATCTTTGATGCTACTTGTTGCAAAAATAGCACTAAAGTCATTATCAATATTTTTTCTTTTTCAATCTTTTAAAATTTCATTTACAACCTGCTCTTTATACAAATCATCATCTTTAATTTTTCTATAAATATTTTCTTCAAATTTTAATAATTCATCATCTTTAACATTAATTAAATTTTTAAGACTATTGAGCTTAATTTCTGCATTTGCATTATCACTGCATATACTGCCTTCAGATTTATCTAATTTTTTAATTGCAGGGAGTAAAACCTTGTCAAGAAACTTATACTCACAGTTAAAACCTAAAACTTTCTTATCCTCAATACCACTTTTCATTGTATATTTATGCAAAAGTGGACCGAAGTTAGCTTCTGTTGTTAATCCTGCTTTTAAATTTTTATCAAAAATTGGGGTTCCTGTAAAGCCAAAAACAACTGCATTTGGATTACTTTCTATTATGTATTTAAACATATCTCCATGAGTTGATCTGTGAGCTTCATCAAAGATAAATACAACTCTTTTTTTAGCAATTTCAGCTAATTGCCTATCATAAAAATCTTTATCAATATTTGCTTGTTTATTAATTGTTGTAATTATTAGCTTGTATTTTATTGATTCAGATGTTGTTGATAATTGTTTTATTAAATCATTTGTATTAGCGGCTTCAGAAACTTCAATTTGCCCTGATGAATTGAAGTTTTTAAAAGCATCTTTTGTTTGTGTGCCTAGTTCAATTCTATCTACTACAAAAACTACAATATCAGCTTGATTTCATTCCAATAATAATGTTGCTAGTTTGAAACTAGTTAATGTTTTACCAGAACCAGTTGCATGTCAAACATAACCGCCTTTATGACTTCTTTTGCTTGGTGTATTTTTGAAAAATTCATTAGCAAAAAACTTGTTTTGAACTTTATTAACAGCATGAATTTGATAGCTTCTTAAAATTTTTAAGGTGTGGTCTGCAACATCGGCAATTGTAAAATCTGCTATCATCCTGTGAGCATTTGGAATTCTAAATACATTCTCAATTATTTTCTTTCAGTCATTAATTAACTTATTATCCTGATCAGTTCATTTCAAAAATCTCTCAGCAACAATATGTTCATAATTGTTTGTGCTAGGCATATACATCATTTCATTAGGCTTCATTGCTACTACAACTTGTATTAACTTGAAAATGCCATTTTTATAAAAGCCAATCTTAGAGTAATTTTTAATTTGGGTTATGGCCTTAAGTATATTTTCGCCACTGTTTTTAAGCTCTATATGGATTAATGGCATACCATTAATAAGAAGAATTACATCACTTCTTCTTTCTTTTTCATCATCTAATAAATTGGTTTTAACTTGCCTTGCAATTTGATAAATGCTTTCACCTGCATTAATGTCACGCCTTTTAAATATTTTAAGCTGAATCTCTTTGTTCAACATTTTTGAATCAAGTTTATTAGTTCTAGTAATGCCAATGTATTCGCTATTAATAAGTGTGTTAGTATCTACAAAATTTTGACAATTTTGCACCTTTTGAATTACTTGATTCATTTCGTCATTTGACAATTCAATACCGTTTAAGATGTCCTTATTGTTCTCAAACAATATATTTTTTCAGTTCTCAATTAAGTCTTCTTCAGTAACATTTCCCAAAATAACATTATATTGTTTAGATGGATTAGACTTATCAGGAAAACCTTTTCAACCGTACTCAAGCAAGCAATTAACCAATGCAACTTCAAATTTTTTTTCACTGTTAAATTCCATAATTACTCCTATACAAACATTTTGTCTAATAATGTATTTTTGATATTTTTCAGACTATTAAGCTTACGCTGATGAAGGGTTATTAAGGAATCTAGGTTATAAAAAATCTTCCCTATTTTGTTTTGTTCTAAAATTGATGGCGAATTTAAATTTATATTTAAAAATATTGATTCATGAATTTTTAACTGTCCATAAACAACACCTTGTCTATACTTTAGAAGTTTATTTACAAAACTATGCCTAGATAAGATGTTCTTAATAAAATTGTGATCAGAAGAATTTGTACATTTAAAAATACTGTACACAGGAGAAATGCAAGCATTACCGTACTTATTTGCGCCTATAGACCCTCTATCTAAATTATTTGATGAATATATAAAATCTCCATACTTAGTTACTTTATAAATCTTGTTATAAATATCTCTAACTAAGCTACTTCTATCGTATCTTTCCCCTTTTGCAACAACGCCTTCATTAGCTACAAAAGCCATCAAAGGAAATTCATTACTTTCTTTGGTGAATTCTATTCTTTCTGTTATTAAATCGCCAACTTTCCACTGTTCTCAAGTGTTAGTAAATTCCTTGAATCTTATGCTTGGAAATTGAGATTTTTCATCACAAAACATTCTGTCAAGCAGTCTACTTTTGAGATTTTTCAAGCTTAAAAGCTTACGCTGATGAAGGGTTATTAAGGAGTCAAGGCGAGTGAAAAGTGATGATATTTTGGATTGTTCAGGAGTGCTCGGCAAATTGTATATATTTTGTCCATAGTCCTTAAAATATATGTGCGGTATTATTGATCCGTTGCGTTCCCTTGCCAAGTCATTTATTGCATTTAGCATGTAATATAGAAAGTCTATTTTAAAGGGGTCTTTGGCAATAAGTGCACCCATTGTGCTCAGAATCATAGTATTTTTAGGCAACAATCTAATTCTTCCAGCATCACCATCTTTGACAATAGAAATGTAATCACTTCTAAAAGGTTCAGCATCAGTTTTACCAACTATTTTATTTGGATCATATACATCAAATTTTCCATATTTTTTAACATCACTAGCAATCATCACAGAGCTGTGATAACTTACAACATTTCTAAGTTTTTTCTGTTCTCAAGCGTTAGTAAATTCCTTAAATCTAATCTGTGGCACTAATAATTTATTACTCATAACTCTACTTACCACCTATTATCTTGATAAGCTCATCAATAGCTTTCATATCGTTCTCTTCGCCCTTAAGATCTTTTAGCAAGCTAATTAATTCACGTTCATTGCTTACTATTTGGTTATTAATATCTTCGAAAGTGTCGCTATATTTTTCAGATAAAGTCTCTATTTTTGAAACAAAATCATCCACAACACTTATTCCTGCTTTATTAATTTGTTCAATGATTGGAACTATTCATTTTTCAATCAAAAGTTCATAAAATTCATTGCTATTAAGACTCATATACTTCTTATATGATTCTTCTACTAAAAAGTTAGCTAGGCTTTTTGCATCACTTTTAGTAGTTTCAATTTTTCAATTAAGCATGCAAATATTAGTAAGCTTATACTCTAAGCTATCAGAATCTAAAGAATTAATTTCTTTTGCAACATTATTGTAGATTTTTTTAATGTTATTGCATTTTCACTTATTTTCTTTAAAATTATATATCTCATCACTTTTATCTTCTTCATCTATTGACTTTTCTAATTCTTTAAGCTCACTATTAAGACTTTTTATTTCTTCATCTTTATCTTTTGCTTGTCAATACCGGTCACTAAAGAATTTTTCTTGTAGTCACTCTATATCAAAAATGTCTGTCTTATACTTTCTTAGGGGATTTTTACTTCCTTCTCCTGTATTTTTTTTAATTTCACCTTTTAGTATCTCTTGCAAGACAATACTTTTATCATCATAATCTTGATAATACTTACTAATAAGCTCAATATCATCCTTAATTACATCTAAATTATTAACAAAAATTTGATAAATATCATATGCGTCAACTAATGGGATGCTGTTCATATTTTCAAAAATATAGTCACTTAAAACAGATTCCAACTGTACTAAATCAACGTGCTCAATCTCTTCAACTGATTTAACAAAATTTTTAAAGAATTTTAAAAATTTCTCGCCTTTTTTGTCAAAACTATCTTTGTATTCAGTAACACTTCTTTCGCCATTTATAGTAGAATTAATATCTTCTTTAGGAATTTTTAGTTCATAATAATTATTGTCATTTAACTTAAACAATTTATCTTTTAAGCCTGTAAATAAGCCAAAAAACTTATCAAGCTTTGCTAATTCTTCCCTGCTTATGCCGCCATACATAATTGAATAAAGATCATATTGTTCTTGCCTCTTAAAATTATCAATGTATCTAGAAATATTAAGGTTGTAATCATTTTGAACAATTTCATCAAGCGATACACGACGTGAAAAGTTCTCTATTTCAATCCTATGATTTACTACATCAGCAATCTTTTTAACATGAGACTTAGTGAATTCATTTTTTTTGTCTCCTTTAACATAAAGTTTTGAAGCATCAACAAACAAAATATCTTTTTCACTTCTGTGTTTTTTCAGAATCATAATTATTGTTGGAATTTCTGTGCCATAAAACATATTGACAGGAAGACCAATAATTGCATCTATTTGTTGTTTTTGAATTAAATTCTTACGTATTTGTCCTTCAGAATTGCCCCTAAATAAAACGCCATGTGGCAACACTATAGCCATAATTCCATCAGGTTGAACATGATAAAGATCGTGAAGCAGAAAAGCATAATCAGCCTTACTCTCAGGAGCTATTCCATACTCTACATATCTAGGATCTAAACTATGTTCTTTAGAATTTCACTTTTGAGAATATGGTGGATTAGAAACAACTGCATCAACTGATAAGTGTTTGTATGAACTAAAGTCATTGTCTTCAAACATTGGTCAGTCTTGTTCTAAAGTATCACCATTACGTGCGTGAATTTCAGTTGGGCTAATATTTTTCATTATTAGATTCATTCTAGTTAAGTTAAAAACTTCAGCTTTTAACTCTTGTGCATAGTAACTAACAGGACTATCACCATTATTGTATTTTTTAAACTCATGGCCAATAGTTATAAGCAATGAGCCAGAGCCACTAGTTGGGTCATAAACTTTGATTACTTCTCTATCTTTTAAATGATATGCAATAATTTTAGACATTAACTCTGACACTTTATGCGGAGTATAAAACTCACCAGCTTTTTTGCCGGCTGATGAAGCAAAACGAGCAATAAGATATTCATAAATATAACCTAGAACATCATAGTCTTGGTTAGTTGAAGGAATATCATTAATAATGTCTAACAAACTAGAAATTTTTTTAGTCTGTTCATTTGTATCTGAACCTAACTTACTTAAGTCTCTTTCAAACTTTACAAATAAGTCCTTAAATAATGATTTATGTTCATCATTAACACTATTATTGAAGTTATTAAAAGCTAATTGAAACTTTTGGATATTAAATTCGTTTTTGTTTTCAAGTCAAGATGAAAACAAATTTGAATAGTCTATAAAATAGCCATTTTCGTCAATGCAATCTTTTTTTGCATCAACTAAATTTTCATAGTCGCTTTTATAAGCATCGCCAGAAACAATAGCATTAAAATTTGATTCATTATCTAAATATTTGCTATCAAGATATTTAAGCTGATCACTGGTAATTCAGTTCTTAATTAAATAATTAGTTTGCTTTTCGCATAAAAATTTGTAAAAAACAAGACCTAAAACGTAATCTTTATATTCATGTGGTTCTAACTTATCTCTCAACTGATTAGCAGCATCTCAGATCTTAGAACCTAATTTTTCTTTAGTTATTTTATTGCCCATATAATATCCTTTTACTATAAAAACTATGTAATTAAATGCTTAAAAAAATATGTTGTAGTTAATTAAATTAATTAAATTATATTAATTAAGTCATAAATACAGCAAAATAAGGTTTAAACATAGTTTTATTTTTTAAAAATACTTTTGGCTTAGGCCACAAAATATGACTCCAAAAACAGAAAAACATTAAGCAGAGCTAAAATATTAAATGCTTTTTCATAGTTTTGCAATATTTTTTTGATCATATCTCGCATCAAGATTGTTTATATATAATTATGTTGTAAATTAAACAACTAAAAATTGTTTAAGGTTTTATGTTCAAATTATAAAGGTCTAACATATGAAAAGAAAATTAATGTTAATAGGGGGGGGGGCTTAGTCTTTGCTAGTTCTTTCCCAATGATAGCTGCATCATGTGAAAACAAGAATCCAACAGATGAAAGCATAATTAATAATACTACCCCACAAACTCAAGGTAATCAAAACGATCAAGAAGATAAGAGTAAAGAAAAAGAACAAAAAGATGACCCTAGTGGTTCTGATAGTTCTTCTTCAAATACTTCCCCACAAACTCAAGGTAATCAAAACGATCAAGAAGATAAGAGTAAAGAAAAAGAACAAAAAGATGACCCTAGTGGTTCTGATAGTTCTTCTTCAAATACTTCCCCACAAACTCAAGGTAATCAAAACGATCAAGAAGATAAGAGTAAAGAAAAAGAACAAAAAGATGACCCTAGTGGTTCTGATAGTTCTTCTTCAAATACTTCCCCACAAACTCAAGGTAATCAAAACGATCAAGAAGATAAGAGTAAAGAAAAAGAACAAAAAGATGACCCTAGTGGTTCTGATAGTTCTTCTTCAAATACTTCCCCACAAACTCAAGGTAATCAAAACGATCAAGAAGATAAGAGTAAAGAAAAAGAACAAAAAGATGACCCTAGTGGTTCTGATAGTTCTTCTTCAAATACTTCCCCACAAACTCAAGGTAATCAAAACGATCAAGAAGATAAGAGTAAAGAAAAAGAACAAAAAGATGACCCTGAAAACTTATTAAAACAACTTGAAGAAGCTAAAAAAGATTATGAAAAAACAAAAAGAGAAAATGAAGCCTTAATAAAAGGCTCAAAATACTTTGATGATTTAAATTATTGATTTGGAAATATTGAGTCTCATCGTTCAAATCATGAGTGGAACTATTACTCACAATTTAAGTTAGAAGTAAAAAAACCAAGAATAGATGAAAAATGATTAAAACTCGCTAAGGAATTTATACGAAAATACGAAACAGTAATAAAGAAGGATTTGAAAGAAAAAAATTAATATAATAATAAGTTTTTGCCGCCTAAATTCATTAAATATCTAATTAAAATTACCAATTTTAGTCCTAATTTATTATCATAGTTTAAAACTTCAAGATATAAAATAAGGGGAAAAGGAAATTAAAGATCCAGTTAAAAAAGAAGATTCTAAAAAAGTAGTTCAAAAACCTAAGACAGAACTAGGAACTTCATAAACAGATGGTGATACAACATCTAATAGCAACAAAACTAAAAGTCCAAAAGTTTTATAATCATCAAAGAGCGATTCTGCAAGCTCTTCATCAAGTGCTACAAGCAATTCTGAATCTTTAAAAGATAAAATTATTAAAAGACATTTAGAATCAGCGTCTGAAAGCACTTTAAAACTTTTTGGTGGAGCACACTCATCATCAAATTCAAAAGTTCTTTCGCCTACTGAGAAAGAAAATAAAGCACAAAAAGATAGAGAAGATAAGGCTGTTTCTGCTAATTTAATTTCTAACGATCAAAGAACTAAACAATCTAGTGAAGAAGATAAGAAGTTAGTTAATGGATGAACTAATAGCACAAGTAATAGAAGATATGCGCCTGGCAGATGACCCCCGTGTGCCTGTTAATTCTTCTATAAGATAGTAAATTATTTTTTCGTTCTTATAAATCTTCTGTTTTAACTAACAGGAGTTTTTTATTATCATTTTGAATAGTCTCTCATTTTAAGTCTAATAAATTGTATTAAAAATTTTCAGTTTACACTAAATTTAGACATTAACATTGATTTGATATTTCTCATCTTGTATAATATGTTTAATATTCTAATTTGTAAAGGACTAACATATGAAAAGAAAATTAATGTTAATAGGGGGGGGGCTTAGTTTTTGCTAGTTCTTTCCCAATGATAGCTGCTTCATGTGATGGCAAAACAAAAGTAGCTGAAAAAGAAAACAAAGAACCAGTTAAAAAAGAAGATTCTAAAAAAGCAACTAAAAAGGAAATTAAAGATCCAGTTGAAAAAGAAAATTCTAAAAAAGTAGCTGAACAACCAAAATTAGAAACTACTGAAAACAATAAAATTGATAAGGAAAACAAGGCTGACTCTATACCTGCTGAAACAACAAGAAATTCAGAATCAACAGCTTCAACAAATAGTATGACAAAAAGAACAGACACAACAGAAACTGATTTAGAAGGTGCAAGGGCATCATCTTATATCTACGATGTTTGAGCTAGAGATATTTACAAATATAAACCTAAAACAAAAGATAACAAGAGTTCAAAAAGTGATTTAGATGCAGTGAAGGCATCAAATTACATATATGACGTTTGAGCACGTAATATTTATAAATACAAACCAACAGAGAAAACACCAGTAGTAAAAGATCCTACCAAGGAACAAGAAGAAAAAGCAGAAAAGGCTAATGCTTTAAATCTTAAAGACAGAAACAGCTATTCACCTGCTAAAAGAAAGAAAGATCAAGAAACTGTAAGTGACTGACTTAAAAATTTTAATAACAGATAAACCAAGCACACTACGCTTGGTTTTTTAATACTATAAAACTGCTTTTTGAGTGAACTTTTGTAGCTGATTTGCTAGTTGATTTATTCATAAATATTTCTCTCGGTAATAACAAAATCCAGATTTTGGTCGTTATCATCAATTTCCACTTTTTCAACTTTTTGTTCATCAAAACATATTCCGACTTTTAAATAGTTCCCAGGATTCTCATTAAAAAAACGATCATAAAATCCTTTGCCCATACCTATTCTATTTAAGCGTTTATCAAAAGCAACTAATGGTGTGAAAATGCAATCAATTTTATCTATTTCACACATAATATTTGATGTCGATTCATTGATATTAAATATATTAAATTGATAATTGCTTGTATTATCAATCTTAGTCATAACCATTTTGTTCTCTTCTAAGACTCTTGGAACATAAACACTAATGCTATTGCTTAAACATCAATTAATTATATGATTTGTATCAACTTCATATTTTGTTGATAAATAAATACAGATCTGCTTGAATCTGTATTTATTTATAAAATCTATAACATTATTGCTAATAATCAAATTAGCTTTTGACTTGTAATCAAAAGATAGCAGCTTGCGTTTACCTATCATTAATTTTCTTAGTTCTTTTTTATTCATAGCTTGCTTTATTTTCTAAATCTTTTAACTAAGAAATAAGTCATAGTTGACAATACAGCAACACCAGATGCTACGCCGACTGAAATCCCAGCAATTAGTCCTGCTTTATTTCTGATACCATTGTTCTTATCTACTGCATCAGGAGTAAAACTATTTTCAGGTACTAAAATCATAGTATTGTCATTATCAAAATTAAATTTAGGACTACTGCTATTTGCATTTGGAGCTGGAACAGGTTTTTTGTCAGGCACAGGTTTT
Source organism: Mycoplasmopsis bovis PG45 (assembly GCF_000183385.1). Taxonomy (GTDB): domain Bacteria; phylum Bacillota_I; class Bacilli_A; order Mycoplasmatales; family Metamycoplasmataceae; genus Mycoplasmopsis; species Mycoplasmopsis bovis. The sequence continues at coordinate 269,201 of NC_014760.1, read as the reverse complement.
GGTTCTAAATTAGGATTAGGCTCTGGCTTATTTATTGGTTTAGATGGCTTATCAATTTCTTTTTTTGAGATATTTTTTATAAAATCTTGCAAATACTTTAAATCATATAAATTTTTGGCGCCTGTTTCAATATTTTCATCGAATGGATAATCTGGCTTTACGCCAAATTCGGTTGTTTCAAAGTTTTTGTTAGTAAATACAGTATTACTACTAAGTTGAATAATATCACCAGTTGGTAAAATATAATATCCAATAGCAGATGAACCACCAAAAGTGTCATAGCCAATAATTTTTCCTAAATTATTGTCCCTAACTAATTGTGGAAAAATATTACCTGCGCTAAATGATACTGGGGCAGTTAATACAAAATAATTAAAATTATATTTTGGTTTCTTAGATTTGATAATTTCAATTTTCTTTTCACCCGACAAAGGATTATAAGTCCAAACTTTAAATGGTTTGTCTGTTAAAAAACCCATTATTTCATAAGCAGCTCCAATGTAACCACCACCATTAAGTGTTACATTAAAAATAATGTTTTTAACACCCTTGCTTTTTGCTTCTTTTAGTGCTTTTTCAATATGCATTGCACTATCTTCTTCAAATTTTTTAAATGAAATCACAGAAGTTTGACTATCAGGAGTGTATACATTAGTATACTCATAGTTGTTTTTGAAATAAACACTAGCTAGCTTATTCTGTAACTGTAAATGTTTATGTACTCTTTCTCTATTTTGTGGAAATAGTTTTAATATATTGTCACTTTTATCGAAGTATCCATCAAGAATAAAAGCAGAGTGTAAATCGTCTAAATCCTTAATTATTTGCTTAGTTGCTAAGTAATGCTTATCATTTGAAGATAAAATATCAGCTTCGTATTTTTTAAGAAAATTAATATATGAGCTGTTATCACTTAATTTAATGCCATAATAATGATCAAGTAAAAAGGGGAAATATTGGTACTGAAACTTTCTTAATCCCTCTGGAATTGCTTTATTATTATTTTTATCAGATTTTTTAAGCCAAATTGGCCCAGATCCTTGTAATGATTCAGCAAATTTAAATATGTTTAAAACTTCACCATTAAAGTATGTTTGTATATTTGATTCATTTAAAAAAACTTGATTTAACAGAACTTGTGGTAAATACAAATCTACCCCATCTTTTAAAATCTCAATGTTGTATTTTTTAAGATCATATTCAAAATTCAGAATTGAATTTTTGTTCTCTGACTTTAGAAAATCAATATCAAGTTTTTCTTCCCCACGCTCAAAATTTCTTAATATTTCTACAAAGAACTTATAATTAGAAACAAATATTTTCTGCTTTGTGTAATCAACTGTTAATGTTAATGGATTTGAGCTGTCTGTGGCTGTTTTATAGGTTAATACAACTTTGTCTCCATTAAAACTAAAGTTTATATTTTCATTTTTAACTACTTTTGAAATAGTTTTCAAAAACTCTTGAATTCCAATATATGCTACATCATTATGTAGGTACATTTTAACTTTTGCTTGTTTAGGTTCGCGATTTAGCTCTCTAGCTAATAGTATTAAATCAAACTCTTTTAATTTTGAACTTACACTTGTATCACTATTAATATTGCTAGTTGCTGATAATGAAATAAGCGGAGCAATAGTGCAAGAAGCAATGAATAAGCTTTTTAATTTCTTAATTTTCATATTTACTATTACTCCTTTATTAATTTCTATTTATTGCTTTCATTAACTATCTTTTGAATATAATCAAGATCAAAAAGTTTATCAAGATCATATTCATTACTTTTCTTTTCAAATTCTATGTCTGGTTTTACACCTAATTCATAGGTCTTAAAGTCAGAATCACTTAGTACATAATTTCCGCTTCTTCTAATGATGGTGCCTGTAGACAATACACTAACCCTAACTTCTGAACCCCCCCCAGCTGATTTATACCCAATTATTTTAGCTAAGTTATTATTTTTTGAAACTGCTGCAAACATGTTTCCAGCTGAATAATTTATTGGTGAGGTTAATATAAAGTATTTAAAGTTAAACTCTTTATTATCTACTTTAGACTTTATATTGGTTATTACTTTGTCCTTACTTAATGGATAATACTTATTATATTTGTATTTATTATTTGCTAAATATCCTAAAATTTCTCATGTAGCTTGTACTGAGCCACCACGATTTAATGTTAAATCAAAAACAATATTTTTAGCACCTTTGCTTTTGGCCTCTAATAGCTGCTTTTTAATTCCGTCAGTTAAATATCTAGTAAAAAAGTCAATTTTTATTATTGCAGTTTGCTTATCAGGAGTGTATCTCACATCTCTTTCATTTAAATTGTGACGGATTTCAAGATTCAATAATTTGCGTTCATATTCTTTGAATCTTTTTCTTCTTTCCTTTAACTCGCTAGTATTGGGCTCTTTTATTTGTTTTTCTAAATCACTTACATATTGATGTCCTCAAACAAGAATTTTTGTATGGATATCATCTAAGTCATAAATTAATGAGTTGAGTGCTTGAAAATGCTTTACATTATCATCACTTAAAATACTTTCTTTATAGTTTTCTAAAAATTGCTTATATGTCTCACTATTTTTAGATCTAATTGGATAGAAATTATCTAACAAGAACAGCAAATAGTTAAACTGAAAATGCTTTTGATTAAGTGTAATTGGTGAATTTTTGGCGTTTGAAAGTAATTTCTTCTTATCATCATTGTTTTTGCTATCATGAACTTGATTAAATTCAAAAATATATACTTTATCACCATTAAAATAAAGTTGATTTTCTGACTCGCCTAATATTAGTTGATTGAGCATTACGAATGGAAGATAAATTTTGCCACTATTGTTGAGCATATCAATCTTATATTTTTGCAAATCTATCTTGAATTCATTAAATCTATTATTAGAATCATCATAAAATTCTAATTTGCCTTCAGGCTCATATGGTTTAACCGATTCAAAGAAATCAAAGCCAGAAACTGTTATTTGTTGTTTAGCATAGTCAAACTTAATATAACTTTTTAGGGTAATATTTTCTTCATTAGTAGGTGAAATATACTGTTTTATAGAGTTTAAAGTAAGACTTTCTTTTGTTTTACTAATTTCAAATGATCTTTTTAGATTATATACTTTGCCATTATATAAAACATTTTTAGTGTCTAAATTATCATTTAGTGCTAAAACATCCTTAGATAATTCAACAAACTGATCTAAGTCAATATAGTCAATATCGTTGTATTTAACAAATTTAACACTTTGGTTTTTTAAGTTCAATGGTACCAATGTTTGTAATTTATGTTCATTTTCAACAAAATTAGGATTTATTATTTCTTCAAATTTTAAAAATATTTTAGTATCTTTTTCAGGTTTAAAATTATCAGGCAAAATCTTGGTAAATTTGTTATCTAAAAAATATCCAGCTAATCTATAACCTGATTTAGCAAATTCAGATAAAGCAAAGGGTTTAAACTCCTTGCCTTTAATGTATTTTTGGCTTCTTAATGGCGTTTCATTCTCAATGTAGCTAACATTTATTAATTTTTGAATTTTAGCAATTGGTACTACATTTGATGCTGACTTGTCATTTTTATCTTTGCCAGGTGTTGCAGATGAACTATTTTCATTATTTGCATTAGGATCAGTATGTGGGTTAACACTTGGATTATTTTTTGAATTAGAGTTTATACAACTAATTGATAATACTGGAAGTACTGGAGTTGTTAATATCAATAAAAAGGGCTTCTTAGTCATTTAATCCCCCTGAAAAAAATAATAATATATATGAGAAACACACGCTAACTGAAATAATTATACAATTTGTAACAATTAAGACTAATATGCAAAAAATATGCCATTATTAAATAGTGCGGAAACGTTACTATATTTATAGTAATTTTTCTAGCTTATTAATTTTCTAAACTGAAATTTAAAATGCTTATAATTATTTATAAATATATTTTAATATGGCTTAATAATAAACATACATTTTGTGCATTTTTGCACAATTATTAGTATTTTTATATAAATGGAGACTTATATGAATAAAGTTAGAACCAGATATGCACCTAGCCCAACTGGATACTTACACATTGGCGGTGCAAGAACTGCCCTTTTTTGCTATCTTTTTGCAAAACACTATAATGGCTCATTTGTTTTTAGATTGGAAGATACTGATGTAAAAAGAAATGTTGCTGATGGTGAAAGAAGTCAGTTAGAAAACTTAAAATGATTAGGAATTATTCCAGATGAAAGTCCACTAAATCCTAATGAAAAATATGGAAAATATAGGCAAAGCGAAAAATTAGACAGATATAGAGAAATTGCTAATGAACTTGTGCAAAAGGGTTTTGCGTACAAAGCTTATGATACTTCTGAAGAATTAGAGATGCAACACTATGAGGCTGAAAAGAATGGAATTGCTTCTTTTAGATATGACAAAAACTGGCTTAAAATAAGCGAAGAAGAAAAAACAAGAAGAGAAAACGCTGGTGAGTATTCAATAAGGTTTTGTATGCCTAAGGATACTACTTATGAATGAGATGATATTGTTAGGGGCAAAATTAGTTTTAACTCAAATGATATTGGAGACTGAGTTATTCAAAAATCTGATGGCTATCCAACATATAATTTTGCAGTTGTAGTAGACGATCATGATATGGAAATTACTCACGTATTAAGGGGCGAAGAACACATTACAAATACACCTAGACAACTCTCAATTTATAATGCTCTTGGGTGAAAATCTCCTGAATTTGGCCATCTAACTGTTATTACAAATATGGAAGGCAAAAAGCTTTCGAAAAGAGATACATCATTAAAACAATTTATTGAAGATTACAAAAATGATGGTTATGATCCAAATGCTATTTTTAACTTTCTATCACTTTTAGGTTGAACTAGTGCTGATAATTCAGAACTAATGAGCCATAATGAAATAATTACAAAGTTTGACCCCGCTAGATTAAGTAAGTCTCCTTCAAAATTTGACATTAAAAAAATGCAATGATTCTCAAAACAATATATTAAAAATATGGATAATGGCTTAATTATTAAACAACTAAATTTAAAAGATGATGAGTGAACCAATCTTTTTGTAGATACCTTTAAGCAAAGTGTTTATGCACTTAAACAATTATTAGTTGAAAAAGAAAATTATGATAATCCGTTGGATGTGGTTCCTTTATTAAGTGAAGCTGATCTTGAAGTTGTGTTTGCTTTTAAAAAAGAGATTGAAAATAAAGACTTTACAATAAGTCAAATTCAAGAAGCGATTGACCAAGTTGCCATTAAAACAGGCAAAAAAGGAAAGAATCTTTTTATGCCTATTAGACTAGCAACAACATATATTGAGCATGGCCCAGAGCTAGCAAAATCAATTTATTTATTTGGCAAGGACTTAATTTTTAAAAGACTATCACAATGAAAATAATATTTAACTCTCTTGTTAAGCAACCTAATAGTGATGATGTTACAGTAGAAACTGAAGTCGATGCTGAATATGAGCTTTATAACGATAACTTTGGAGTAAAAACAAAATCATTTACCTTTAAAGAATCTGATACTAAAGTAGTTACTAGAATTGAATTCACTAATTCAACTCTAAATATCTTTAGAGATGCAGTAACCCTAGTTTTTAGGCTCAATGAAAAATCTTATGATTCATCTGTTTATAGTGAAAATGGTCAATTACTGCCGTTGATTTCGGTATTAGATGAAATTGACTTTGAGAAAAATAAAGCAAGTTACAGGCTATTTTTGCAAGATTTTAACAATAATGAAGCTTTACTATCAAACTGTTTTATAGAGCTAAAGGAAAAATAACTGACTAAAATGTAAAAAATCAAGCGTCGCTGCTTGATTTTTAATTTATTAAGTTTTTGAATACTATTTAGCTTGTTCAGCTGCTGCTCTTTCAGCTCTTCTTTTGTCACGTGCTTGTTCTAATTGTAACTTGTGTAATCTTTTTTCAGCACGTAATTTATTTTTGACTCTAACAATTTTACGCATGCTTGTGACCTCTTTTTATATGGTGATTTATCAATTTTACCATAAAGATTACATTTGCGCAAAATATTTTACATGGCTATTTTAAGCCAAAATAGGCCTTAACTTCAGAAACTTTATCAAGTTTTTCTCAAGGAAACAATACATCTTTACGACCAAAATGGCCAAAACATGCTGTTTTTTTATAAATAGGTTTTCTTAGTTCTAATTCGTGAATTATTGCTCTTGGTCTTAAATCAAATATGCTATTTATAGCATCAACAATTAATCCATTTGGTACTTTATTTGTTCCAAACGAATCAACGTATATCGACACTGGCTCAGCAACACCAATTGCATATGACACTTGTATTTCTAATTTATCGGCTACTCCTGCAGCTACTAAATTCTTAGCAATTCAACGGCAAGCATAAGCAGCAGAACGGTCAACCTTAGTTGCGTCTTTGCCACTAAAAGCACCTCCACCATGGTGTGCTGTTCCACCGTATGTATCAACTATTATTTTTCTACCTGTTAATCCAGCATCTCCAACAATTCCACCAATTACAAATCTTCCGGTTGGATTTATCAAGATTCTATTTGGTTTATTAAGTTTATACTCATCCATAATTGGGTAAATAATTTTTTCAATTATGGTTGTTTTAAAAGTATTTTCGTCAAATTTCTCATCATGTTGGCATGAGAATAAAACTGTCTCAACTTTTGTTTGATTATCTGAAAAATCTAATGTTACTTGGCTTTTCATATCACTTTTAGCATGCTTAAATTCACCTAATTTAATTAATTCACTTGCTTTTTGGACAATTCTGTGTGCTAATGTTATAGCAAGTGGCATATACTCAGGAGTTTCATTTGTTGCATATCCAAACATAATTCCTTGATCGCCAGCGCCTATTTCATCATCATCTAAAAGCACGCCTTGCGCAATATCATCACTTTGTTTTTTTATGTTTAAAATAACTTCGGGTATATTAATTTGATAGTCATTATCAATATTGAAAATAGTTTCAAGCGCAACTTTTTTAATGTCAACTGATGCATTTGAGGCTATTTCACCAGTTATATAAATTTGATTACCTGAAGCAACCGTTTCAATGGCCAGTCTAGAGTAAGGATCTATTTTTATAAATTCATCAATTACCGCGTCACTGATTTGATCGCAAATCTTGTCTGGATGCCCCATTCCAACTGATTCACTAGTGAATAAAATTTTTCTATTTTTAGTCATAAAATAAAACTCCCGCCTATTGTTATTGCAAATAGGCTGGGAGTAAAAATTATACTGTTGCATGTTAGATATTTATATATCTCTTGCTATCCACCTTACAATTAATATGCAGGTTGGCTTGTTTCACAGCTAGCTAAGCTCCACAACTCTATATGCTATATTGTAGTGATTATTATTTTAGCTTAATATTTCAATAGCAAAAGCAAATTGCTTAATCTAATTTGCAATAGTAGCAAATTCATCTTTTTTTCTATTTTTATCTCTTTTGAAAAATTGTTTCATCGACTCTTTGTATTTAACTCAAAAGTCAGAACGAGTTACATAAGCCTTTATTTTTCCTTCTTCTTTAATAATATAAATTTTGTCAAATAATGCTCATACTGCAATAAATAAAATAGTTAATACAATACCTAAAAATATAAAAAGTAATATGTGAGTTGGTCAAGCCACTACCTTGCCAAATTTTTGATATAAGTCATTGTTTTCATTAAGTCCAAGGTATCAATAATTAGACTTTCAAGTAGGATCTTTTGCATAAGTATCTAATGCAAAATTTATTCCAAACATTAATAAGCACATTACAACAAAGAAAGTAATTGTTACTACTGTTGTTTTAAATGTATATTCAAATTTTGAAATGGCAAATAAAAGAAACGGAACAACAAATGAATAAATATGAAGAAGTAAATAATCTCAGAATCAGAAGTTATCAGCTCCAGAATATTCACCCATTGATGGAACAAATAGTGCAGATATTGCTCCAAAAACACTTAAAAATCCAAAATATTTAATTAAATCAATTCTATTGATAATCATTGCAACAGCAAGGAAAATAACCATAAGCCTGCAAAAATGTAATGGTAATATTTCGAATTTAAATTGATAATTTGTTAATATAACAATAATACATCTAGCAACTATTCCTGCTAATGATAATATGCCAAAAATTCTTCAAAACAGCACTTTTGGGAGAAACATTATTTTTTTTGTTCCTGCATAATTTTCTTTAATTATGCGTCTGAAGAAACTTATTAGCACTGAAGCTATTATTGCCGCTGCAACAAAAGATCAATAAATAGATTGCGACAAAAGTGCACCATGATAACCTTTAAAAGCCAAGGTGCCTTCTATATACTCATTGCTAAATAGTCTAGGAAGTCAAAAATTATTTATTGCTTTCATAATTGCCTATTATATATTAAAACCCGCCAGATCCAAAACCTAATTTATTAAGTTCTGAAAGGTCTCCGCTCTTAACTTTTTTAGCCATTTCAGTCATATTTTTTGACATCTGATCAAAGTCATTTAAAAGCTTATTGTACTCTTGAGCACTTCTGCCAGAACCTTCCATTATTCTTTTCTTTCTAGAAGCTTGCTTAAGTAGTTTTGGATTCTTTCTTTCTTTAACTGTCATTGAGCTAATTAAAATCTCATAAATAGCCATTTTTCTCTCAGCTTCTTCAATTTTTTCAGGACTAACTTTATTTGCTAAACCAGGAATCATTTTGAGAATTTTACTCATTTTTCCTAACTTTTTAATTTGCATTAAGTTGTTCATTAAATCATCTATAGTAAAATTCCCTCTTAGCAATTTTGCTACCATATTATTAGCCATCGATGGGTCAATAACTTCTTCAGCTTTTTCAATTAAACTCATTACATCGCCCATTCCTAAAATACGATCAGCCATTCTATCAGGGTAGAATAAATCTAAATTACCAATTTTTTCACCAGTTCCAATGAATCTTATTGGCAACGATAAAACTTTTGAAAGACTAAGTGCAGCACCACCACGTGCATCTGAATCTAATTTTGTTATAACTGAACCAGTTAGCTTTAGTCTATTGTTAAATGTATTTGCTACATTAATAATATCTTGACCACTAAGTGCATCTGCTACAAAAAAGATTTCTTGTGGTTCGCAAATATTCTTTAACTCTCACAATTCGTTCATTAATGGCTCATCAATGCTTAAACGTCCTGCAGTGTCAATGATAATAAGATCGTTTTTGTTTTCTTTAGCAAAAGTTAATGATTCTTTAACTATCTGCTGTGCTGAAACATTAGTTCCTTTTTCAAAGTAATCGACTTGGATTCCTTTAGCCAAGGTTACTAATTGTTGCACAGCAGCTGGACGGTAAATATCAGCTGCTACTAAAAGTGGCTTCTCAATTTGATTCTTTTTCTTTAAAAAGTGAGCAATTTTGGCACAAGCAGTTGTTTTTCCACTACCTTGAAGTCCGGTCATCATAATAATATATGGCTTTTTTGTAATCTCAATTGGTCTAACTTCTTTACCTAGAATATCAACCAATTCATTGTGAACAATTTTGATCATTGTCTGTTCAGCATTCAAAGTTCCGACTAAATTTGCACTAAGTGCCTTTTCTTTAACATTAGCCACAAAATCTTTAACAACTTTTAAATTAACGTCAGCTTCTAATAAAGCCATTTTAATGTCTCTAGCAACACCTAGAATGTCTTCTTCACTAACAACTGTCTTACTAGCCATTTTTTTAATAGATTTTTGTATTCTATTTTCTAAAAAATTTAACATTTTTGCCCCTTTTTACTTTTATTTAAGATGACCCTTAACTGCAATAGTGTATAAGTTACCACAAGGAATATAACCTATTTTATGATAAATTCTTCCAGCTGCTGGATTATGATAAAAAAGCATTGCAGTCTTTTTTTCTTCGTTAACTATGTAATTAGTTAAAGCGGCAACAGTTTTAGTTGCATAACCTTTATTTCTAAACTCATTTAAACAATAAACTCCGCCTACTAATACCACATCATCAGTTTTGATTGCCACCAATGAATTAGCTACTACTTTATTATCTTTTTTAATAATAAATGGGTCTAAAACGCCTTTTTTATAGGCATTTTGGTAGGTTTCAAGTTCCTTTTGATAATTAGAAATTAGTGCACTAAATTCATTAATTTGCATTCTTGAATCAACAATTTTTTCTAAATCTTCATATTTGGCTCTTGTAACTTCCGATAAATCCAAGTCAGTAACTGGCTTATCGCAATATGCTAATTCTTGATGATTTACTTCGTATATATCTTGATTAATTTCAAAATAAGAAGCATAATGCTTATATATTTTGTCACTTATATTGATTGTTTGAATATTATGAAGCTTAATTAGATTTTCTAAATCATTAACTTGAATCAATTTGTAAGGATCATAAATTAGTAATGTTGCATAATATATTAAAACTATTGAGTTAACTTTGTCATTTTCATCTTTACTAATAAATACAGGCATAAATTCAGAATTTAAGCCATATGTTTTTATATCCCCAATAAAAAAGAAGTTAAGTAGCCTATCAGTATCTAAAAAGCTATATATGTTCTTTAAGTCTTTGTCAGTTGCCTTCTGTAATTTGAGCATAATTCTCCTTGTTTTATTAGAAAAACAAAATATTCCTTAGCAAGGAAGGATAATCTAAAATTATTTATAGTTTTATTTATCAGCCAATTCAGTTGTTAGTAAATCTCTTAAATTTTTTAACTCTTCCAAAGTAAGAGTAATTCCTTTGCTAGAACGTGAGTGATCATTATTTCAGTCTCTTATATCATATTTGGCTTCGCCACCATTTCATGAAATAAGATTTAACTCTTTTTTATAGCCACCAGCTGTCGTTGAAATTTCACCAACAAAACGAACAATTTCATTAGAAATCTGAGGTTTTTTGTAAGCCATATATTATCTCCTGTGCTTAAGTATTAATTCCTAAAAAATGTGTTTATATCTTAATATTAATATTATATATAATAATAAGAATAACGCCAACCTTAATAAAATGACATTTTGCTGTAAAATGAATAAAAAATTAAAACAGCTATATTGACCAAAATAGCTGTTTTATAGGCTTTTAATTAGTTATAGTCAATCAACTTACTATTTGGACGATACATTCTGCCGTCTTTAGCTTCATTTTTGCCATTTAACAATACTGCATCAGCCGAGAAAAAGCACTCAAACTTAAACATTGCCTGACCAACACCATATGAATCAACAGGTGTATTTGCTTCTTCAAATTTTCTTATTTTTTCAGCACTAAAACCTGAAGAGACAATGATTTTTACGTCCTTACCGCCTGCATTATCTAAGGCTTCTCTAAGCCTTTTAATCATCTCAATATTTACGCCATAATACTCTTTGTTATCAGCTTCGTTGTTGAACATTTTATCCTTCATATTCTTAGAAGTATCAATCCTTACGCCATAAAGACGATTGCCTAATTTTCTGAAAGATTCTAATGATTGCTCAATTACGTTATTATGGTAATCAACTAATGAAATAATTTGATCTTCAGGTCACACATTTGCATAAGCCGCCATTGCTTCTGCTGTATTTCCAGCGAAATTTTGAATCAAAATGTGCGGTACCGATCCAAATGATGAGCTAGAAGGATTAACATTTTGAGCATCAGTTGACATAGCGCTTACACCTGCAACTGAAACAGCTTTGCCATCAATTACTTGCATTAAGTAATGATCAGCTCTATCGCCCATAAATATAATTTCCTTACCATTGGCTGCTTTAACACATTCATATGCATTAGTTGCAATTGATGTACTTCTAGTTAAAATGCCATCAATAATGCCTTCATAAATACCAAAATCTTGGTAGCGACCAGTTAATTCAAGTGCTACTTCCATTTTGCTCATTATTGTTCCATCTTTAAGATATCTAATTTTATATTTAGATGTATCTGTGTGCTTTTCTAAAAAGTCTAAAGCTTCTTCCATTCCAGCTAGCATTGCATTATCTCTTCTTTGGAAAAATTGCAATGTGATTATGTTATCTGGATTTTTAGTTTCCAATATTTTCTTAGTTTTATGAAAGTATTCAGAAATATATTTATTTATGTCCATAGATATTATTAATCCTTAATTTATATTATTAATACTACATATTATATATTATCTGATACTGATAATGTATGCAGGATAATACTCTTGAATAAAATTTTTGGAATTTTTTACATTATATTTTCATTTATAGTTGCATATTGGTTAGATAGTAATAAAAGTTCAAAAATAAAATTTATAATTATAAAAATGATCATTAGTTATTAAAGGACAAATATGAAAAAAAGTATTGATGATGTTAAATTTATGGGTAAAAAGGTCTTAATGAGAGCAGACTTTAATGTGCCAATCAAAAATGGTGTTATTACATCTAACAAAAGAATTGTTGCTGCAATTCCTACTATTAAAAAAATAATTAATGAAGGCGGAAAGTTAATTTTAATGTCACACCTTGGCAGAATTAAAAGTGCTGATGATATGGCTAAAAACGATCTCTTTCCTGTTTCTGTAGAGTTATCTAATTTGTTGAATAAGCCTGTTTTATTTGTAGATTCTACAAGAGGCATTGAATTAGAAAACGCTATTAACAATATGCATAATGGCGATGTTATATTAATGCAAAATACTCGTTATGAAGATATTAACGAAAAAGCTGAAAGCAAAAATAATCCTGAATTAGGTAAGTATTGAGCATCATTGGGTGATATATTTGTTAATGATGCTTTTGGAACAGCACACAGAGCTCATGCTTCTAATGTTGGTATTGCAAAACACATTGAACACTCTGTAGTTGGCTACTTAATGCAAAAAGAAATTGAATCATTAACAAAGGCTATTGTTGCTCCATCACACCCATATGTTGCAATCATTGGTGGCGCTAAAGTTAGTGACAAAATTAAAGTGTTAGAACACTTAATCCCACTAGTTGATAAGATGATAATTGGTGGTGGAATGGCTTATACATTCAAAAAAGCATTAGGCTACACAATTGGCACATCTATTTGTGAAGATGACTTCTTGCCCTTTGCTAAAGACTTTTTAGAAAAATACAGCACAAAAGTTATTCTTCCAGTTGACAACGCGTGTGCAAAAGAATATGCTGATGTCGAGCCTGTTTACTGCGAATTAAACATTCCAGAAGACCAAATGGGACTAGATATTGGTCCTAAATCAATATCACTATTTAAAGAAGCTTTAGAGGGCGCTAAAACTGTTGTGTGAAATGGACCAATGGGTGTTGCTGAGTTTAAAAACTACAGCACAGGTACATTAGAAATAGCTAAAGCAATATCTAAATTAGATTCATGCTATTCAGTTGTAGGTGGCGGTGACAGCGTTGCTGCAGTGCAAAAATTAGGAATGGAAAACAAATTCTCACACGTTTCAACAGGTGGTGGAGCTTCATTAGAATTCCTACAAGGCTTAGAACTTCCTGGCATTAGTGCAATTGAAAATAAGTAACAAAGTTTAACAATGAGCCAAATTAATGGCTCATTTTTAAAAATAAAAATGCTGTTTATCAGCATTTATGGTACCAAATGATATATGGAGCAAATGAGGGGAATTGAACCCCCGTATCCAGCATGGCAAGCTGGTGTTCTACCATTGAACTACATTTGCATAAGCAATATAATTTTATACTAAAAATAAGTTATGCAAAATATTTTTTAAGGTTTTGTGTTGTGTATTAATCATTATTATTGCTTTAATTAATAGTTTACTTTCTGTGTGAAAATTTTCATAAATCAAGCAATTTATGTGTATTTTTGTGTTGATTTCAATCGGCACACAATGTGCGAACGTCTAATTTAATATAATTAAATTAAGGAAGGAGGATGTGATGTGCGATTTAAATTATACAAACACACAATATAATGCCAACATAAATGACTTATTCGCTTCTCCTAAAGAACAAAACATAATTTCTGAATATTCAAAATTAAGTATTAAAGAAATTTTGAAGTATATGGAATTGGAAATGTTTAAATACAATAAAAAAGTTGATTTTAAGGTAAAAAAAATTAAGTACTTTACTGACGATATGGGAAACCCAATGGTGTATGTCGAATACTTACCATTTGGGTCTGCGGTTTTTTCATTAGAAAATTTCACCTCACTTCTTTTAAGTTTAAAAGCTACTGAAAGTAAAATTGAGAAATTAGCCAAAAATAAAAAGTACTCTTTCAATTTGTTTACTGGCGAATTTTTTGAGATTGATAAAGATTTTGAATTTAAAAAAAATAACCCCCTTTTTGTAAGCTTGAAGAAGAATGATGTTAATGTGCTGAAAACACTAAATGATAAAGAGTTAATAAATTCTAAAACTCAAATATCAAGTAGTAACAACAAATCAAATTACTCAGTAATGTTGCTTGGGTCATATGTTCCTGAATTTAGAAATTTTAGTAAAGAAATCATAAAAGCAGATAAAGAGGTTTCGCACTCATGATGGTTTAAAACCTTGCTTGATGGTTTTGGGTACACTGTACCTATTAATTTTCATTACGATGATCCAATGAAACGTGGCCTTTGTCATTATATTGCATCATCAATATTAATTCAGTATAGTCAATTGTTTTTATCGCAAGATACTCTCACAAAAGAGCAACAAGAAAGGTATATGATTAAGCCATCTAATTCTAAAGCTAATAATGACAAATGAAGTTATCCTACTGGACCTGATTTTAATGAAAAGTTAGTTTACGACTTGTGAGCAAAATACAATAGCCATTGATTTGCAACATCTGCAAGAGTTTTATCAGGTGCTGTTGAAAGGCTATTAAATGATGGAAGAAAATCACCAATATATGTACACCATAGGACTGTTGGTGCCATAAGGCCATGAGCATGGATAGATTCTGACCAACCTTGCTTAATAATGGGAAAAATACCTTTGAATAGTCAAGGGGAACGGGATATACATGCAGTTGTTGTTTATGGCTATTTTGATAACGGCAACAAGACATTGGTTCACTTTGGATGACCGGGACGTTCACAAGTTATTATGGATAGTTCATTGTACTGAAGTTGAACATTGATTGCTTTATCCCCTATTAACAAAAAACCTACCATAGCAGATAAAAGTTATTTTATGATGAACAATAAAAATATAGATGTTGAGGAATTTGAGAGAGGTATACAATAATGAATAATCTATCCTTATCAGCTCAATCAAGTCTTTGAGCCTTGTTTCAATTAAAAAGCAGTAAAAAAAGAAACTTTTTAATCTTTGTTGTTTTATTGCCAATAATTTTCTTATTAAGCTGTTTTATAGTTGATATAGTATTAAATTCTATTAATTTCATTCAATATTTTGAGTTTAATTCAAAAAACATAAAAGCAGAATTTATTGAAAGTATGCACGCATACTCATCAGTCAAAGTTGTCTTCATAGTTTTCTTTTCTGTTATTCATCTATTAATAGTTCTTCCAGGACTAAAAAAACTAATTTTAAGTGAGAACGAATTGAAAAAAAGCAATGATAACTCATTAGCTAAACATATTAAAGAATCCAATGCCACTGGCAAACAAATATCGTCATTGCTTATTGTTCAATTTTGAGTTGATATGTTTTGATACTTGACATATATAGTTATTGCATTTCTAGACTTTATGAATTTGCAGTTTATTTACAATAATCCTAATCTTAGTGATGCTTATCCTGATCAAGTTTCGTTTGGAATTAATTTGGGATTTGCAATAAGTGCATTAATTAAAATTATCATCATTGATAATGTTATCCCTCTTGTGTTTCATAAAAAACCAAAAAATTATGTTGTGAATGGCAATGCTGCTAACTATTTATGATTGTATATCATATGAATTTCAGGCTTTATGTTTTTGGTATTAACGCACATAGCAGGCTTGCATTTAAAAATAATTAGCTGAGTGTTTATATACTCATCACCTGTCATAATTACACCTTTAATGTTCCTATTAACATATATTATCAAGGCTATATACATAATAAAACTTAACAAACACAATAGAACCGCATTAACTTTTGTATCTGCATTTTTAGTTCTTTTCAGTTATGAATAAGTCGTATATTAAAATTCTAAAAAGACGAAGGTTTTAAGTCTTCGTCGCTTGATTGTAAGTTCAAGTGCAACACCAATTAAGGTAAAATTTAATTGTGGAGCACTTGAATTTTTAAACAAAAAAAGTTCCACACTTGGCAGTAGGAAACTTTCATATGAATTATACTAAAAATTATAATCATCTAACATATGATGAACGTGCATTTATTGAAATTCAAATAAAATCTGGGTATTCTATTAGATCTATAGCTAGACAGTTAAACAGAAGTCCATCCACAGTAAGTCGCGAATTAAAACGCAACACTGCTTTTAGCGGTTCATATCAATGTAAAATAGCAGAGCAGAAAGCATTAAATAGGCATTCGCACAAATACTTGTTTAAATTTACGAGTAATTTTGAATATGCTGAATTTGAAAAATTTTTCTTAGAAAAATTCGATAAAAGATTTTACGGAATTGTTGCAACAGCTCGATACATTAAGCAAACTTTTCCAAATATTGCGTCTCCGTCGATAAGGACTATATTTAATTGGATTAAGACAAGAAAATGAAAATTGAAACCTAGAGACAGATTGAGAATTTTTTATAAAAAAGGCGGAAAAAGAACTGCATCAGTTGTCTCAAGATTAATTGGAGATTCTCACTATGTATATCCAATATGGGCAAGACCAAAATATATTGATTTAAGAGAAGAATATGGTCATTGAGAAAGTGACTTAATTATAGGCAAAAGATCGAATGGATATGATAATGTATTAACACTTGTTGAAAGGCAAACCAGAATGGGGTTTGCAGTTAAAATTAAATCAAAATCAGCTTTTTTGGTAATTTCAAAGCTTAAAAAAATAATCCAGGATCATAATTTAATTGTCAAATCTATAACAATTGATAACGGGATAGAATTCGAAAGAATGGGTTTATTAGGAAAATGACTAAATATTAAAATATTTAGAGCTGAACCGTATGCTTCATTTCAAAGGGGAACAAACGAAAATTGAAACGGAATGATTAGAAGAATGTTTCATAAAGGTTTTGATTTTAATTCTATCTCTCAAGTTCAACTGGATGATGTTGTAAATCAAATAAATGAAATGCCACGTAAAATTTTGAATTGGCAAAAACCAATTGAACTATTTAAGTTAGCTAATGACTATGGTGTCGTTTTAAATTAAAACATGTGAATTTAATTGACTGCATTCATAAAAAAATGAATGGTTATTTTTTGCATTTTATTTAGTTATTTTATCCCCCTAACCCCCTTAATTACAAATAAGGGGGTATAACAAAACATTATTTAGGGTTTACGCAGATGTTCCATCTGATTTTTTTAACCCCCTGCCCCTTGATTTCAAACAAGGGGTAGATGTGGCATACGCCACATATTATGCAAAAATGCTATAATAAAAAAGCCAAGCACATATGTTGCACTTGAACTTTCATTTATGGGACGAAGGTTTTAAGTCTTCGTCTTTTGTATATTTCTCTATAAAACAGATTTATAAGACAAGTTGTTTTGTTAAAATTTGCTATTTCTGTATCACAAATTCAACCAATGTGTCAACCAAAACACCTTGCGGTTTGCCTTTTAAATCTGCAGTTCCTGCAACATCACAATGTATGTATGGAACATCATTAGTAAATTGTTTTAAAAACATTGCTGCTGTATTTGAATCAGATAATTCATCATTATTATAGTTATTTAAATCAGCCACAATACTTGCTTTATTTGGTTCATGAAAATCTTCATGTAAAGGCATTCTTCAAACTTTTTCTTTAGCAATTTTTGCTGCTTTTTCAAAAGTAGCTCAATTACTTTCATCAGTGGATCAAACCCCTGAATATGTTTTACCTAAAGCGCTTAAAATTGCCCCTGTTAGTGTTGCAACATCCACTAAGCAAGTAGCATTAAGTACTTTAGTTCCATAAAATAATCCATCAGCTAATACTAATCTTCCTTCAGCATCTGTATCAGTTACTTCAACAGACAAGCCTGACATTGATTTATAAACATTTTCCGGAAGTGAAGCATCACCATTTGTTCTGTTGTCTGTTATACACATAATTGCAGCTACGTTTTTCTTAACTTTAAGCTCTGCTAACGATTTTAATGCATATGCTACAATAACAGAGCCTGACATATCATATTTCATTCCTTCCATATGATATCCCTTAGTATTTACACCTCCAGTATCAAATGTAATTCCTTTACCAACAAATACAATCTTTTCATCTGAATCAGGGTTTCCATTGTATTCTAACACAACAACTCTAGCTTCATGAGTTGATCCTTTGTTTACTGATAAAAGCAAATTCATCCCCAATTCTTCTATTTTACTTTTATCCAAAACAGTCACTTTTACATT
Organism: Mycoplasmopsis bovis PG45; assembly: GCF_000183385.1. GTDB lineage: Bacteria > Bacillota_I > Bacilli_A > Mycoplasmatales > Metamycoplasmataceae > Mycoplasmopsis > Mycoplasmopsis bovis. Next base: position 250,742 of record NC_014760.1, on the reverse strand, counting down.
GCTTAAATTAGCAAAATCATCAACTATAAAATTTGCCAATGAAACTGAATTACAGTAGTTTTCGGGCATAACTTGCAAGTTTCTGCACTTATTTCTGTTATTTGCAATAATTTCGAATTTGTTAGCTAATTCTTTATATTTATCATCATCTAATAAAAATGTGTAATTACTTTTAGCCGGAGTTGACTTTTTTAAATTAAACAATGAAGCTTCATAAAATATAATTCTTGAATAGAAAGCCTTTAATACCTCATCAGTACTAAATATTTTTTTAGCAAAAGAATTAACATCAATTTGATATTCTCTTTTTCTGCCAATTATGTTGTTATCTATTATTTCAACTAAATCGTCATAATTTTCTAACTTACTTCCTAAAAATATATAAGCAATATTGTCATTATGAAATTCGGTAATAGCACCATGACGATGGCTTAGTGAAGCGTATTTATCACATTTGTCCAAGTCTTCATATTGTGCTACTAGTAGCATTTTGTCATCTCTATTTGTTAAATAATATTTTGACATTTTGTGTGCCTTTCTAAAAATTAATAATTCAATTATAAGAAATTTGATTTATTTCCACAAAATTTACACTAGTTATGCAAGTTAATCAAACATATTATAATAAGTTTGAAATGAAAAAGTTTAAATGAATCTATACATCTGCAGGGTTAGTTATTTCATCTAGCTCATTAAGCTTTACTACTTCATGCTTTGAAAAAGGAAGTAGTAAAGAAAGTAACCAAAAAATTGTTAAATCTAATTCAACTGATAGCACTGTAAATAAGCCATCAAAGGAAAAAAAAGAAGCACAAATTAATTCTGGCAGAAGCAATGCAACAGAACACTCAGGCAACTTTAAAAACATAAATATTGGCTTTTGAAATGTTCTAAATTACTCAAATACATCGCTTAATAAAGCATATTTTAAAACCCAAGCGCTTGCATCTGTAATTTTTAACCAAAAATATGACTTAGTAGGGCTAGTTGAATTAAAGGGTAGCAATAATAATCATCTTGATGAACTGATTAAACTTTTGAATGAACAAAGTGAAAAAATCTCGTCTCATGATAGGTGGGCATACAGAGTTTCTGACAAATACATATCAAATCCTAGTTATACAAAACATAGAGATAGTGAATTTGCAGGTTTTTTATACAAAACCAATAAATTAGAACCTATTAAATTTAACGACGGATCTATTGGCAAAATTTACGAAAACCCTGAATTTAAGGAAACTCCTTTTGGTGGTGGTGTTAAACACTACTCTAGGCCACCATATGCAATGAAATTCAAAATATTAGATAGCAGTTTAAAAAATAATGATTTTACATACATTATTGACCATTTTGATAGTCCCGGGAAGAAAAGAGGTAACAAAGAAGTAGCTGTCAATGGTGCCGGCTCATCTGAGCTAAATGAGGCGCACAATCTCCAATACGTTTTTGACTATTTTAATGAGCTAGACGGCGAAAATGATGATTTATTTTTTGCTGGAGATACTAATATTAAAGAGCGAAACCATAATGAAGCCTTTAGCTGACTAAGCAAGAATAGCGCTTATAAAAATGTTTTTGAGCCAAACAATGAAAATAAGACATCACTAAGCAATACAATTGATAAATATGCTAATTCATATGACAAGATAATTCACCGCTCAAAGCTAAAATACATCAACCCTAAGATCTTTAAACTTTATGACTTTGTTAATAATGGTTTTCTTTATAAAAATATAAATTCGATAAATGATTGAGTGCAATATGTTAAGAGCTCATCAAGAAAAAAATATAGATCCGACTATGGATATATTAGAAGTGGTATTTCAGATCACTCACCAGTAGGATATACAGTTTTATTTGAATAAGTCTATAAAATAGACATAAGCAAAAAGCAGGATACCCTGCTTTTTTTGATTTCTGATTACTTCCTACGTTTCCCACTTAGTCGCGAAAACACTCAGTTTTCGGCATCTATATTTTTTTTATAAAAAAAATATAATTTATTATACTTTTATGCTTAAATATGATATAATAAAAACATGAAGAAGTCGAAAAATGATGCAAAAAGACAATGAAGAACATCAATAGCAAGAGTTAAAAAAGGTGAATACTTATCAATTGGAGTTCCAAGACCAGATAACAAAGGTTTTGTATACAGATTAGGATATGGTTATTTGCATGAATTAAAACAATATCACGATGATCCGCTAACAATTATCAAAGCAATTATTGCAAACTTTCCATTGTCTTGAACAAAAGAACAAGCAAGAACTAAATTAGATGAGATTTTTAAAGAGAAAAAAGAGACCAAAAAAGAAGTTTTAGAAAGGTTTAAAGGTTACGAAGTAGTTGAAAAACTATTTGATTATTTCAATATTTTTAACGATTGTTCTCCCACAAAATCGACAACATTAAAAGATGTTGTTTTACAGTTGATTTATCAAAGAATTAAAAATCCAATAAGTGTTTTTAACACTTATATGACAGCAAAAAAAGAAAAAATAGACACTTATTCAAAAAATTCATTTTATAGATCATTAGACTATATAGCAAAAAACAAAGATGAAATTTTAAGAAATTTAAATGCAAAAATTTGTGGAACTGATAGAAGAAAGTGGGTATCCCCCCACTTTTTTTAATTCTTGCTTCATTTATATATATATCTCAAAGTTCAAAAAAACATTTTTAGTTAATAAAACTTTGGTAGTTATAAATGGAGAAACAATGCAAAGCTTATTATTGAAAAAGAAAGAAAAGCCAGTCGTTACGATTGCCTTTTTAAGAAAATACAATAAGAAGAAATATAACAAGCTAACAGAAGAAGCACTTAAAATTTTGTTTAAAAGCAAACTAATTATTGGTGAAAAAATGTACAAAGAATTAAAAGAAAGAAAAATTGCTTTTGAATTCTTAGCCATAATTAGACATTTAGGTGCCAAAGCTAACTATATTTCTATTTTGCATTTACAAAAATTAGGCTTTAAACGTTCTACATTAACTGAAACTATTAAATTTTTATCAAATCTAGGTTATATCGAGCATAAAACAGGTGCAATTAAACTAACTAAAAAGCCTTGAACTCTTAAAAATGAAAAGTTCATGAAAATATCATCAAAGAAATTGTGAATACATTTTTTACTTAATGGATCAGCAATAACTCTTTGAAATATAGCAAGAATAATAGCATATAAAAAGAACCATTCAAAGGCTAATAAATCTTTATTCAGAAATGTTAACTTTGTTGAAGATTACGAAACAATGCCTTATAAGCTAGAAAAAAAGTCTAAAAATAAAAGATTTACAACTATTAAATTAATAAAAACTGTTGTTAAAATGCCTGAGTCAGAAAAAGATTTTGATTTATTAAGAATTAAAAATAAGTTTTTTGATGGAAGCAGTGCAACAATAGGAAAAAGCATTAATTTTTTTAAAAAAGGTTTTATTGACATAGGGTTCTTTTATTTAAAAGAATATAAAAACAACCTATTTTTAACTGAAAGATATATGTTTATTTAAAAAAAGTAAGCTGAAAATTAAATTAAAAATACTAAATTAGGATATGTGTGAAATACATAATATCCATATTTAATATTGCCATATTAGCCTGTTTTATAGTCGTTTTAGGAAGTCAAAAATTCACTTGCTAAAATGACAAACATAAAGATAAATGTTATATGAATATATAACTATTTATCGTAATAAGTAGACAACGAACAGTCAAAAAAACAGTCAAACAGTAGGATATTATCTGGTTTTATTAAAAAAAGAGGAGTTAAAAAAATCCAATCCAATCCAATTGCTAAATGTTGCTAATGTTGCTAAAAGATATCAAGTAAACAGTAGCTAGTCAAGTTAACAAAATTTATACAAATAATAGGTAGTAGTCAAAGTAAGTTCTAGTGGCTTTACAAGGCTATATAAGGCTATAAGTTTGCTAAGAAATATCAAGTAAACAGTAGCTAGTCAAGTTAACAAAATTTATACAAATAATAGGTAGTAGTCAAAGTAAGTTCTAGTGGCTTTACAAGGCTATATAAGGCTATAAGTTTGCTAAGAAATATCAAGTAAACAGTAGCTAGTCAAGTTAACAAAATTTATACAAATAATAGGTAGTAGTCAAAGTAAGTTCTAGTGGCTTTACAAGGCTATATAAGGCTATAAGTTTGCTAAGAAATATCAAGTAAACAGTAGCTAGTCAAGTTAACAAAATTTATACAAATAATAGGTAGTAGTCAAAGTAAGTTCTAGTGGCTTTACAAGGCTATATAAGGCTATAAGTTTGCTAAGAAATATCAAGTAAACAGTATCTAATTAAGTTAACAAAATTTATACAAATAATAGGTAGTAGTCAAAGTAAATTCTAGTGGCTATATCAATATGATTGAAAATAATTAAAGTTTTGAATAAGCAATTATAAATTAAATATTTAGCATAGCTTGTTTATGTTTGTTATTAATCAAGTAGTCAAAAACTAATTAAGTAGTTAAAAATGTTAACTTATCATGGCTTGTTCATATTTATTATTTGACTAAGCATGCAATAACTGATTAGATAGTTAAAGACTGTTCATTATATGTGTCCCTGTAGTCCAAACCCATTGAACAACAGGGAGATGGCTCATAATGCATGAGCCAGGGGCAGTGTTAATGTATTTAATTTAAGTTTATATAATGCCCCAGTTTATTGAGGGGGGTGTGGGGGAGATTATAGGACATTAAAAATGACAAAGAAAGAGTTAAGAAAAGAACAAACAAATAGATTTATAGAAAAAACAATAATTACAACAGATTTATTACTTAGCAGTTACTTATATGATAGTACTAAGATGGAAGACTTCTTATCTTTCATTGCTAACTTAGATAATAAGTATAGTTATGTCAATATGTGTTTAATTAAAGATCAGTTCCCAGGGGCTTCAATAGTTAAGTCATATAGCAGTTGAAAAAAGGAAAATGTTCAAGTAAGAAAAACTGAAAAAGGAATATCAATATTTAGACCCAAAGTCATTGAGTATGTTGTTTACGACAATAAAAAAGTTACAAAAGACAAATGAACTAATGAAATTAAAGAATTAGTTAAGAATAATGAATTAGAAGTCTACACATATACAAAAGGCTTTACATTATGTAAAGTATTTGATATTTCACAAACAACACTTCCTAAAAATCAGTATCCAAAACAATACTTTTTATACTTTATAAAAGAAGATAATGAGAATATTGAACCAAATACTAAGTTGTTAAGTTTGCTATGTAACTTTATAAAAAAACATAATATTGGAATAACCTATGCCTCAATGGGCTTAAATACTAGTGAACAAAGATTTTATGGTACGAATATTTATGGAATTCAACATTGAATTAGACTAAATGATAAAAACTCAATTACCCAAAATATATATTCACTTGTTAAAGAATATGCCCATACTTTGTTAGGTCATGATAAGTCAGCAATAAATAATATCGAAAATGAATATCAAGCAAAATTAGTTGCCTTTACTGTGTGCAAGAACCTTAAACTAAAAGGAATTGAACTATCAAGCTTTGATAAATTCAGATCTTGAGTAAACCAATCCACTAAACAAATGCGTAAAAAATGAATTAATAGTGTAATTTTTGCTTCAAAACAGTTTACTAATGACTTTAACTACTTCTTAGATGAAATAGAAATTAATGTTAATAAGCTTAATTTAAGTGAAACTGACAAAATAAATGAAGCAACAGAAAGAGAGTAATTTAAATGCAATCTAGTTTTTTGAATCGCGTACGCATTTATGGCTTTGTAATTAGTGACAGCTTCACAGTAATTGAATATAAGTCTAAATATAATATCAATGAAAAAGCTATTAAATTTATTATAAATAATATACAAAATGGCAAACCCAATTTTATTGAAATAGTAGTATGAGATCCAACAGTTGTTAACTATGTTTTAAATAATATTAGAAGACTTGATTTAGTAGAAATAACAGGGAATTTACTAGTTAATTCATACACTAAAGATGACAAAAAGTACCATAAGACCTACATAAAAGCAAACAGAGTTTTATTATCAAAAACATCTAAATATCATTTTGAACAACCTATTCAACAACCTATTCAACAACCTATACAACAGCCTGATCAACAGTCCAAAGACAATGTCTATACTTTCTTTGTAGAAGATTAAAAAAGCAATAGTATGAATTATTTTACAAAAGAAAGTATTAAGAACATTCTGAATGCAACAATACCTAGAAAGCTTAAATCATCAGAAATTATCAATAAATTTAATGAAATTGCTCGCTCAATAAATAACAAAATTGGTAACAGAACTATTTATGTAAACATCATATTAGCTATTAATGAAAGAGTACCAGCAATGGTAGAAACAGGAGTTTTTTCTAAGCTCTTAGGAAAAATTTTAAAAGAGCTATATGAAGAATTAACAGAAGTTAATAGATTAGCCCAAATTTATCAATTAATTTGTAACTGAAGTTTATTAAACATTAACAATAAAGACAATGTTAAGTTAGTTAATTTTAGTCTTAATGAATATTTGGAAGCTGATCGAATATTTGAACACAAATATTTAATGAATAAAGCAACTAAAAGCATTGATGAATTAGGTGTTAAAAGCCCTGAAATGAATCTTTATATTCAATTAGTAAGAGATTGTAATGAATATGCAATGGTACAGCTTGATAAAAAAGGTAGAGCAAGAGAGTTTCTTGAAAATAATTTATTGCTTTATTACTTAGCATGATTAAGTGAAAAGAAATTAGATGAATTGTTACCTAAAGTTTCTTATTTAGATATTTCATCTGATATAGCAACTCATGCATTTAATAATTTACTAAATAAAAAAATTTAAAAGTAATGTAATGGGAGAGACAAATGGATTCATTAACATTAAGAGTTTTAAAGTGAAAAAGTGAGTTTTGAGAAAAAAATAACCAGAAATTAAGTAAATTCATAGTTCCAGTTGCAATAGATAAAGATGAAATTTACTTTGTTAATGGCTTGGTTGAATGAAAAAATGAGTATGAAAATACAGGTAAGCACTTTTTAATAGATTTAACTAAGGCTTTTGACAAAAATGGCAAGGATGTAACTATTAAAGTAGGCATAGTTGGTATTGATACAAGTGCATTATATAAAATGAATTTAAAAGAATTCATTGATAAGTTAAGTGACAGTAATTGAGATGATAGACCTTTCTTAGGGTTAGCTGATCAGCTTAAATTGGCAGATTATGTGACAAAACTAGCAAATGATGAGTCATCAAAATTAATATTTCTCAAAAAAGAAAAAGATCTAATTATGTAAGGATAAAAACTAATAATGAAAAAATTTAATTTCGAAGATATAGCATATTTAATGCAATATGCATCTGTAGAGATTGCTAAATTGGCAGAAAATTCCTTTAATGCTATAGCTAATAGTTACGAAGACGAATTAGACAAATTAACTTATGCAGAATTAATTAAAAAAACTATAGAGAATATGGCTGATTTGCCTACAAGAATTAATAAAAATATCTATAAGTCAATTCATCAAGAAAACGACTTAAATAAGTTAGCCGGATATTACAAATTAAGCAAAGAATTAGTCGATGATTTCGAAGTCACTGATATATGAGACGACTTTCTAAATAAAGAAGATATCCATAGACTCGATGACTTATGAAAACAATTAGATATTGACTTAAAAACTAAAGGCCTTGGTGCGAATCTCACTCTATTAAACTTCATATGAGAAAGAGACGCAGATATTGAATGAATAAGATTCGATGAACGTAAAAACCCATATGAAATTAGATATATAGATGACGAATTTGTAAACTGACTTTCTAGTCAAGACTTAGAAAACTACTCAAGTTCATATGATAAAGATGACTTTATAGACGAGTTCAAATTAGAAGAAAAATTAGTAAAAGAAAAACTAGAAGCCAAAAAAGAAAAAGCTTTGGTTATGTAAGGATAAAGTCAAATAATGAAAAAAAATTTTAATTTTAAAGATATAGCACATTTAACACAATATGTACATAAAAATGTTACTAATGAAATGATTAAAAATCATTTTGAGTATATGGCTAATAGTTATAAGGATGAATTAGACAAATTAGCTTATGCAGAATTAATTAAAAAAACTATAGAGAATATGGCTGATTTGCCTACAACAATTAATAAAAATATCTATAAGTCAATTTACAATGAAAACGACTTAGATAAGTTAGCTGGATATTACAAATTAAGCAAAGAATTAGTCGATAATAGTTACGAAGTTAATGATTTATGAGAAGACTTTTTAAATAAAGAAGATATCCATAGACTCGATGACTTATGAAGACAATTAGATATTGACTTAAAAACTAAAGGCCTTGGTGCGAATCTCACTCTATTAAACTACTTATGAGAAAGAGATCCAAATATTGAATGAATAAGATTCGATGAATATGAAAACCCAAACGAAATTAGATATATAGATCGCGAATTTTGAGACTACATTGCTGATGTAGACTTAGAAAACTACTTAAGTGCATATGATAAAGAAGACTTTATAGAAGAATTTAAATTAGTAAAAAAATTAAAAGAAGAAGAACTAGAAAAACTAGAAGCAAAAGAAGAAAAAACAAAAGCTTTGGTTATGTAAGGAGAAAAATGAGTAATTTTTCCCTAAAAAGTTCATCTTTTCCATAATGAACTTATTTACAAAATAACATTATGAAAGGATGGTTATTAAAGTAAAAATAAAACAAATTAAGAAGTAAAAGCAATGGTATTTACTTTAAAAAATAAGAGTTAACGGTCAATATTTTATCATAGATAAAATATTATGATATAATATATCTAACTAATTTTGATAGTGAGATAAGAAAATGAAAAAGAGAATGATAATAGGCGGACTAGGCTTAGTAACACTAATGCCTTTAGTTACAGTTAGTTGCAAATTTTTTGGACTTAATGTTAGTGAGATTATCACGGGTGGCCCATCTCATACAACGCCCCCTAGAAAAGATCCTGATCATAAAGATTCATTTAATGAAAATGAACAAGAGATTGTACCTACCAAATTTACATATAATGGCAAGACTTATACAATTAATAGAGAAGATATATTAGATACTAAAAATGCAGTTTATGCAAATTTAGTGCTTAATAATAACGCTGAAGGCTTTAAAAAATTAATTCCTAGTGTGGAAGAGTATAGAAAAGTTAAAAATTTATATGCTGATGATACTGGCTTTCCATCAATAGCTGAAGTTTCTTATTATGTTAGAAACTTAGAACACTTTAAAAATGGCTTTATTTATCGAGAAAAAAGCAATTCTCCGGAGAGAATTAGTAAAGATGAGTATATTTCTTTAGTTGATAAAGTTTCTGAAATTATGGCTAATTCTAATTTAGAGAAAGCATTAACTGGTGTTGATAAAGAATATGTTGACTTTGATAATGTTAGAAATTATACATTAGCAAAATTAGAAGAATTTCACGGTAAAGCCGGAAAGTATGAATGGGGTGAGTTAACAACAAAAAAAGTTTCCGACTTAGCACCTGGTTCATTTAAAATGGAAGAGTACTATAAAGAGATACCGCCTGAAAATAATTATGATGGATTAAGAACGAATGAATCAAAAAAGCGGCCATCTAAATTGTGAGTTTACAATAGGATGATCAATAATACTGATTTTTATAATTACAATAAAACTAATAAGCCTAATGAATTATTCATACATAATGAGTTTTTATACGGAAGAAAATTAGATCCTAAAAAGTATTATTTAGAAATTGATGTTCTAATGTTAATAATTTGACTTAAAGCCAAACGTTATACAATGCAATATCCATTGTGAAAAATGCTAACAACTTATTTAGAATTGCAAAAAGCTTTAATTAAAAAGCAAGAGTGAGATAAAGAGAAGTCGCTGACTGATAACTTTAAGAAGTTAAAACTAATTGAAAAGTTAGATAGCTTTCATGACGCAGTATTAGATTATATGAAATTAGGGCAATTAGTTGGCTTTACTGATGATAGATCTAATGATTTATACTTATTCCCTACTGATGTAAATAAAGAAGTTAAAACTGACTTTAGAGACGCTTATAGATGGGCATATTATGAGTATCATTTGTTTATACAGCCAATGTATGTTGCATTAAGCCGGGGCACTAAGGAAGCATTCGAGAAAGCATTCGAGAAAGCATTCGAGAAAGAAGAATTAAAGCCTTACTATGACTTTATTTGAGAGAATATAAAGCTAGCTGATAAAGTTGATAAGCCTAGAATTTTAAGCAAAAATGAAGCCTTAGAAAAAGCAAAAGAAATAATTAAACACTATCAAAACAATTTTGGTTGAGAATTTAAAAGCGATGAATCTAGAGAAGATGAAGATGAATAATAAAAAAGAGTTGATTAAGTCTTTAAATGAAAATGTTGATAATTCATTAGAAGAAGTAATTGATGATAATGATCCTTTAGTTAAGCAAATTATTTTAGATCTTATACCTGAATAACTCTTAAAGTAATAAGTAAATACCAACAGTAAATTTTATTGTTGGCTTTTTTAGTTTCTTTTATTAAAAGAAAAGGAGAAAAACTATTCACGCAATTTTTCCAATTTTCATTTTTATGCTATTTAGCATAATGGCATTTTCCCTAAGTATAACTCTATTATTAATTGAATTTAAAAACTGCTTTAAAAAAGATAAAGCAGCTAGAAATAGGGCTAGGGAATTATATGGGCATAGTTGAAAATTATGCCTAGGCATAACAATAAGCACTGGCTTATTAAGTGCAATTACTATTGCATCGTTTATTGGTGCATTAGTATCAATAATTTAAATATTTTAAGGAGATAAATAATTATGAATGGTGCAACTAGGCCTATTGACGCTGGCGCATTAAATACTAGTTTAGGTGAACTAGCAGCGACAGTTCAAAAATATATAAATATTACACTAGGTGCTTTAGCAGGTATCTTAGTAATAGCAATTTTAATTGTTGGGGCTACAGCTTGATTTAAAGCTTCTAAAGCTGATAGCGATGAACAAAGAGCAAATGAATTAAAGAAAATTAAATGACTAGCTGGTTTTATTATTTTCGTTGTTATTGCCTGAGCAATAAGTGGAGTGATAACGGGTATATTACAAAGTGTATGAAAGGTTAGCTAGGTTAGCTATCCCTTTATTTAATTCATAATAAAACTTTAAAAATTACTATAGTGAAAGGATAATATAAATGTTTGCATGACTAGGCTATACCATATGGTTTGGTTTGTTTAATATTACTGTTAGACTTCCGCTGTGATTGCTTGATTCCGTTGTAAAGATATATAAGATGATTACTTTTGCCTTACCATCTTATTTACTTTTTGGCATTAGCCCTGGTGAATCATTTGCCAATGCACAATTACCAATACTATTTTTAAGAATGGCAATAATATCATTTTTTGTTTTTGCAATTCTTTTTGCACTTAGTGCTGTTAGAGTGCAATTTCAAAAGTCGGATCAACCTTCACCTATTTCAATTGCTATGAAAAATAGCCTACTAGGCACATTGTTTTTAATTGGTATACCAATTGCCTTATATGTATTTTCTATACTGATAAGCATACTAGTTGAATTAGTTAAGAGCATTTTTATTAATTTAGAAAAAATTGATGACTATCCAATTGTTGCAACAAAATTTGTTTTTAACACTTGCAAAGTAATTGAATCACAAGCGCTCACAATACCTGAATTGCAAAAACTGTTAGAGCTTACAAAAATTGTATTGCAGTTTGATAATTCAGTTTTTATGAAGAACTTTAATAACTTTGGGTGTGGTGCTGACTATTTAAATTTTTTAATTGATTTACATGATATTGAACCAGTTTTTGCCTTAAAAGAAATGTTGAATGAACAAGATGAATATGACTGGATTGATTGAGAACTTTATTCTTTATATAAGAAAAGAAATAAAGAATTGCCTTGATTAAACGATTTAACAAATGATGATGATTTAGTTTACATTGGAGACAGTAATAATCCATATGACTGATACATTGTAGATGAAAGAAATTTAATTTTTGATTATCTAAATAGTCACATGGATCAGGATCATATTGTTTCTTGAATAATGGCAAAAGAATTGGATGAACAGTATTTTAAAAAGACTAATTAAAAAATTAGAGAGCAAAAGAAAGCTAATTAATGAAAGGAGTGCCACAAGTTAATGAAAAAAATAGCAATAAAAATTATTATTGTTGTTTTAGCTTCAATTATCTTTACGACTATTGGTTTTCTACTGGTTATTAATTTTATTAATTTAAGAACATATAATGATCTTTCTAAGGTAAAAACATTTAGTGATTACATTAATCTTTCTAAACATAATGTAACAAGAAACTCTAACTTCTTCATAATATTTACTTTAATGTTATTTCTTATTTTATCAGGAGAATTTATATATTTTGTGTTCTTTAGAAAAAGAAAAGAACAAACAGATGAGAGTAAATATTGACTTTGAAATGATAAGCTTTTAGTTGGCGATAGATCATTTTTTAAAAAGCAGTTCTTAGTTTCTCCTGACTATAAGCATAATCAAAACAATGCTAACTGAGTAATTAACTATGCAAATAGCTTAAAAAAATGATGAATTAATAACGGCAAAAATGACATAAACAGTGTCGTAATTGGTGGTGTTGGTAGTGGTAAAACACAAAGAGTAATTTTACCAAACATACTATATAACAGCCATTTAAGATCAAAATATAAATCATCATTTGTTATTACAGACCCTAAAAAAGAAATAATTAAAGCTGTAGGTAAAAAGCTTACTGATCAGAACTATAAAATATTTGCAATTGACTTTAGCGAGCCTGAATATAGCAATGGCTGAAACCCATTACATTATGTATATAAGCAAGCTCATTTAGAATGTAATGACCAAAAAGCTCATATTGAAAACATTTATAAAGCCTTTAGTGAAATTAATAATGTTATAGAACAATTACCTTGATCAGATACTGATGAAAAGTTTTGAACAGATAATGCTAAAAGAGTTATTAACACAGCAACTAAATTTCTATTATTAGTGTCAATAGAAAGACCTGATTTAGTTTCAGCTCAAGACTTTAACTTAATTTCAGTAGGTAAATTATGTGTTGCCCCTGCTTGGGATGCAAATCAAGACTGAATATCAATAGTTAAATTAAGAGCTGATGATGACTTAATTTGAAAAGAGCTTTGATTTGAAGTTGAAGCATTACTATCTGAAGCTAAAAATGCTCAAACATTCCAAAGCATTTTGTCATTTGTCTCTAGTGCACTAGCAATTTTTACTAATGATGAGTTTGTACAAAGAGTTATTGCACAGACAAAGAGCTTTGACTTAAACTTAGTTGCTAAAGAGAAACAACCAGTAGCTATCTTTATTCACTACCCAGATCATAAACCTTCTCACCACTTTTTAATTAGTATGCTAATTGACCAAATTTACCAAGCATTAGTTAATCAAGCTAATGAAAATGGTAAGAGAAAAGATGAATATGGCATATATCTATCAGAAAAGTTAGATAGAAAATGACTGTTTTTACTTGATGAAGCAGGAAACTTACCAAAAATTATTAATTTAGATAATAAAGTAACTATTTCAAGAAGTAGGAATATATTCTTCCAATTTGTGCTCCAAGATTACAACCAGCTTAAAAAGTACAATGACAAAGTAGATGGAGTGGATAAAACAATTCGTTCAAACTTGCAATTTACTTACTTTTTAAATAGTAATGATGAAGATACACTTAAAGAATTATCAGAATCATTAGGCAAAAAAGAAGTTAAGAAAATTTCAAAGTCGACTTCATATGATAGTAGGTCAAAAGGATCAACATCAGGAACTACTGAGAACATTGAAGAAAAGCCATTGATGAGTGTGAGTGAAATAAAGTCTAAGAATAAAGACTTAGCCATTGTTTCAATTATTGGCTATAAGCCAATGCTTATTAAAACTAAATTAGCATATAAGCATTTTATAAATGATAATTATGTGCACCAGTGTGATGAAACATCTAGTGAAATTGTTAAATGAAACTTAAGCAATTTAACTCATAATGAAGCACAAGAGAGTGTAAGTGTAGAAATAGAACAAAGTGAAAATATAGATAAAGAAACTGAAATAAATGAAGAAACAAAGCAAGAAAATGATTTATATAGCATAGCCTTAGATATAGTAAATAAATTTGAATAAAAAACTAATATGCCTATAAAAAAGGCATATATGTAAAAGGAGAATAATATGGCATGAGTTAATCCCGGTTTTGATCCTGTTGGTTATGAATCAAGAGTATCAATGGAAGAGAAAAAAATAAATAACAAAAATTATGATGTTATTACTTATAAAAATGGCAAGCAATTTGCTTTTACCGAATTGCAAGGCAATTATGGTTATTATGAAGTTAAGAAAAATAAATTTAATGGAAATTTTTATTGAGTACGGGATGGTAATTTAACAATTACTGGACAAGCTAAGAATAACAAATTAGATGGTACATTAACTGAATATGAACCAGGAACAGGGCAAATTAAAAGAGAAATAAATTACAAAAATAATCTTGAACATGGGCAAGAAAAAAACTTTGAAAATGGCAAGCTAAAATCAACTACTGACTGAGTTAAAGGTCTTAAAACAGGTTCACATATAACATATGATAAAGATGGAAAAGTCTTATCAAATGATAAATATATAGCTAATACTCCTGCAACTGATGAAGAGTATAAAAAATGAGAAAAATCAAAGCCAAAAGCAAAGGCTGAAGAAGAGCTTGACAGGTTTGAAAAATGGATAAGCAAGCCATCTACAATGATGAAAGGAATTTCGGCTTTATTTGTAATAGTAACTATTGTAGCAGCACCATTAACAGCAGGGCTTTTAGTTGTTGGTGGTTTAGGAATGTATGACTTTTTAAAACAAAGAACACAAGCTATACAAAAAGAAAATGACTTCCCTGAAAAAGAATTGAATTTCAGTAGAAAAGACTTAAATGAGATGAAAGAAGAGTTGAAACATGACCTTCGTAATCAAATAAGCAAGTCAAAGGAAGGGGCAACAAAAGCATTTAATAATGAGCCTACAGTTGCTAAAGAGTCAGCTAAAAAAGAAGCTAAAAATGCAAAAGCAACTGATGCCTTTAATACCAAAAACATTGAAAATGCAAAACAAGAAGTTAAAAAAACTGCATCAATGGATGCTGTAAAACAAAGCATATTACAGGGATTTAAAAAGTAATTTTATAAGACAATGAAAAAAATAAAAAAGCCGAATCCTAAGTATAAAAATTTATTAATTACTACAGGAATTATTTGTTTTTGCCTGCTTGCTATTTGCATAGTTCTTTTAATTATGTTATACAAATAGCACTATAAAACAGGCTTAAATAAAAGAATAGAATATGAGAAAAGTATCCAAAAAAGCTTCAGTTGCAATCTTAGTAACATATATTGTTTTACAAGTAGCTTTAATTTGGTTTTTGTTACTTTGTTTATCTTATTGACAATATTTAGTGCAACAAGGAGCGCTAACAACAACTAAGTTTAATTTGCTAATTGGGGCAGTGATTTTATATATATCGCTAGCACTGATATATCCAATTTGATGATTTAAAAAACATAAAAAGAAACAAAGGAGATAAATATGAAAAATGGAATTAATACAGCTGGATTAACAAAACTGCAATCAGGTATTGATCAAATTATTAATGTTGTGTTTGGTATATTCACAGGTATAACTGTTGTTATAGTTATTGCTCTTTTAATTTGAGCAATGGTTAAAAACCAACAAGAAGAAGATCCTATGAAAAGAAAACAAAACACTCACAAAATACTATGGGGTGCTGCTGCTTTAGTTTTAATTGTTTTAGCATGGGGATTAACAGCATTTATAAGAAATACTCAAGGAAACCCACATGCTGTTGTAACAACTGGAAAAGAAACAGCTTCAGCAGCACTTTTGAATATATTTACTCAACCAATTTACTACAACTTAAAGGTATAGATTAATGGGGCTATTTGATTACTTAGCGGCAATACCAGTTGGTATGGTTATTTGAATGCCAATAATGGCTATAGCATTACTTTTTGCAACATTTTTTGTTTATGCATTATTAGTTGCTAGATACATTGTATTTGACGGAACAAAATTTTTATTGTTTGGCCTTAAACCTAATGACGATATTACTAATTTCACTACCCCAAGTACATTTGCTCACATATTAATTGTGAGTACAGCAATTTGAGTAATAATGTTCTTTCTTATAATTATTAAATTTTCTATTTCAGAATTTCGTAGTTCATCAGCATTATTACGTAGTGCTGTAAAACAAAGTGCAATTAGTCTCTTATTTTTATTAGGTTTTCAAGTAGGTATTTTGCTATTTAATGAATTTGTAATAAATATTCTTAAACTTATAGATGGAAATGAACATGGAAGCACTGGATTAGGTTTTATAAATAGAACATTCAATCCTAATTTTCAAGAAGTAATTGATGAAAAACCTTTTGAAGGCTCAATAGTACATTCTGGAAATGATGCAAATGGCTATAACTTTAAGTGGGGCATTGCTTCAATTCCAGGTTTATGATCAGTGATATCAGCTGTTCATACAAAAATACCTGCATTAATATTACTTTCTGGTGGTGCAATAGGATATGCAATTAGAGGAGCATTGTTTACATTCATAACTGTCATTTTTATTTATGGTTCAGTTTTAAAAACAATGCTTAGAAATGCAGGCAGAATTGTACCGGTTGTACTTTTATACTTTATATTCCCTATTATAGTGGCATTATCTCTTGCAGATAATGGTAAGAAATTAAGGGCATGAAAAGATAGCTTTATCTCTAATTATTTATCTTTAGTTTTATTTTTCTTTTCATTTTACATAATCAACTGAGCAGTTGAGAACATGATTGAATTAATTGATTATTTCTTAGGATTTCACAGTGTAATAGTTTCTTTAATAATAACTATTATAGGCTTTAGAAATTTAGGAACATTGCAATCAGTAATAATGAGATTTTGTGGATTACCAGAAGCTGCACCAGCTCAAGGCGGTAGCATAGGAAAAAAATAATTAGCCTTGCTTCCAAAGCAGGGCAGTTCGCACTAAATTTCGTACCTTATGGCAAGCTTGCTAAGCCTGCAGCACGTGTAGGATTTAAAATTGCTGAACAGCAATTAAAAGCCATTAGCGATGGTGATCTAGCAGGTGCTATTAGTGTGTTTAAACCACAAAATTTATTAAGAACTACTATAACAGCTAATTTATTTAAAGTAAAAACTGAAAAGTTCAATTTAAAAGGCATAGCTAAAGTAGTAGCTAGAGAAAAAGCTAAGAATGCAGTTTATAGCATAGTAGAAAATACTGTTTTACAAAAGAAAGATAAAAAGAAAGAAAAACAGGAACTACAAAAACAACAAGAGCAAATTAAGCAACATGATGCAAAAGTTACTCAGTTTGCAAAAGAAAACAACCTTACCCACTTATCACATGAAGAACAAAGGAACAAGTACTGAGAGAGTCGTGGAAAAGAAGCAAATTGAGAAAACATTGTCGATAGACAAAACAAAAAAGATAAAAACGTAAATTCAATGCTTAGTGAAACAATAACTAGACAACCCGATCATTCTAATTTAAACAAAGGAACAAATGCTACAACCCAATAGATTAAAATACAAGAAAATTAAAATAACAAGAGTTTTTTCTTGAAAAGATGTTATTGAATTCTTCATTGTTATATTAATTTCTTTTTTAGTATCTTTTTTAGCTTTTAGGCCTTTTGCATTGCAATATAAGTGAATAGTATTTGCTATTATGTTTTTCACTTTACTAATACTTATATTGCCATCAGGCCAGAATTGTAAAATATATGAGCTTTTGATTAGAATGTTTAAATTCAAGTCAATGCCCCATAAATTTGCAAAGGTGATATCTAACAATAAAGAAAGAGACAGTGCTGATTTAAACCCATATTCATCACTAGTTTCATCTGATGTTGTTAAAAACAAAATATTTACCAATAAATTATTTAGCAAAACTGAACACAATAATTACTTTATGGTTTTGCAAATAAATGGGCAAGATATTTGAAAAGAAAATGCTGATACACAGATAAGATTAATTGACAATTTTGCAAGAATTTTAGACAGCTTTAAACATAAAATTTCAATTATTAAACTAGATGAACAAATTAAGTATGATAAAAATAAAGAATATATTAATAACTCATCTAAAAATAAACAATTATTAAACAAAAATAATGAATTTTGAAGCAAATATTATCAAGCAAATATTGATGACTTTTCAAAATTAGAAACTGAAAATACAGCAAGTGTTTTTTACTTAGTAATTAATGCACCAACAATTGATTCACTTGAAGAAATGTATATAACATTTGAGCAAAAGATCAATGACTTGGGACTATTTACTTACAATAAATTACAAGACTTTGAATTACTTAAATTTTTAAACCAATTAAATCGCTTTGGTAAAAGTGATGAAGAAATTCATAGCTATTTAAATTTAAGTGGTATTTATAATCAAAAAAACAGCCTGGATCAACTATTTGCTTATGATGAAGTTATTTTTAATAGAGATACTATCTCTATAAATGGCAATCAATATAGTGTTAAATGTGTTGGTAAAACAGCAAACAGGCTTAATGCCCAATGACTTAAGCAAATGTTTACAATTTCAGGCACTATTGTATGAAATTTATTCCCTTACAATGATCAAAATGCTATTAATAAGTTGCTTGATAAGGCAGCTAAAAGAAATGAAGATTCAATGAATGTGGATCATACAATAGTTGGTAAGTTCTCATCAAGCATTGAAGAACGAGCAATACTTGCAATGATTGAACAAGTTCAACAAGAAAATTACAAGCTATTTGATGCAAACATTTTTGTTTTTGATACTGTAAAAGACAGACAAGAACAAAGAGCAGCTAATATTAAGTTAAAGAATACTTGAGCAAAAGAAAATTTTGGCACAAACTCATTATTATTTAGGCAATTTGAAGGCTTTTTAGATGTTATAATATAAAAGTTATACCCCATAATACTATACAAAATGTCGCATTTTGAACAATGTAGACATTTTTTTATTTATTTTTCTGACAAAGACTTAAAAAATGCTGCTAATGTCATCATAAAAAAATTAATTTTATTTATTTCTCTATTTAAATTTTGTGTTATAATATAGTTATAATGCTATATATTTAGGAGAATTTGAAAATGGCAATTCCAGTTGAAATAAGACAAGTTGAAAGACCTAAAAACACAGTTGTAAAGAATTACTTTGGAAAATTTAAAGTTGTAAAAAGAACCAGCAAATATGTGAATGGAAAAGCAATTCCAAAAGATTTGGCAATTGTTGGCGAAATAGTAGATTACAAATTTGTTCCTTTTGAAACACCTATCCCAGTAGGTACAAGATCTAAGAAAAATCAAGAAAAAACAGATATAAAAGACTATGGTAACATAGCAATTTTTACAAAAAATAGCAATGATATTTTGGAAAAATTACTAACACATTTTGATTCATCAACAGCTTACAAATTATATGTAATTGCTATTCTTAGATGTGCCTATCCAAAAGCCGTTAATCGTGATTTAAAGTTTTACTATGAAACTTCATTTATGTCTGAATTATTTAAAAAGGTTGGTTTATCTGAATCATTATTACCAGACTTCTTTGAAAAAACTGGTAGAGCATATTCAAATATACATAACTTCATGTTAGATAGAATAAATGAGTTTAAAGGTAGAGTGCAAATTATTGATGGCACACTTAAATCTTATAATTCAGATGAAGTAACTTTTTCTCAATGATCAAGAAAAGGCAAGGTTAAAGGTAGCAAAGATTTTACCTTACTTTACACTTGTGTCTTATATACCAAAGAGCCAATTTATCACAGACCATACCAAGGAAATATGCTGGATTCGACTATTTTTGAGGACTTTTTGGAAAATGTGCCTAGCACTGGCGAAATATTAGTTGCTGATAAAGGCTTTAGAACTAAAGCAATTACAGAGCTTTTAGAACAGAATAAAAATGTTAAGTATCTTTTGCCATTAAAGAGAAATACAACATTAATTAGAGAAGAAAAACTTGATGAAAACTTGACTCCTGTGAAAATTAAAGATAAGCAATTACTAGGGTCTAAAAAGCAAATAAATGGAAAGTTTTTTTATCTATTTAAAGACTTAGAAATAGCTGGCAAAGAAAGTGTTGGAAACTATCAAAAACATCTAAAAAGAAATACATTTAACATTGATGAATTCAATAAAAATAATCAATTTTTTGGTGTCATTGTTTTTGAATCCAATGTTGACCTTTCATTAGAGGATGTATACACACTATATGATCAAAGATGAGAAATTGAAGAAATGTTTAACTTTTACAAAAATATTTTGGAACTATCAAAAACAAGAGTTCATTCAGAAATGAAAGTTTACACAACAGAGTTTATAAACTACTTGTCACTAATAATTGCGACAAAAGTTAAGAACAATTTTATAAGACTAAATCTTCATCAAAACTACTCATTCAGACAGATTATAGAATATTTGAGAAGTTACAAAGTTGAAGTAATAAATAATACAGAATGAAAAAAACGCAAGGTGTTGAAATATGTTCAAGACCTTGCGGAATTGTTAGAAATATAGCATTACACTAAAACTTTTTTATTATAAACTTCCCTATTACTAAATTAGATAGAGAATATTACCAAATAACATCATTAAACCAAGCTGTAGGCTATCCAATTCATAGAAAATTACTTAATGATGGCAATAGTCTTTTAGTTGGAAAAGAACTAAGAGAAAGCGATGAAGCATTAGTTTGAAATATGTTCAAACTTACTCAATATAGAACAAACCATAATGTAATGATATTAGGTACACCTGGTATGGGTAAGTCAACATTTACTAAAAAAATTCTAACAAATGCTGTATCAGCAGGCAATATTGCTATTGTAATTGACCCACAAGCTGAATACATAAAATGAGCTAACACTTTAGGCGGTCAAATTATTGACTTAGGAAGTGGCTCAGGAACAACTATTAATCCATTACAAGTAAGATCATTTATAGCAAGAAGTGAAGATGAAGTAGATAAGGCTAATATTAAATCTATTGTAAATAACCATTTAAACTGACTAAATAAGTTTTTCTCAATTGTCTTTGATAATTTAGATAGCAAAAAATCAGCTATTTTAAGACAACAAATAATTAATTTGTATGAAAAATGGGGAATTTATAAGCTAAATAGAGTGTCAGACTTTACATATGAAGAGTGACCAACAATGTCAGACTTAATTAAGTCAATGAGAGAGTATGAAATACCTGAAGACCATCATGATAGAGAACAAAGACAAAAAGAAATACTAGACTTTGCAGAGTTATTAAGTATTGAATTTGAAAACAATAGTAACTTAAGAGAACTTTATAATGGCCATACAACAGTAAGCATTAATAATGATGTAGTCGTGTTTAAAAATGATAATTTAACAGATACACAAGGCTCAATTACAGCTAGATTAGGTATTATGGTGCTTCTTAGCTTAATTAATGAATTTATCTTTAATAATGCACTAAATAACAAAATTATTATTAAAGAATACAAGCAAGAGAATAATGTAAAAATTTTGAGTATGAAAGAGATGCAAAAGCTCATTAAATATTCTGCTTTATGCATTGATGAAGAACACTTATACATTAATGAAAAGAATATTACAACATTAGAGTATATTGCTGATACTACTAAATTAGTGCGTAAGCTAGACTGTGGAACAATACACACTACTCAAAACCCTTCAGACTATAAGCAAACAGCTTCAGTAGCTGAAATGGCTTCTAGAATAATAAATAACTGTTCTTATTCATTCTTTTTTGGACTGTTAGACAATGATATTGAAACTGTTAAAGGCTTTTATAAAAACTCTAATCAGTTATTAGATTCAGAAGTTAAGTTTATTGCTTCAAGACAAAGGGGAAAGGTATTAGCAACTATTTCAAATAATGAACGTTATTCAATTAATTTACATTTTAATGATGTAGAAAAAGAACTATTTTTTGATAAAGGAGAGTAATAATAATGAAAGGTAGAAAATATAAATATATTTTAGTGCCAGCATTAGGGAGTTTACTCCCTTTTGCTTTAATTAGTGCTAGTTCTTTAAAAAGCACTAGTTCAGCATTTTTAAATACTAATAAATTATTATCAGCATTAGATAGTAATTTTAATAGATCATACATAGATGGCAGGTTTAGCCAAATTGATGAGTTTAAGTCAGGTGTTTATAAAAAAAGAGAAAAGCGAACATTTACTTATAAATGGAATGAATTATTAGATCAGCCATATTTAGTTGGAGTTGATCAATTTGATTGAGACGCAAACATCAAATACAATGTGTTTGGCAAGGATTTTAAATTTCCAGCAAGCGGAACTAAATATTTTCATAACCCACCAAGAATTATATTAAACCCGCCTGTTTATGGTGGTTACAGATTGCCTAATAATATTGGGCTAGATTACCCTTATAGTGGGCCCGTAACTTCCAAAGCAAAAAGATTTTTTTGATGAGACTATGAAAAAGGTAGTATAGAAGGTGACATTAAACCATATCAAGATAAGGATAGATATACGTATCCTACTATAGACATTTCAGGCATTAAAGAAAAAATTAATGACAAAGTAAACCCGCCAAAAGAATGAGTTGATGATAGAGATCCTTGGCAAGGCGAGATAGTACATTATTATCCTAATCCAAATGCTTTTAAAAATATAGAGATTGTAGGTTTTGATCTAACTGAAGATTCTAAAAACATGCTTAAAAACTACGAAAGACCTTGAGAAAAAGCAGATTTTTATAAATCACATAAAATACTTAATACTTTTAGAAGTTATTGAGCCTACTCAGCCAATCCTGAAGTAAAGGTTACTTTAGAATACGACTCAACCAAAGATGAATACTATGATTTATCTGAAAATATTAAATTTAAAGATCTTAACACTATTTTTAATGGCCTAAAGAATGCTTATTCAGAAAACTCATTAATTGTAAGTAATGGCAAAATAACAATAGATTCTGATGTTATGGGAGACCTAGATGAATCATTGCCTGTTGACATAGATAGTAAGAAATTTCCATTAAAAACTAATGTACAAAAGTTACAAGAAAAAACAGCTATTAAGGAGCATATTTTATCTGATGGTTGAAAAATAAAGCTTTCAGAAACACCTGAAGTAGTAGGTTCAAAAGAAAAAACAGCTAGAATAATCAAAAGATTAGTTAGTGTTACTAAAAATGGAGCTGATAAAACAGCAGAATTAATAACAACTCTTGAAAGTGCTTCAAATCCTGCTACTAAAGCTCAAAGTTATAATATTAGTAAATTTACTAATATGCTTAAAGAACTTACAAGTGGTATTAATACTTATGATGAAGTAAAAGTTGAGCTTACTGAATCAAGTTTATACAGACAATACAAAAAGGCTAAAGATAAAACTGATAGAAAAGAACGTGGTTTAAACCTAAGAGATAACTTAACAATAAAGTTTGGATATTCACAAGCAATAAAAACTCTTCAGGATTGAGAAAACTATTACAACAGAGAAAGAAAATTAGATTTTTGACAACAAACTGTAGCTAAACAAATAAAAAAACCAGATAGGCAAAAGAAATATGATCATGGAACTTTTTTAGTTGGCTCACCAATTGATATTAAATTTGTTTCTGACGATGATGAAACAGATATTATGTTAATTAATAAGCAAAAAGTTGATGTTTTAAATAAAGAATTTAAGAAAAAGCTAATTGACTTTAGAGTTGTTGCTGATACTAAGGAAATTAAAGATAAAGAAAAAGAGAAGCAACCAACTAATGAATATGAAATTCACTTACAGCGCTTTAAAACAGGTTCAAACAACTCAGGCCAGATTGATGAGCAATATATTGTTAAATATCAAATAATTCAAAAGTTTTTTACTCAAATTATCAAATGATATGGCTGAGATCCTGATAAAAACCCTGATCAAAAACAATTAATATCAAAAATTTTGCTTGATAAAAAAGGTCAGCCACTTTTAGATGATAAAAAGAAAGAAATTCCTAACCCTAATTATGATCCTTTCATAGATCCAGCTACAGGAACTAAGAAAGAAATTTTATGAATAAGTAATGATAATTTAAAAAAACATGGCTTAGATGATAAACTCCATTTTACATATCCTTCATTGCTTTATGACATTAAGCAAAAGGTAGATTTTGGTATATATGTTGATTCTCACGTATTAGGTAAAGGTGCTCTTAGAAATTTAAAATATGATTCAGCATTAACAAATGTTAAATACTATAAAAAGAAGCTTTTTGATAAAAAAACTGAATACAGAAGTGGTAAAAAAGTTGTTACATATGTTAAAACTGATACTCTTCCTGAACCATTACCATTTCAAAATAATACAAGTGAGTTTTCATACTTTTCTGATGAAGGAATTTGATTAGTTTATGCAACTAATAATAGTCAAGAAATACCAACATTTTCTAATGCTTTATTAGTTTTAATTGATGAAGATAATGACCCTAAGTCTTATTTCTATGAAACAGTTAAATACAGGCTATATGATGAATGGGGAAACAAACTAACAAACTACTTCCAACCATTTTTACATTCTAATAACTGAATTTCTGAGCCTTTATCAAAATACTTAACAGCTACAACAGGATTAACATTTGCTGAGTTAGCTAAAATGCCATACAATGACTTTATATACAAATACTTAGAATTTGTTAACTTAAAATATGATTTTAAAAAATACTTTCCTAATATCAATTCTCAAGATACTAAATATGAAAACATATTTGAAACATCTGTTCATTGAAATGAATTACCAAATTTAAATGGTCTAACATATGCTACTGAACAAGATGAATCAGTTAAAGAGAAATATAGAAAAGAAGTTGAAAATATAGTTACAAACTATATTAAAAGCCATATTAGGGGAAATACTCGT
The DNA here is from genome assembly GCF_000183385.1 of Mycoplasmopsis bovis PG45. Classification (GTDB taxonomy): domain Bacteria; phylum Bacillota_I; class Bacilli_A; order Mycoplasmatales; family Metamycoplasmataceae; genus Mycoplasmopsis; species Mycoplasmopsis bovis. The sequence goes on along the minus strand of NC_014760.1, from coordinate 225,710 downwards.
TTAAAAGAACATAACATATATGAAGACTCAGGATGAGAAATTAAAGAATGAAGCAGTAATGATAAAAAATATTGGCTAGATAGTGCATTAAAAGTTGAAACAAATGATGCTTCTAAATCACAAGGAGTTGAATTTACACTGGTTCCTACCAATCCAAATTACAAACAATTTAGCTTCAAGAAGTTTTATCTTAAAAACAATGCTCATCATATTTACTACCCACCAATTGACTTAAGTAGATTACCAATTGAAACAAGACATAAAATTAACATTGACTATTCAAAAGGCACACATAAACAAAATGCTGAGAAAATTAGTGAATTCATAAACACTAAAATACATGATGAATTTAAAAAATATAATCAAGGTAAAACCACGCCTATTGAAATAGACAAAGATGTTAAAATATCTTATTCATTAACAAAGCAAAAAGCACCACAAGTTAACTTGCGGCGCTTTTTGTTGCCTTTTGTTAAAATTTGAGTATTGAATTAAAAAAAAGAAAGGCTTTTACATTATATATTAAAAAATTCCCAATTTTGGACACTATATTTTTAAAATAGACTTCAATTCTTTAATATATTTTAATGTTTCAACATCATCTCATTCTTCTCTTTTTCTAGACTTTCTCTTCTTGATTATTTTCGATAAATATCTAAAAGTTTCACTAATTGTTCTATTGTCAAGAACGCCACTATTTAAGAGGTGGTTTTTTATTCTGCAAAGCATAATTGAAGATAAAAAGTTAATAAATTCAGTTGCTAATAATCTATAGTTTCCTTGAACATTTGCTTCGTTTTGTTCAAGCACATTTTTAAACTGTTTAAAAAGCAATTCAATTTCTCATCTCTTTTTATATGCGACATAAATATCTTTTAAGTCCAAATCATAATTACACTCAAAAATTATTAATCCAAAAAGATTTTCTCTTTCTAGTAATTTAATTTCATCATACGCACCTTTTTTGTGTGCACGACTTATGAAATTTTTCTTTTCTACCATTTCAGTTAGGGTTGATTTATAACAAAGATAATATTTGTTGTTGATGATAATTTTCTTTGCTCTTATCGTGTCGTCATCATAGGTAAAAGTGAAATTAAATCCAGATTTTAAATTAAATTTTTTAAAAGTATGATTTATTTTTATAGGCATTAAATATTTAATATTTTTTTCTCTCATTAAGTTTTTACATTCTTTATCATCAAATCCTCTATCAAGAATTAAGAATCCATTTTTAATCTTATAAGTTCTTAAAAAGTCTCTAAAAGCAGTGTAATCTAGCATATTTCCTGGGTAAACAGAACTTGCAACAGGTTCTTGTGCATTAATATCATAAGCATAAATAAGGTTTAAGTTTTGAGCGCCTTTAGTTCTAGACTTTCTAGACATTTCAGAGAAAATGTTAGTTTCTGATGTATTGTTTTTCAACATACCATCAATAACTATTGAGTGGTTTGAAAACTCTTCTAATCTTTTATTCATAAAGTCTTCCATCTTCGAACTAGATTTACCTATTTTCTCTAAAAAACTTGAGATAGTGTTTAATGATAGTGCACATTTTGGGTATATTTCAGAAATAAAATTTGTATCATACTCATGTTTTAAATGTTCGTTTTTAATATCTGAAAACATAGTTCTTAAAGAGGCTATAACATATAATTTTCTAGCATCTTCAAAATCATAAAAATTTAAAAGTTCTCTAAAGATATGATTGTTTAATTTTTCATTTAGCGCAAATAAACCATATGATTTAATATCTACTTCATATGTTTGCTTTTCTATGCTTTGAAAAACACCATTAATAATCTTTCCAATCACTCCTTTTTCAACAGGAATAATTTTTTCATTTTTTCTTATTGATGTTCTTTGTATAACATTATAAATACCTTCTTTTGAGGTTGCTTTTACTCTGGTACTAGATGGTCTTGGAATTTTTAATATGTCTTTAGGAATGGCCATTTTTATATCTCCTTTTTTATGTGTTAAACACTATACATGTATATTTATTTTACCACCTATTTTTAATTTTTTAAACTTTTCTTTAATGAAATTGAACAAAAAATAGAGCTTTTTTAGCTCTAAATTTAAGAAAATTTAATTATTTAGATAATTTAATGTATTTAATGGACAAAAATAAGAATTTTTTAGTAAATTATTAAAATTATATAGTGTCCAAAATTGGGAATTTTTTAATATATGATTAGCAATGACAAAAATACTAGTTATTCAACTGACCTATGCTTGCTTAAAAAGAAATTAAATGTGCACGGCAAGTACAAGTTTAATTATGTACATTATGTAATTGATGAAACGAATTGAGATGAAATATTGACCAAGTCAAATCACAAAACCAATAAAAATAACATTAGCCCGTTGAGACTTAAAGAAATTCTTGAAAGGCTAATTGCAGGCTATGATATGAAAACTGTTTCTAATATTGTGGGATTTAAATCAAGATCAATTTATAACTTATTTGACAGAATTACAATTGAAACAAAGCGTGGCTATGCTAAATACCAAAAGAAATGTAAATTGTGTGGTATGGACTTAAAAGGCAAAACAATATATGTAATTAGTGCTCTCAAATTTTTGAATTTAATTGAAACAAGACATGATTCAAAAAGATTAGAAAACAATTCTAAATTGCTTATGAAATACATTGACATTTTTAAGTTTTACAAACAGTTACTGTACTTTTATTTGAAGAATAGAAATAGTTTTAACTTAGATAGTAAAGCTGTTAAACAGTCTGTGGCAAGCATTATTTTTAAATACATAAGAGAACTAGAAGCACAGGGAAAACTTCAAAATTCATATGTTCCATCAGTTCAAAACTTTTACCGTATATTGGCTAAACATAGTGCTTTTGGTCTAAAATTAGATATTCTTCCATATAAATCAAACGGCAAATATGGAAGTAGAACAACAGTAAAGCATGAGACAAAGAAAAAGACAATAGGCAAACTTATTACTGAACGTCCAGAATCAGTTAATTTAAGACTAAATGACAATGATTATGAAATGGACACTGTAATTGGTTTAAGATCTGACAATTATTGCATTCTTACATTAATCAACAGAAAATCTAGAATGTTTTATTGCACGCTCTCTAGAAGAAATGCAAAAGCAATAAAAGAAAATTTGGAGAAATTAATTAAGGACAATAATCTTGTTATTGACACATTAACTATTGATAATGGAAGCGAAAATTACAAACTTCCAGAGATAGAATCAATCAAAGAAATTTTCCATTGTCATCCTTATTCATCATCAGAAAAAGGTAGCATTGAAAATGCTCACAGACTTTTAAGAAGATACATTCCAAAGGGAAAATCTATAGATAAATATGTTGGTCAAGATCTAAAACCAATAGCCGATTTTATAAATTCACATCCAAGAATTTATAAAGGTGTCTCAGGCTTTAAATGCGCTAAGCAAATGCAATAAAAATTAACATCAACACAAAATTTTGCACTTTTGAGTACTCAAAAGTATCTTTTCTTTATTCTTTTTTTATGCTTTAGGCCATTTTCTTGTCAGAACCACCAAAAATTGGTATTATTTTTCCAATACTCAAATTAGGTGCTTTTTAATTTAAGAATTTATAATGTTAAAATATCTAATTTATATGAATTAAATATTCAAACTAGACAATATAATAAGTTCAACACTTTTACTGCTATCATAACACCACTAAATGCCAACCTGCACAATCAAATAGTATTTGAGTTTCAAAATATATCTGATCCTAAAAAGAAACCTATAGATGGATCAAGTGATCCATCATATGATCCTATAAATAACCCAGGCAATTCTTCATCAAGCTTTGATGAAAACAATCCTAATGGTGGTAGATCAAACTTTGATCCTAACAATCCAGGAACTTGACCTTCAGGTTTTGATCCGAATGATCCAAACACTTGACCACCAGGATATAATCCTGATTCAAGCAAATATGTTGATTTAAGCCTGCTTAATGAGATATTCTTAAATAATCCTGTTATTATCAGTGAAACTAAATTAAGCAAGATAAAAGAGAAAATAATTGACCAAGTATCAAAGATAACTGAGCCATTAAACTATAGATTTAATAAGGAATATTTAATTGCTTGACTAAGCACAGCATTTTATAATTTAGACTTGGTAATGGATATAGCAGACTTAAATAAACCTGAGAATAAAGAGTTTAAGGAAAAATATGATAATGCTGTAAATAGTGTTCTTAAAGAGAAAAATAAAGTAACTATTTTAGGCAAGGAAGTAATAATACCAACAAGTATTACTGATGAAAAGCTACGCCAAAGATATGAAGAAGCTATAGCTAATAAAATTAAAGAAATAGAGAACAGAAACTTTAATAATGGGCTAGATAATAAAGTTAGAAACAAAATATACATACTAATTCCTAAAGAAAATGCTATAGGCTTTGCATTCTTACCAGTTATTAATAATATTAGTAGCTCATTTAACCCAACTAAAGATCCTGAATGAATTTCTGAGTTGGAAAAAGACCCACATAGAAAAGACACAAATGGTGAAGATATAAGAAGTACTCTTAGCAAAGTTGCAAGCTATGCAGGTTGAACTGTTGGAGCTATTGCAACATTAGGACTAATATCAGGAACTGTTTTTGGTATTAGAAACTATCTAAACAAAAAAGGCTTTAAGGCTGGAAAAAGTGTAGTTAAGAAGCAAAAGAAAAAACAAAGACCTATTAAAACTTATAAGGACAATTAAAGCAAAAAAAGCCAGGTGATATAACTTGGCTTTTTGTTTTTCTAATTAGTATCTAATTATAAAGTAATTAGAAGGTAATTAGAAAGTGTTACTTAATAATTAGAATATAATTAAATGTAAAGCAGTTTGTTATTGCTATCAAAACAATGAAATTATGCTTTTTACTGGAAAATATTTCATACTAAATTTAAATGTAACTCAATAGTGAAAGTAAAAATAGAATGATATAAATCATTAAGCATTAATATTTAGATTATTATTTATATGTAGCATTATGTTTGTGTGGGGACAATTATGCAAAAAAAGCCAGGTGATATAACTTGGCCTTTTCTTTATTCTAATTACTATCTAATTAGTAACTAATTATAATATAATTATAAAGTAATTAGTTTGTAGTTATAAAGCTAATTGGGAGCTAATAGACAAAGAGAGACTGTCATTATATATTGATATAATGTTAACAAATTCATTTATGAGATGCAAAATATTAAAGGAATTCAAGCGGAGATAGTTTAACTAATGTTATTACCAGAAAATATAAATCCAAAACTATGTGTTTACTATAATGCTTCGCTTATTTTGAACACTTTATATGAACAGAAAAGCATAGATATAATAACTTTGTATGCTGAAGTTAAAAAGCCTGACAATATGCCTATTAGTATCTTTTTGTTGTCATTGGATTGGTTGTATTTAATAGGTGCTATTGATATTAATGATAATGGAGTAGTTTTTTTATGTATCTAAAAAGTTTAAAAATCTCTAAAGGCGATGAAGTTATAAGGTATTTAGAGTTTAAAAAAGGATTAAATTTAATAGTTGATAGCACATTAAGCAGTGACTTAACAAAGACAGGCAATAACATTGGAAAAACTACAGTTTTAAAACTAATTAATTTTTGTTTAGGTGGAAACGCTAAGGAAATATATTCAGGATTAGAAACTAAAACAATTAATTATGAACTTAAAGAATTTCTAGAAACTAACAAAGTATTAATAACTTTAGAGCTAACCTATGATATTTATAATGATCAATCAGAAAAAATTATCATTGAGAGAAATTTCTTAAGTGATAAAAATAACAAAGTTTTAAGAGTCAACAATAAAAATATTTCTGCAAATCAATTAAGTGCTGAATTATTAAGTTACATTTTTCCAAAACACAAAGCTGCTAAACCCACTTTTAGACAAATTATCTCACATAATATAAGATACACCGACCAAAGCGTTAATAACACATTGAAAACAGTTCATCCAAACACTAATGATAGTGAATATGAAATGCTATATCTTTTTCTTTTTGGTTTTAGCTTTGACACTGCAAGTAAATTAATTAGCTTAAAAAAGAAATTAGAAGAAGAAAAAAAGTACCAAAAAAGATTGCTATCTAACAGAACAACAAGAGTTGCATATGAGCAAAGTTTAGAAATTCTTTCAGGTGAAATTACTGAATTAAACAACAAAAAGAACAAACTAAATGTTAATGAAAAGTTTAAGGATGATTTAGAGTGCCTTAATAAAATTAAATATAATATTTCGCATTATTCAACACAAATTAGTTTGTTAAATATCAGAAAAAACAATATAAATGACTTTATCAAAAAAATAAAGTCTAACAGCGTATCATTTAGCACTAAACAAGTTGAAAATATTTATCAACAATCTAAATTGTATATGTCTAAGTTACACAAAACTTTTGATGAATTAATTAATTTTCATAACAAAATGATAGATGAAAAAGTTGCTTTTGCAAGCAGTGAGCTACCTTCAATTAATAATAAATTAGATGAATATAATGCTGAATTAACTAAATTGCTAGATATTGAAAAAGACTTAAGCATTGCTCTTTCGAAAGAAGAAACTTTTAAAGAGTTAGACAAACTTGTTAAAAAATTAAATGAAAAATATCAAGAAAAAGGTGCTCTTGAGAGTAAATTAGAGCAAATTATAAAAAATGAAAATGATATTTCTGAGACTCAAAATGAAATAGAAAATCTTAATAAAGAAATTTATTCTGACACTGTTTATAATGAATTGCAAAAAAGAATTAAAGCATTTAATGACAGTTTTCAAAAAATATCTAATCTTTTATACAACGAAAGATACTTTTTAGTATGTGACAGAACTTTTGACAACAAACAAAGACCAATGTATAGATTTGATTTATCAGTTCTAAACCAAAGTTCAGGCAAAAAACAAGGAGAAATTATTTGTTTTGATCTGGCTTATATAAAATTTGCAGATGAGCAAAAAATTCCTTGTTTACATTTCTTACTTAATGATAAAAAAGAGCTAATGTCTGATAATCAATTAATAGGCATTAGTAACTATTTATTACATAGTAAAGCACAATTAATTATTTCAATACTTAAAGATAAAATTCCAGAACAAGTGCTTAATAACTCAAATATTGTTTTAGAGCTATCACAAAATGACAAACTTTTTAAGGTTTAATTTTTGCTAAAAAACTAATTAGAAAGTAATTATTTTACAATTAGTAAGTAATTATATTCTAATTACTTTAGATATACTTAATTTCAATTTTAAGGAGTATTCTTATGTCTAAGAAATATAGCTACAAAGATATATCTGGCTGATTTTTATCTAAAGAAAGTATGACTCCTAAAAAGCTTCAAAAGTTAACATATTATGCTGAAGCATGAGCAAATGCATTGCTTGGTGAAGGAATTCTAAGTGACACTGCTTTTCAAGCATGAGTTCATGGCCCAGTTTCTCCTGAACTTTGAAATGATTATAAAGAATATGGCTGAAATGAAATTGAACAATTAAAGCCAAATGATGAGAAATTCAACAAAAATATTTTAGAACTACTAGATGCTGTTTGGACTACTTATGGAAGTAAATCAGGATATGAATTAGAAGCAATATCACATTCAGAAGAACCATGGCTAAAAGCTAGAAATGGTTTATCAGAATTTGAAATATCAACTAAGATAATTGATCCAGCTGATATGAAAAACTATTATAAAAGCATTTATTCAGGGGATTAATTTTAGTATTAAACACAACTTTTTTAACACAAATTACTATGAATTTTCATAGTTTTTTTATTTAATTTTAGTAATTAAAAAATAGCTTATTTTGTAATTAATTTTACTCCTAATAACTTCTAATTATATTCTAATTAGATTGTAATTACTTTATAATTACTATGTAATTAGTTTCTAACTATAAAATTGTCTTTTAAAACTAATAAGAAAATTGCAAAAAATAAGTATGAAATTGTTTCCAAAAGCCTTATTATTTGCCTAGTATTTGTATTAAAATTAATATTATGAGAATAAAAAAAGGAATAAAAAATATAGCCCTGCTACTGGGCACAACAGTAGCACCAGCATTAGCAAGTGTTTCTTGCCTTAATGTGCTTAAAATTTTGGAACCAACAGCAAAAATTATTAAAACAGATAATGTTAGGCCACCGGCTGGCTTCAATTTTAATGAACAAAAAGAAAATGTTAATGAATACTTATTAAACAATAAGTATAGGGGATACTTTTTAGTAGATAGCTCAAAAGAACCAAAACAATTTTTAAAAGAGAATAATAAATATTATTTTGCTAAAGTTACACATGAAGACAAAACAATTAGCTCAGATGTATATAAAAATAACAACTGAAAAACCGATGAGTTCTTACCAATGATTTTTATAGCACCAGAATTAAAGGAAGATTTATTTAAAAAACCAGGATCAGAAAAATTTAAATCAAAATTAAGTGATACATATATTCCACCTGTTGAGTTTAACAATTTACTTAGAAATTACTTAAAAGGCAGTGTGCATTTAACGCCTGATGAACACAAAAACTTTTTAACAAATATGACAAATTTTTTAGAGTATGACAGCAGTGTAAAGCGTGATTTCACAATAGGTTCAGATAAATATGGAACTTTTATAGATAAATTTAATGACCATTATGATGAAACCCCCTATGACTATAACAAAAAAATAATAAAAAGAGAAGATCAATTTATAAGATTTAATAAGGTGCATGGGGATTATATGGAATTGCTTAATAAGGATTTAGCAAATGATCCAAACAATAGAATTTGATTTATGCCCTTTACTCGTTCTAAAGCTAAAGCATTTCATGGTAGGACTGACATATACAATGAATTAGATGAGAAAAAGCTATGAATAAAAAGAGGACCTCAAAGTTATTATGATGTATTAGGCACTCCTAATTTATTAGATCAATTCTCAGATCCTGCAAAGGCCTATCTTGATACTCAAATAAACATTAGAGCTTATAAAGATTATTTATTATTTTTATTAAAATTCCAAGAATTTAAGAACACATTTAAAACAAAAGATGAAATAAATAAGCTAAATGAAGAAGAAAAGGAAAAAACTGAGACTGAAGAATACAAAAAAGAGCTTGAAAAGTTTAGAGACCTTTTAAATAAACTAACTGGACTATTGACTACAGCTACAACCCGAACTGTCTTAGGCAAAGAAGTTGAAAAGCCAGACAATCAAAATGAAACAAGAGTATCAATGTTTCCAGTAGCTAATAATGAACTTAGTGCCTTAATAACTAAAGCTGACTATGAACACTCATTTGTTTGAGCACATAGAGCACTATATGAAGAAGTTATTCCTATTCATGTTGCTCTATTTGGAGAGCTACCAGCAGATCTTGTCCCTAATAATAATAATCAGATAAATATTAAAAAATATATTACTTATTATGTAAACAAAGTAATGAAAAATAAGTTCCAAAATTTTAAAGAAATAGAAGATAACACTAACTTAAATGAAAAATACAAAACAGAAGAGTACAAGAAAAAAGCTGGAGAAATTTATAAAGAATGATTAAATAAATGGAAGAGACTTAAAGAATAAAACATAAGCAACTAAAAGAGTTGCTTTTATTTTGTTTATAATTAGAAACTAATTACTTTCTAATTACCTCTAATTACTTTATAAGTATAATCTAATTAGAATATAATTAGATACTAATTAGAAAAACAAAAAGCCAGGTTAATGTAACTTGGCTTTCTTTATTTACTTACTAGCTATCTTTTCAATTGGCTTAATTACTCTTGAACAAATACTAAAACTGTTAATTTTGTTTTTAACTGTGTTTAAATGGCTATTAATTATTATTTCACTGGCTGTTAGAATTTTATGAGCTTCTTTTTTAATATTTTCAGCGGATTTATTAATTTCACTAACTTTAGCTTCAATGTATTTTAATGTGGTATCAAGAATGCTATCTTTAAATTCATTGAACTCATCTAATATTTTTTGCTTTTCAATAAAGCTAATTTCTTTAAATTGCTTATCTAATGTAATTTCTTTATACTTTAGTGCTATTGTTTCCAACACACCTAGCATAGTTACAAAATACATTGGCCTTACTACAAACATATTTTTATATTCAGGCACTCTATAAATTAATCAATTGCTATTTTGATACTCTAATTCACTAACAAGCAATGCATAATCTAATTGCTTCTTTTCTCTATCGCTGTCAAGCTTTTTATAATGGTCTTGGTTCTTTTGCTTATGTGCTGATGATTCTAACTCTGTTTTCATCTCACGCATTACTCCAAGTAAAGGAGTTTTTCTTTCTTCTTCAGCATAAACTTTAAATATAAAGTCACCTTTAGAGCCTTTAGATTCTCCTTCTGCTTTAATAGCAGTAGTATCTTTTTCAAGTACTGATGTTCTAAAAGCATAAGATGAAACATTATTAAATTCATTTACACAGTAATTTTCTAACTCTTCTCCAAGAACTTTAACATTTTTAGTTAGCTTTGCTCTGTTTAATTTTTCTATTTGCTCATTTAATTTATTAGCTTCAATAATTTTGTTGCTTATTTCATTTTTGTGTTTTACTTCTAACAAGCTAATTTTATACATTAAGTCCTTAACTTTATCGTTAAGAGTAATAATAGTATTGCTTTGGCTTTGAATTGCTTCAGCAACTTTAATTTTAGTGTCAAGTTTATGTTTTTCTTCAAAATTGCTAATTTGTAGCTCTAATTTTGTTATTTTGTCTTTTTGGTCAATAATTGTTCTAGATAGCTCTTGTCTTAATTCATTATTTGCTTTTGTTAAGTTAACTTGATATTGAGCAAATAATAACTCTTTTTCTTTTTTAATTTTTTCATTATAAAGCCTATCCCTAGATTCATCAATTTCTTTAGTAATAAAACTTAAGTCAACTGATTCAGCATTAGATAAGTCAATTTGATCACCTTTTTTAGCGTCTTGTAACAGTTCAATTGTCTTTTTGTCTTTTACTATGAATTTTATTGTCATTTATTAATCCTTTGTGTTTGTCTTATGATTTTAAATTTCTAATTAGAAAGTAATTGCAATATAATTACAAACTAATTATTTTATAATTAGAAAGTATTTAGAAGGTAATTAGAAACTAATTACTTTATAATTAGTAAGTAATTAGAAAAAGGAAAAAATAAGACTACTTATTAAATTAGTCCTATTTGATTTTTTATACTATTCTTTAATTATTTATTTATCATCCTTAGGCGATTCAACTAAATTCATTAGTATGAATCTCTTAAAGTAAACTAAACCATATTTAATTAAGTCAGGAATGCTTATTTTTCCAAAACCTAAATTAATAGCTTGTTCTTGAACCTTAGCTATATCATCGACTAAAGATTGTGTTAAATATAACCCTGTTGCCTTACCTTCTTTTTTAGCTTGAATTTGCTTAGCTGGTTTATTTAAAAGTTTATCAGCCTGATTTAATAAATTATCTACTGCTTGGTCATTATCTAATTTTTTAGATTTATCAAAGTTTTCTTGTTGCAATTTCTGAGTTTGTGATGCTACTTGCTTGAATATATTTTTGTTGTCCATTATCACTCCCAGTGTATTCTATAATTACAAACTAATTATATAGTAATTACAAAATAATTAGAAAGTAATTAGAAACTAATTATAGAATGTTTCTACTTTGTAATTCAGTAATTAAGTTTTCTATTGGATTGCCATCCTTAATATAGTCTTTATATTCACTCTCTAAAACTCATTTAGGTCTTTTTCACTTGTTAAGTGTTGCTATATCGGTTGAAAAAGCTAAACTAATTGTGCTTGTAGCCATACCTATGTTATCTGGAACAAAAGTTTTTAGTGTTCTGTCTCCATATTCTTCATGTAAGAAATAGAAAAAGTCTTTAGATAACTTATTTGATTTAATTCTATTTAAGATAATGCCTTGAATATTATCATTGAGACCAAGCTCTCTTGTATTATTCTTTCACTCTGAAAGCATAACATTAAGTCCTTGCAAACTAAAAATATGTGGTTCAACAACTTGGATAATCCCTGTTTTTGAAGCAATATAAACATTTTTTGCTATATCGTCAAAAATTGGGTTTAGATCAAAGAATACATAATCAATTCCTAATTTAATTAAGTAATTACTCATTAGCTTTAAGTTTGAACTTAAGACTAATTCTCTCAATGTTGTATTAAGTAGTGAATTTCTTACATTATTTAATAAAGAATTAGTATGTACATAATATATATTGTTAATTTTAGACTGCTGAATAGTATTTTCTAAGTCTTGTTCTGATGATGTTCTTTTTAATCACTTACCAGAATCATCTTCATTGTAGTTTGCATTACTTTTAAGCACATTGGATAATGAGCCTTGGCTATCAAAGTCAAATATTAAAACTTTTTTATTTTGCTTTGCTAAAGCGTCAGCAATGTTAAGTGTAATTGTTGTCTTTCCAACTCCCCCCTTATTGGAATGGAAAGTAAAAAAAGTCATTAATCTCCTTATTGCTATATGTTTAATTTGTAATTAGAAAGTAATTACAATATAATTATAAACTAATTATAAAGTAATTAGAATGTAATTAGTTTTTGTTATATTTTGTGAACTAAAATTTAATAACACACATAAAAAATAAGGTAAAACTACCCTTTCTTTAATAAAATACACAAAAGAAATATATGCATTTTAAAATTAAATTCATTTATATATTAATAAACTATTACAACTAAACATAATCTTGTTAATTAACAAATAATATAGAGATTAATTACTATCTAGAGTTGTTGTAAATATGCTTATTTAATGTCTTATTTTAAGCACATAAAGAACATTTATTAATGTATTTAAAACTGCATTAAATGTAAAAATTCCCTAAATTGGCAAAAAAATTATTGATAATTTGGCTAAATAAAGCACATTAAAAGTAATTACAATTTAATCAGTTACTAATTACCAAGTAATTAGAAAGTAATTATAAAGTAATTAGAATGTAATTAGTTTTTGTCTACTTAATTTAATAACAAACATAAACAAGCTATGCTAAATATTTAATTTAAAATTGCTCATTCAAAACTTTAATTATTTTCAATCATATTGATATAGCCACTAGAACTTACTTTGACTACTACCTATTATTTGTATAAATTTTGTTAACTTAATTAGATACTGTTTACTTGATTCTCTTAGCAAACTTATAGCCTTGTATAGCTTTATATAGCCACTAGAATTTACTTTGACTACTACCTATTATTTGTATAAATTTTGTTAACTTGACTAGCTACTGTTTACTTGATATCTTTTAGCAACATTAGCAACATTTAGCAATTGGATTGGATTGGATTTTTTTAACTCCTCTTTTTTAATAAAACCAAATAATGTCTTATTTTAAGCACATAAAAAACAATTATTAGTCTATTTAAGACTGTATTAAATGTAATAAATGCAAAAATTTTCCATAATTTGGTAAAAAAATTATTGATAATTTGGCTAAAATAAGGCACATTAAAAGTAATTACAATTTAATCAGTTACTAATTACCAAGTAATTAGATTGTAAATATAAAGCAATTACTTTAGCACATATTTTTTTAAACAAAACAAGCTAAATAAGTTAAAAAACTAATTTGGATGATTTTCCTTTTTTATCTATAATAAAGGCATAAAGGGGAAATTATGCAAGAGCTTTTTATGCTTTGAGACCAGCAGGCTGAAAAATATAAAAACAGTGCTGAACGTAAAAAAGAATATCATGTTGAGCGTAAAATAACAAGGGCGATCATAGTAAAAGGCGAAATATATTACTATACTTTGTATATGTATAGACACAAAGTTACTAGGAAATGCTTTGTTTACTATCATAATGAAATACTAAGGCTTAACAAAAGACTTAAATATTACTTAGATGATATAGAAAGATGCTTAAACGATCAACTTTATGAACGTAATTACAAAAAATTAGGAAAAGTTAAAAGCAATAAAATACCTTATTATATCTATGCATATCACAGGAACAAAATCCCTATAAAACAGGCAAATATGGATGAATTAAAATGTCACAAAGATAAAGAATACGATGCAATTCAGATTGATACAGATGATTCATATTTTTATGCTAGAGTTAATGGATACAAAGCCAAATTTAGATGCAGAATGGCTACAATTCACACTTTAGAGCATAATGGAGATAACAAAATAAAAAACAAAACTACAATAATGCAAATTAGCAACTTAAGAATTAAGCAAGACATTAAGAAAAATGAAGCAGAATTTCATAATGCAGTTAAAAATGCTTTATCTAAGCTATATGCAAATAAGCAAATAATCGTTTCAGGTGATGGAGCTAAAGTTATTACTACACTAGCAACATCATTAAAAAGCACTAGAGTTTTTGATAAATATCACTTTATAAGAGAACTATTTAAAATATACGGTTTTAATGAGACATTAAATAAAGCAAATAAAAGAGTTTTTGATGGAATAGACCATTTTAAGGAACTTAATTATTTGTATAATCAAGGTAAATTTGATGAATTTACTAACTACTTAAAACATACAATTAATTTACTCTCATCTAAGCCTAAGACAGTGCAAAAAATTTATGATATAAAGAAATTCATAAGGTTTTACACAACTAATAATAAGTTTATAAATGAAACAATAATAAACAAATACTACACAAGTGGTAATGCTGAAACATTTGTTTCTCACGACTTAAAAAGATATATAGGAAAAAATTTTGGACTTAAATCAATCAATACAATTATTAGAACAATAATTTCTGAAACAAACCACAATTTAATAATTATCTAATTTGACCAAAAATACTATAAAACAGTAATAAAAACACAATAGGAAAAATATTGTGAATTTTTCTTATGCATAGAAGTAAAGTAGAGTAAAATAAATATCGAAGTAAGAATTGAATTATTATCTTACCCACTTAATTATTTCATTTCCAAATTTGTGCAAATACTAATAGAAAAATTGATGTATTATGATTTGACGCAACAACTACTTATTTTGAAACATTTTCTCGTGAAGGTTATAAAAAACCTGGCTATTCAAAAGATGGAAAATTTAAAGAAGACCAGATTGTTATAGGCATGGCAACTGATGAAAATGGGATACCGTTACACTACAAAATATTTCCAGGAAATGTTACAGATTCAAATACTTTCATACCATTTATGCTTGAAATTGCAGATATTTATGAAGTTAACAGTGTAACTATAATTGCTGACAAAGGAATGAGTGTTAATAGAAATATTAGATTTTTAGAATCTAAGAATTGAAAATACATAATCTCATATAGAATGAAAGCTGGAAGCAAACAATTTAAAGAGTATGTATTAAAAAATTCTCAATTTTGGACACTATATAATTTTAATAATTTACTAAAAAATTCTTATTTTTGTCCATTAAATACATTAAATTATCTAAATAATTAAATTTTCCTAAATTTAGAGTTAAAAAAGCTCTATTTTTTGTTCAATTTCATTAAAGAAAAGTTTAAAAAATTAAAAATAGGTGGTAAAATAAACATATATGTATAGTGTTTAACACATAAAAAAGGAGATATAAAAATGGCCATTCCTAAAGACATATTAAAAATTCCAAGACCATCTAGTACCAGAGTAAAAGCAACCTCAAAAGAAGGTATTTATAATGTTATACAAAGAACATCAATAAGAAAAAATGAAAAAATTATTCCTGTTGAAAAAGGAGTGATTGGAAAGATTATTAATGGTGTTTTTCAAAGCATAGAAAAGCAAACATATGAAGTAGATATTAAATCATATGGTTTATTTGCGCTAAATGAAAAATTAAACAATCATATCTTTAGAGAACTTTTAAATTTTTATGATTTTGAAGATGCTAGAAAATTATATGTTATAGCCTCTTTAAGAACTATGTTTTCAGATATTAAAAACGAACATTTAAAACATGAGTATGATACAAATTTTATTTCTGAAATATACCCAAAATGTGCACTATCACCAAACACTATCTCAAGTTTTTTAGAGAAAATAGGTAAATCTAGTTCGAAGATGGAAGACTTTATGAATAAAAGATTAGAAGAGTTTTCAAACCACTCAATAGTTATTGATGGTATGTTGAAAAACAATACATCAGAAACTAACATTTTCTCTGAAATGTCAAGAAAGTCTAGAACTAAAGGCGCTCAAAACTTAAACCTTATTTATGCTTATGATATTAATGCACAAGAACCTGTTGCTAGTTCTATTTACCCAGGAAATATGCTAGATTACACTGCTTTTAGAGACTTTTTAAGAACTTATAAGATTAAAAATGGATTCTTAATTCTTGATAGAGGATTTGATGATAAAGAATGTAAAAACTTAATGAGAGAAAAAAATATTAAATATTTAATGCCTATAAAAATAAATCATACTTTTAAAAAATTTAATTTAAAATTTGGATTTAATTTCACTTTTACTTATGATGACGACACAATAAGAGCAAAGAAATTATCATCAACAACAAATATTATCTTTGTTATAAATCAACCCTAACTGAAATGGTAGAAAAGAAAAATTTCATAAGTCGTGCACACAAAAAAGGTGCGTATGATGAAATTAAATTACTAGAAAGAGAAAATCTTTTTGGATTAATAATTTTTGAGTGTAATTATGATTTGGACTTAAAAGATATTTATGTCGCATATAAAAAGAGATGAGAAATTGAATTGCTTTTTAAACAGTTTAAAAATGTGCTTGAACAAAACGAAGCAAATGTTCAAGGAAACTATAGATTATTAGCAACTGAATTTATTAACTTTTTATCTTCAATTATGCTTTGCAGAATAAAAAACCATCTCTTAAATAGTGGCGTTCTTGACAATAGAACAATTAGTGAAACTTTTAGATATTTATCGAAAATAATCAAGAAGAGAAAGTCTAGAAAAAGAGAAGAATGAGATGATGTTGAAACATTAAAATATATTAAAGAATTGAAGTCTATTTTAAAAATATAGTGTCCAAAATTGGGAATTTTTTAATGTATTAGATGAAAAAGATTATGTAAATGATGGTGGTTTGATATACAAAACTCGTGATATTGCATCTTCATACAATAAAAAAAGAATTAATGGACATTTTAGAAGACAAATAATTAGTTTTAGTCAAAAACGAGCAACTAAAGACAAAAACGATAGAGACATTTTAATTCAAAATTTCACTAAGAAAATGAATAAAGATAATCTTGTTTCTTGTGATGATCTAGCGGGATCTAAAAAATATAGATTCTTCAAACCTATAAACAAAGGTGCATTTTATGAACTTGACATAGAAAAAATACAAGAAGATCAAAAATATGATGGATACTATGTTTACGAAACAAACAGAACAGATTTATCAGTAAAAGAAGTTATTAATTTATATTCAAAACAATGACAAATTGAGTCTAATTTCAAGACATTAAAAGGTAAATTATCTCTTCGTCCAATGTATTTATCAACTTGAAACCATATTGTTGGTTACGTTTGTTTATGTTTCATTTCATTAGTATTTTTAAACTACATCATCTACACTCTAAATTTAAAATTAGGACTGACTGAAAAAAGTAAAATTACTGAGCATAAAGTGATTAATGTTATCAAAGAAGTTAAAGAAATTGAAGTATTTGTAAATAAACAAAAAATCGAAACTATACAAGTTTATAACGACGAGTTACAAGAAAGTTGGCAAACTTATCAAATATTATTAGAACTTTTAACAAAAGAAAAAGTCACTTAGACATTACATTATAAAAAAACATAACTTATGAAATCAAAAATTTACATAATTATGTTTTCTTGTTTTATGCTTAAACTGGGAAACGTAGGAGACTTGCTTCAATTAGTTAATGAAAATAACTGCATCATAAAAGTTGTTAGAAATCCAGGGAATTTTACTGAATATAGTATAGAAACAATAAATGAATTTGTTGACATATATGGTATTAATCCTAATCAAATTCCTGACTATAAAGGCCTAGCTGGTGATACATCTGATAGACTAAAGGGAGTAGCTGGCATTGGGCCTAAAAAAGCTGTGAGTTTACTTAATGAATTTGGCTCTTTGGAAGCTATTTATGAGAACATTGGCAAAATTAGTGGCAAAACCAAGGAATACTTAGAAAACGACTATGAATCAGCTCACTTTTGCAAAAAATTAGCTATTTTAAACCCTGATGTTGAGATGGACACTGACATTGACAACTATAAAATAGTGTTAAATAGAAATGAAGCAGAAGAAATATTGAATGAGTTTGGCTTTTATAATGTTTTAGATACATACATTAATGTATTTCTACCCAAATACAAGTCTGCCTAGGCCTATAAAACAGACTTATAACAAAACACCGCGTTTAAATAATATGCGGTGTTTTTTTATTGAAGCATTTATTAATTTGACTAGTTTTTTAAGCAATTAGTATAAACTTTCTATCTAAACCTAAATGCGACTATTGCTAGTGCAACAAAAACTATTGATAGTGCAAGTGATATGAGTATAAACACTCAAATAGGCGAATCAAATAATAGTAATAATCCTTGATTCCGGCCATAGTTAATTATTGCTACTGGATAACTAAAAGGTAAGCACATTGCAATTATTTTTAACGCACTAGATTTTGTTATAACACTAATAGGTAAATACATCCCTGAAACTCAAGCAGGAGGCAAGTAAAATAGCATCGAAAGAGCATTTGCCATTTTATAATCTCTTGCTATAACCGCAACTATAATTCCTATCGAAGAGCAAATAATTGAAAGAAAAATCATCACAGAATAATAAAACCAAAATTAATGGTTGCTACAAACGCTCAAGGCTTTAAGGGTAAAACTGATATTCTTTTGTATATTACTGTTTCTTTTAGAACTCTTAAAAGACATTGAAAGCGAAACAATTCCAATTACTGGACAGGCCCAAGCAATTATGCCCGGGATTAAGTCATTAACCTTAAATGTTGGAATCGCACTTAAATATAAAAGTTAAAAAAACCATAGAAAACTATGATTTTTAATGCATTTTTGTTAGCTTAATATAAATATCAAACAATAGGCAATGACTTACAGTATATTACTTTGTAGTAGAATTTGTAAATTCGTAAACTATCAAGTTCTTTTTTTATTTTTATTTTCTAGTCTCTGCAGCTAATCAGTCGATCACTTTTTGAAACTTATCGCCAATGTGGTTTGTAGAGAGCTGATCTTTTAATTCTTTCTTAACTGTCTCCTCTTGATTTTTTAATCTTTCTTGAATCTCAGATTTATGATTTTCATAATATGCAATTGCATTTTTTAAAGATCTGTTTGCCAATTCATCACTAATGTTATCTAATAAACCTGATGTTGCAACACCTACATATTTTTCAGTTTCACTGTTGCCATAACCATAAGGTAAAGGAGTTCCATTTTTCTTACCAATTTCAAATCCTGGCTGAAGAGTTATATTACTTTCTCCTTTAGTATATAAGTCAGCTAAAATGTTGTAAACTGCCTGGCCAATTAATTTCATAACTGATGTAAAAATTCTATGACCTTTTAATTTGCTCTTTTGATCTTCACCAACACCAATGATGAATTTGTCTTTGTCACCTATTTTTTTAATTTCCTTTGCTGTGTCCGTTGACAGTGAACCAGCAACAGGGTAAGCAGCTGTAGCTTTAACTACAGAGTTAATAGCTGTAGTGGCTTGTGGTGTTCCTGAGGTAAACAAAGTATTTAGCTCAATAGTTTCATTTAATGACTTAGTTTTATCTTCTGGGTGTTCTTTATTTCAGTCAATAATACCTTGGAAAGCACCAGCTATAAAGTCAGAAACTGCTGGTGAAGGAACACCACCAAATGCACCAATTGTGCGTTTTTCAGGTTGGTTTTTATAAACTTGTGAGAAGTAATCTGCAAGCGCACGACCAGCTATATAAGCAGCTTGTTTAGTATCGAAGATAACTGGAATTAAGTGTCCTTCACCTATCTTTTGAGTAAATGCTTTAGATTTATCATCGTTTCATTGCAAAACATCAAAATCAACAGTGATAAACACAATGTTATTATCTTTAATCTTCTTAATGTAATTATCATCTAAATCAAAAAGTGGAGTTTGGTGCGTGAATCCATAAAGAACAATGTACTTAAATCCAGCATCAATGGCATTTTTATAAGCTTCTATTAATTGGCCTCTTCTAGGTTCAAAAGCTTTGTTTCGTAATTCCTTATTTCCAATTGCTTTTGCATTATCCAAGCCTAGCTCATATGAAATTTTATGAACTGCTTCCCATGCTGATTGGTTAAATGATTCATCATACACTGAGCCCGCATCAGCTATAAATGCTGTTTTAGGAGCATTTTCAGTATTTAAGTTTGATCGTAATTTAAGATTCTTTTGAGACTTAATATTTGCAAATGTTGTTATAGTTCTAGTGTTGCCATCATAAGATATCTTGAAGTGCTTATCATAGTCAATAGAGTCTTTTACTTTATCCAAAATGCTTGTTATAACATTTAACTGGTTTCTGACCTTTCAATCCAAATCATTTACATTATTAGTGTGTCATCTATTGAAATCTTCACCAAAATGACTATTAAATCCATAATCCTTTTTAGCAATTTCAACCATTAAGGAAGTAAGATAATCAAGTGTCTTTTCTAATTTTTTAGGCTGATAAATTGATGACAGTATTTCATCTAATTCTCTTGTCTTTGGATTATTTCCATGTGTCTTTTTAAGAATCTGAACGGCATCATGCACATGATTTAATATTTTGAAGTATTCCTTTTCAAGAACCGGAGCAATCAAATTGGATGATTCTTGATTGCCATTTTTAGGATCTGCTGCCCTGTCATTTGGATGATTTGTCTTTACATTACCGCTTTTATTATCGCATTTTGCAGCTATTAAAGGAAGAAGTGATATAAATGTAATACCCCCCCCACAGCAAAAAATAATTTTTTGTTTTTCATATTCAATCCTTTAACTAAAACTAATTTTTAGAATTATACAAAATACAATTTGCCATATTTTTGCGCCTGAAATATTTTCATATCTATTATTGAGACAAAAAAACACTGCAGTTAGTCTGCGATGCCTTTGTTTGATTAATGAATATTTATATTTGTTTTATCAATTCAAGAACTTTTGATCTTGTTTTACTTTCATATTCTTTATTATATTCTAACAACGCTGCTTTTTCGTCCTCCTTTTTAAAAATTTCATTTAGTAATGACTTGGAATCTATTATTTTCCCAAATTCTTTTCAAAACTTGAAAATATCATTATGTTTTCTCTTAGTGTCAATATCCTTAGATTTTAGTTTAATCACTAGCGGAGTCAACTCATTATAAAACTCAAAAACCTTAAGAATAAAGTCTTTAAGTTCACTGTCAATTGTGGTAATTTTGACACTGTCTTCTACCTTTTCATTGATAATTTTTAGGCCATATTTATGTATTTGCATATTATTTTTATTATCGCTTGAAGATCTTTCAGTATTTTCTGTATCACTTTTTATAGAGTTGTGATTGTCAGCATTATTGTTTACGTTTGAATTACTATTTGAATTTGAGTTGTCTGCATTTTTACTCTTGTCACTTTCACTACTGCTATTGTTAGCACTATTGTTTACGTTTGAATTACTATTTGAATTTGAGTTGTCTGCATTTTTACTCTTGTCACTTTCACTACTGCTATTGTTAGCACTATGAGTGTTATCAGATGGGATTGTGTCAACAATGTTTTTATTCTTGTTCTCTTTTCCAGTTTCTTTTTGATTTTTATTGTTGCATTTGGCTGCCACAATTGGTAGCGCTAGGGAAGTTATAATTCCCCCCCCCATCACAGTTAAAAATTTTTTATTTACTTTGTTCATAGTGTAATTAATATATCATAAAAAATGTCTAATATTCCAAATCGCACATTTAACAATAAGTTAAAAACACCTTCAAGCAGTGTTCCTGTAATTGTGCTTTAAGAATTTATAATATTAACAACCTTTGTCTATATTTATAGATTTTAGTACTATTGAAAACCATTGTGAAAATAAATTAGATAAATAAAAGATGGTTTTGATTTTATTCTTATACAAAATAATTTAATGTGTCAATTTATGTAATCCAATGCACATAATTTTTCTTTTTTATTGAATTAGTTCTTACGTATTTGAAGCATCAAATCGTGTGTAATTCTTTTCACTTTCTTATTCATAATATGGCACAAATATAAAATTAAATATAATTTTATTAGTATGAAAAGATTGAATAAATTAGTTTTAAGTCCATTATTTTTTGCTCCAGTTTTTTCAGTTTCTGCGGTGTTGCCAGCAACAAACAATCAAGTTAAATTAAATAAGGACAGTTCTGAATTGATCAATTGGGATGACTATAAACGCTTAGTTAAAATGTATACCCCATATTACAGCAAGCTGGGAGTTTGAGATAGAGAATGGATGCCGACAAACTACTCATCCAACAAATATGATAAAGTAGGAATTATCGAAGTTGACGATTTTGATAGTAGTCATCTTCTCTCCCAAAACAGTAGCTTTGTTTTTAAAAGGACTAATTCCAAAGAAATATACAGGAAAAGTAATCATGGATACGCCGTTACTTCTATAATAGGAACAGATTTTGGTATAAATCCAAATGCTTCAATATACTATGAAGCATCCGATAACTTAATTGAAAGTATTAAAAATTTGTACAACAATTATGGCGTTAGACTTATAAACATGAGTCTAGGACCAGTTGATCCTTACTATCAAGTTAAAAAGGCTGTTCAGAATTTGAATGATAGTTACTTTGGCAGTATTGGTAGCAAATATTATGATTTTGATGTGAAAATTAAAATTTATCCTAAAGATATAAAAGAATTGATGCGTTCATTCAAAATTTTAGCAAAAGCAATCATTTACTACACATATAAAAATAATAAGCAAATTTATGGAGCTTCCGGCATACAAAATTTGTACAAAACTATTGGTGAATATGCCCTCCAAAACGGCATAAAAATAATTCAGTCAAGTGGCAATAATAACGACGAAGTAAGTGAATATATGGCAAATAACGAATTTTTAAATAAGCCACAATTTCTTGAAAATGGCAGGATCTCAAAGGATAAAATTTACAGAGCTTTTAAATCTTTTTTTAATTTAGTTAAAAACTGGCAAAATGATGTATGACCTACTGAAGAAGAAAGAAATTATAATATTAAGTTATTATATCTGATAAGAGTAATCTTGGATAAAGCATTTGATGATGTAAGGTGAATATACGAAAATAAGGATACAAACTGATTAAAAAAATTTGATTTTGATGCTTTTTTAGATGCTGATTTCAGAAAAAGAAAATTATTTGATGCTATAACTGATTGACAGAGTCTTATTTATCACGAAGGGATCATTTCAGTTGGTGCTGTTAACTGAAAAAATATTGCAACCAATTTTAGTTCGTATGCAAAAAACTATTATGGAAGTTATCCGCTTGTTTCTGCATATGGCGACAAACTTAATAATGATAAGGCTGGATTATTAAAAAGTTATTATCATAAGAACAATTATAATGAGATAGAAAAATATATTAAATCATCAAAGAATAATAAAGAATTTATAGACAAGATGTCTTATATAATTAATTTCAATGGCACTAGCAAGTTTGCACCGATGATAACCGGAATCATTTCGCGCATACAGAGCAAATTACAACAAGAACTGTCAATTGAAGATGTTAAATTAATGTTGGTTAGTTCTGCAACATATTCAAAAACTAAAGCATCTGGATATAGTAGCTCTTCGTTTAGTGAAATAACATCCACTTATGAACATTGAAGAAGAAACCATGCTAAAAACAAAACTGGTTTTGGCATTCCTAAATACTTCAAGATGAAACAAATTTGAGATAGCGGAAATATTAGAAGAGTTAGGCCACACGAGCTTGGCAAAGATTTTATAGATAGTGCTAGTGTATTGCAAATTTATGATAGTAAATACATAAATGAAAAATGAAAATATTGAACGTCAACATTTGTTTGGAAACATAAGAAATCATTTGCTGAATATTGAAAACTATACGAATTAAACAATAATCCTTACGTTAGTTGGTTTAGAAATAAATGACTGCCACATTTGTTGAAAGCGATAGAATACAAAAAATCAAAGGATCCAGACTGAAACTTTGACAATATTCCTATTTATGCAATTGAAACTGATATGTATAAATATAAAAATATTTTTGCACGAAGATGAATTTTAGGTAGTCAAGAGCCACGAACAAGTGTACAACATGTTTATTTCTATAAAAAAGATCCAGAAGCTACTTATTCATATACAAACTATTTAAAATATGCAGAGCTAGAGGAATATTTAATACTTTTACTAGATTATCTTGCTTATAAAAACAATATTAAGCTTGATGAAAACAAAGTTAAGGATCTTTACTACTATCTAACACACCCATTGTTAGAAGAATATAAGAATTATGTCACTGATATGAAACAAAAATATTGGAAGCATCTCAAGGAAAACGTATGATTGGAAAGTTATACAAATCTATTTTAAAAAATGGTAAAAAAATAGGTATTTATCCCTTTTTAATAGGTTCATCCATCATTATATCTAGCACATTAATTGTGCCATCATGTGGGGAATACCATCAAACATCTTTTGAAAGGGAACACAATAAATTTTTCGATTTTAATCTATATGAAAAACGAATAAAAAAGTCATTGAAGTCAACTGATCCAATTTCTTTAATGTGTTCTGCTTTAGAAGCGTTTAAAGATAGACCTATATTTTACAAAAAGCTATCGCAAAACTTTCATAACTTCGTTGAGCTGATAAATAGTTTTTCTTATTTCCCAAATCAAGAATATCCTGGAATTGAAAATGAATATATATCATACTTGGTGTATACAGCCAAAAACTATTCCACCTTTTATTCTAAAAGTGTTGCAAGAACAAAGAATATTAAGGAATATGAGCCAAAAACAACCTTAAGTGCTTTACCGACAGGCAATTTTGTTAATTTTAATGGTGTTAAATATTTAAATGAAATTTGAAAAAGCTTTGACAATAAAAATAAAAATGACATTAAACTAAGCAATTTAAATAAATTATCACTTAAAATTTCAAATAACATTTTTAAGAACTTGCTTAAGCTAGAATCGCATTATAGTCGCTACTTAAAAAATTTTTCAATATTTAATATAATAGCCCCTCATACAGATGCTTCACATGAATTCACGAATTCAAAAGTTGATGAATACTTAGGTAATTTTAAATTCATTAAAAATGTTGCTAATCTTTTGCCTACTATTAATAATCAGACAATAATTAATAACTACCGAAAATTCGGAATTTTTGATGTCAAAAGAGAAACATTGCTTATAAATTCAAATAAAATAAATGCCTTGACATTTAAATTTAATAAATTATATTCTGCTAATGATATTACTGTAACTTCATCTTATAGTCGCTCAGAATCTCGTGACTTAATGAACTATATCGTTATAAATTTTTCATACAGGCCTGATTTAATGAGCTTTAAGGAATTTTTGAATTTTAAAAAGAAAACTAAATTCACTAAAACAAACTTACAAAAAGAACAAATCGTTTCTGGATATATAGACTTAGATAAATTGATTGGAAACTATACTGCTATTGCCCCAGATAAATTCAATGTTTTGGAAATAAATACACAAGGCTTTGGTAGCGAAGCTTCTTTATGAAAAGAAAATATAAATTCTGGATATTATGGCAATAGTACTAATAGCAATTCTGAAAAAAATATTTATCTAGATTACATTAACTTTTTAAAAATGGATTCTAATTCAAACAATACTGGCTTGCTTATAACTCCTGATAGTTGAAATGTAAATGAGATTTCTAAAGAGGATTGGGATGAAATGCTACCAAAGATAAACGAGTCTGTTTCTTAAATAAAAAATGCAAATTGAATATATTTATGGATTAATTTAAAAGTACAACACATAAGATTGTGCTGGCAAGTTTTTTAAAAAAGAGTGCTCTCTCTTTTTTATGATGCTAATTTTCCTGGTTGCCTTATTTATAGGGTCAAAAGGTAATTATTTACTAATCTATTAGCCCTTTTTTCTATTTGGTCAAGCTCATTTTGCACATCAGCAATCATAGAAACTATTACTTTTAATCCTAATGCCAGGTCTCTTTTGTAAATTATCAAGGTAACTATTGCATTATTTAACATTGGGTAGAAATGTTAATTTTAGTGCCTTAATATTTAAAAAAATTTTCTCACAACCATAATTATGTTGTTAATTAGAATTATGTTGTTTTTATAAAATTTTCTCTTTGTTTTGGATATAAGATACTATCAGAGTAAACAAAAAACCACAAACAGTGGTCTTGTTGAATAATCCTCTATTTTTCTATTGCAACTTCAAAAATTTCATCTGAAACTAATGGCAAGTCAGCTGAATCTCCCAACATTGAACCGATTTGGAATTCTAAGAATAATTTTCTATTTTTTAGCTTAACATTAGTTCCGCTAGCATGCTTTAACTTAACATTTTTGTGTTCATTTGGATGAACATAAGAATTTATAATTTGGATGAACAGTTACAAAATCTAAAAGTTCGTTGTTGTTAAGTGTTATAAATAGTTTTGCAAAGTTATTTGAATACTCTGCTGCTTTGTAAACATTTCCGCTGATATGCTTTTTATTGCTTAAAACATAAGCTTTTACATAGATTCTTTTATTAGCAATAAAGCCTCTCTTAGAAGTTTATGGTAATCATTGTTTGTTGTAGGCTTAAAGCTTCCTTCTTTTTTTAATTTCTTCAGCAAATAACTTAATCAGTTTTTTAAATGCTTGTTCTAATTTTTCGGGTTGCTCACCTTGAATTGATGAAATAATGTTGCTAATTTCTTTTACACCTTCATTATCAAAGTCTTTAAGAGACACTAATGCCTTTTGGAATCTGCCCAAAATTACGGCATATTTTTCTTTAAATATTGGATAAGCCACTTTTCGCGAATCTTCTCCAGTTTTATTAGATTCATTTTTATCAAAATTAGTTATTTTTTCAGATGTTGCTTTAGCCTTAGATTTATCTTCCTTAGCATTTTCTTCGATGCTACATTTAGCATCAATCATTGGAAGAAGAGCTATAGAATTAATACCCCAAAAAAAGCAAAAAAGATCTTTTTGTTCTTCGTATTTGACCTTGTTTCCTATTCTAATGTTCAAAAATAACTGATAATACATATTATAAATTCTTATAAATTTGCCAAATTTTCCCTAAAAATAGGCAAAAAAATAAAAATAACCTTATTGGTTATTTCTCCTTTAACTTTTTGACAAAATCATTAACTTCAGATCTAATGTCTTCATAACTCTTGTTAAGTTCATATAAAGCATTGCGTTTTTCAAGATCTTTAAACTCTTCATATAAGGAATCTTTGCCATTTGGATTTGATTCTACAAATTGAATTATCCGGTCAATATCTTTTCAGAATTTAAAATGTTTTTGATATTTCTTAAGTAGTTCCATGTCTTTTGTTTTTATACCTACAGCAACAAATTCTTTTAATTCATTTCAAAAAGTATATGTTTTTGTTAAATACATTTTAAATTCAGGATCAAATGATGAAAATGATGCCATATTTGTTTCATTTGTAACTCTTGATGGAGCATCAGTTTGATTATTTTTATCAGGTTCCTTTTTTCCGCCAGGCACATGTTTGTTAGTTTTGGATTCTTCATTTTTCTTTTCAGGAATCTTCGGAGTTTTTTCTTCCATTTTGTCTTTATTTGGGTCTGATTCCTTTTTATCATCATCTGGTTTCTTTGGCTTCTCATCCTTGTGTTTACCTGAAGCGCCATTACCGCCTTGGTTATTTGAATCTTTATTTGGGTCTGATTCCTTTTTATCATCACCTGGTTTCTTTGGCTTCTCATCCTTGTGTTTACCTGAAACGCCATTACCGCTTTGGTTATTCGAGTCTTTATTTGAAGGATTTGTTGGGGCAACGGGCTCAGTTTCTGTCTTTTCCTTCTTTAATTCTTCAAATTTTTTATTTAGTTCTTTGACAGCTTGTTTGAATTCATCAGAACTCTTTAAGGTTTTGAGTTTTTCTTTTGATTCATCAACTAGTTTTTTTAATTCTTGCTTAACATTATCGCTTAGACTTACATTTGAGTTTAGTTCAGATTCAATCTTTTCTATTTGTGATTGTAATTCATTCTTTTCTTTAATTTCATCAGTTTTAACTGGTTCATTGTTATCACATGAAGCTGCAACAATTGGTAGTGCTAGGGAAGTTATAATCCCCCCCCCATCGCAGTTAAAAATTTTTTATTTACTTTGTTCATAGTGTAATTAATATATCATAAAAAATGTCTAATATTCCAAATCGCACATTTAACAATAAGTTAAAAGCACCTCCAAGCAGTGTTTATGTAATTGTGCTTTAAGAATTTATTGAATTTATAAATTTATAAATTTGTAAAAAATATTTGGCATACTGCTTTTTTGGTCTATAATTATCTTGATGCATTCCTAAGTGAATGAGTACTGTATCCACAGGAACAGTTGCTTAAGAGTATATTACTCCTTTCCTATGATAATATGTAAAGTTCTGTGCGCGGAAACTTTTTCAATTTGAATTGTCTTATGAATTAAAAAGGGGAGCAATCTCCTTTTTTAAATTCCTTAACCACTTTTATAAACAAACTGTATTTTTATATTAAAATTGTTAATATTAAAATAACATCTTATTATTATGAGATTTAAATTAATTTTTAACTACCATAGGGAGATATATGAGTGCTAAATCAATAGAACTAAACAAAGAAAAAGGTTCTGTAGTTGTTGAATATGAGTTTTCAGGTGAAAAATGAACAAACATTTTTAACAAAACCAAAACTAATAAAATAAAAAAATTAAAAGTAGATGGTTTTAGACCTGGTAAAGCTCCTAAACACATAGTAGATAAATATGTAACACCAGTTGCTGTGGCAAGTGATTCAATTAATGAAGCATACAATGTTTTTGCTGATGAAATTTTTGAAGAAGTTAAAAAACAACATGAAAATGTGTTACAAAATGCAGTTTTATTAGAATTGCCAGTTTTAGCTGAAGAATCTTCAGTTATTAAAATTGAGTTTCCATTGTTGCCAGATTTATCTAACATTAAATTAGATGAATCAATTAAGACAAAAGTTAGCAAATTAAAAGTAACTGAAGCTGATATTGATGAATACCTTAATCAATTGTTAAGCAAAAATGCTTTAGTATTACCTTTAGATAAAAAAGACAAAACAAAATTAGGTGATGTTGTTACACTTAAGTACAAAGGTTTTGTTAATAATGAACCATTTGATGGTGGAGAAGCTGATTCATTTGACCTTAAATTAGGAAGCAAAACGTTTATTGATACATTTGAAGATCAGTTAGTTGGTAAAACTGTGGGCTGAAAAGGTGAAGTTAATGTTACTTTCCCAGAAAACTATGCTGTTCCAACACTTAAAGGTCAACCAGCAGTTTTTGAATGCGAAATTCTAGATGCTAAAAGATTAGAAGAAATTAAACCAACTGACGAAAATGTCAAAGAATTGCATCTTCCAAATGTTTCTAATTTAGAAGAAGCTAAGTCATATGCTAAGGAAATTTTGACTGTTAAAAAATACTCAGAAATTCACAGACAAGTTATAGATTCATTAGTTGATGAATTAGTTGAAAAACATCAATTTGCAGTTTCAGACATTCTAGTTACACAAGGTGCACAAAAAAGATTAGAAGAAATCAAAGCAAACTTAAAACAACAAGGAATTAAATTTAATGAATACCTAGACTTAATTAAAACTTCAGAAGCTGATTTTAATAAGTTAGTTTTAAGTGAAGAAAAGGTACTTACAAAGAGACTTTTAGTCCATGAAGAATTAATGAAACAATTTAAAGATAAGGCTGAAATTTCTGAAGATAACAAACATCTATGAGCAATTAATGTTGCTTTTGGCCAACAATTTGTACCACTTCCATTTGTGCTTCAATACATGAAACAAAATCCATTAAGTGATGAAGAAGGAAAAGAAAATCAATTTACTGAAGCAGTTAAAGAAGTGGCTGTTACTAGATTAATTCTAGCACACTTGGACAAAAAAGTTGCTGATCACAATGACAAAGTTGCTTTAGAATTAGCTAAAAAACTAATTGAACAAGCTGAAAAAGATGTTCAACAATACGAAGAAAAAGCTAAGCAAATTTATGAAGAAGAATTAGCTGAAGAAGAAGCAAAAAAAGCCGAATCTAAAAAAGAAGAAAAATAACAAAATACTAAGGCATCTGCTAATTATGCAGATGTTTTTATTTTCGATTATTGTGTATACGACAAATTCATAATTTATAATTTATATACAAATAATAAATATATCAGTAACTATTTGTATTATAAGGATGACAATGAATACTATAAAAAAGGATTATATAGAAAAAGCTAATGCCTTAAGCCTTAGCAATGAACTAAATCAAGATCAAAAAGATCTTATTCTTTCAATCATTGATAAATTTGATGACAATGACCCAACTTTACATAATGTTTTCCAACTTTTAATCAAAAGAGTAAAACTAGGCTTTGTATTTGATGTTGCTCCTTCAGTTAATTCTTCTGAAATAGCTTTATTAAAAAAGGATGAAAAATTATCGTTTAATAATGACAATAACAAGCCTACTAATACACTAATAATTGGCGAAAACTATGATGCTCTTAAAAATCTTATAGTGATCGAGAGAGAGAGAGAGAGAGAGAGAGAGAGAGAGAGAGAGAGAGAGAGAGAGAGAGTCACAGTCAGAGACTGTTAATTACGATGTAATTTACATTGATCCTCCTTATAATACTGAGAGCTCACTAACTGATGGAAATAACCTAAGTGAAAAAGATGATGTTAGTTCATCAAAATTTATCTATCGTGATAAATTTAGTCGTACTGGTTGACTAAATATGTTAAACGAACGACTAAGACTATCACACCAACTTTTAAAAGAAGATGGTGTTATTTTTGTTTCAATTGATGATAGCGAACAAGCCTATTTGAAAGTGTTAATGGATGAAATTTTTGGCGAGGAAAATTTTATCAGTGTTTTCAAATGAATTAGAACATATACTCCAGCATCATTAAGTAGCAAAGTAAGAAAGAAAATGGAATATGTTTTATGTTATGAAAAGAAGAGAAATAACCGTGAATACAATGTTGGAACTATAACAGGAGGTGATATGCCTTTGTTAAATGATACAAACAATAAAAAAGAATTATCATTTAACAAACACCATGTGAAATTTGGTTTTAATGGATATTTCGAAAAAGGTTTATATGAAAAAGTTGAATTGATGAATAACATTAACATTAAAAATGGGAATTCGGATGTTGATTTTGTTTTAAAAGGAAAATTTAAATGAAGCCAGCAATTCTTAGACAACGAATTACTTGCCGGAACTCATATTCTTATCAAATCTACAAAGTTTTCTCCTAGATATCTGAGAAATGAAATTAGAAATAAAAAACCATCCGACATAATTTCAATGGATGAATGCGAAGTAGAGACAAATGAAACTGCAAAAAAAGAAATAGAATCGATATTTATAAATAATACATTTATGTATCCTAAACCCATTTCATTAATTAAATATTTAATAAGTATCATACCTAACAAAAACGCTCGTATTTTAGACTTCTATGCTGGTTCAGGCACCACTGGTCATGCTGTTATGGAACTAAACAAAGAAGATGGCGGAAATAGAAGTTATACATTAGTAACAAATAATGAAAATAACATAGCTACAAATGTTTGTTACGAAAGACTATATCGAATCAATAATGGAATCTCTACAAATAATGAATCTAATTTTGACTGGATTAAAGAAAACAAACCATATAACTCCAATTTAAATGTTTATAACATTGAATATTATTCAACTAAATTATTTGATGATAATCAAAGTAATATTAGTATAAAAGAGCAATATATCAAAATGCTACAGGACTTTAATATTGACACCGAAGATAAAGATAGCAATATTGACATTCTAAGAAGTTTAACATCCTTAAAACCTATGACTAAGGATTAACTAAATGTATATAATTAAAATTATGTAATAAAAATTCAATTTACAAGTTTATAAGGATGACAATGAATACTATAAAACAGGATTATATAGAAAAAGCTAATGCCTTAAGCCTTAGCAATGAACTAAATCAAGATCAAAAAGATCTTATTGTTTCAATAATTGATAAATTTGAGGACAACGACCCAGCATTACATAATGTTTTCCAACTTTTAATCAAAAGAGTAAAACTAGGCTTTGTATTTGATGTTGCTCCTTCAGTTAATGCATCTGAAATAGCTTTATTAAAAAAGGATGAAAAGTTATCGTTCAGCAATGACAATAATAAGCCTACTAATACACTAATAATTGGAGAAAATTATGATGCTCTTAAAAATCTTATAGTGATCGAGAGAGAGAGAGAGAGAGAGAGAGAGAGAGTCACAGTCAGAGACTGTTAATTACGATGTAATTTATATCGATCCTCCTTATAATACTGAAAGTTCACTAACTGATGGCAATAACCTAAGTGAAAAAAATGATGTTAGTTCATCAAAATTTATCTATCGTGATAAATTTAGTCGTACTGGTTGACTAAATATGTTAAACGAACGACTAAGAATGGCAAAGCAGCTTTTAAAAGAAGATGGTGTTATTTTTGTTTCCATTGATGACAGCGAACAGGCCTATTTGAAAGTGCTAATGGATGAAATTTTTGGTGAAGAAAATTTCATAGCAAATATTGTTTGACAAAAGAAAAATGAAGGATCTGGTGAAGATAGTAAATTCTTAAAAATTCTTACTGAATATGTTTTAGTATATGCAAATAACATTGATAAATTTAAAACTAATAACTATGCAAAAGATATTGATGATGGCTCATATAAATATTCTGATGAATTTGTGAAAACAAGAGGAATGTACAAATTAAACCAACTAGATAGAGCTTCATTGACTTGGTCTGAATCGCTAGACTTTCCTATTTCTCATAATGGAAAAATTTATTATCCAGGCAGATCTGAAAAAAATTGGCAAAGTAGACATTCTGGCAATCATGCAACTAAAGATTGGCAGTGAAGATGAAGCAAGGAAAAAATTAATTGAGGGATAGAGAATAATTTTATTGTTTTCAAAAACAAAAGTGTATATTCAAAACAATATCAATATGTTGATAATAACAACCAATTAGTGAATAGAGATTCCAAATTTTCAAATTTAATTTATTCAGTCCATGGTTCAGTAGGGACATCAGAACAAAAAGAAATTTTTACTAACAAAATTTTTGATCACCCTAAGCCTGTTGGTTTGCTTAGATTTCTCATAAATCTTCATCCTAACAAAAGTGCTCGAATTTTAGACTTCTATACTGGTTCAGGCACTACTGGACATGCTGTTATGGAACTAAACAAAGAAGATGGCGGAAATAGAACCTTCACTTTAGTAACCAATAATGAAAATAACATAGCTACAAATGTTTGTTATGAAAGACTATATCGAATCAATAATGGAATCTCTACAAATAATGAATCTAATTTTGAGTGAATTAAGAAAAACAAACATTATAACTCCAATTTAAATGTTTATAACATTGAATATTATTCAACTAAATTATTTGATGATAATCAAAGTAATATTAGTATAAAAGAGCAATATATCAAAATGCTACAGGACTTTAATATTGACACCGAAGATAAAGATAGCAATATTGACATTCTAAGAAGTTTAACGTCCTTAAAACC
Source organism: Mycoplasmopsis bovis PG45 (assembly GCF_000183385.1). Taxonomy (GTDB): domain Bacteria; phylum Bacillota_I; class Bacilli_A; order Mycoplasmatales; family Metamycoplasmataceae; genus Mycoplasmopsis; species Mycoplasmopsis bovis. The sequence goes on along the minus strand of NC_014760.1, from coordinate 191,883 downwards.
TATGACTAAGGATTAACTAAATGTATATAATTAAAATTATGTAATAAAAATTCAATTTACAAGTTTATAAGGATGACAATGAATACTATAAAACAGGATTATATAGAAAAAGCTAATGCCTTAAGCCTTAGCAATGAACTAAATCAAGATCAAAAAGATCTTATTCTTTCAATCATTGATAAATTTGAGGACAACGACCCAGCTTTACATAATGTTTACCAACTTTTAATCAAAAGAGTAAAACTAGGTTTTGTATTTGATATTGCTCCTTCAGTTAATGCTTCTGAAATAGCTTTATTCAAAAAGGATGAAAAATTATCGTTTAATAATGACAATAACAAGCCTACTAATACACTAATAATTGGCGAAAACTATGATGCTCTTAAAAATCTTATAGTGATCGAGAGAGAGAGAGAGAGAGAGAGAGTCACAGTCAGAGACTGTTAATTACGATGTAATTTATATCGATCCTCCTTATAATACTGAAAGCTCACTTTCTGATGGCAATAATCTAAGTGAAAAAGATGATGTTGGTTCATCAAAATTTATCTATCGTGATAAATTTAGTCGTACTGGTTGACTAAATATGTTAAATGAACGACTTAGAATGGCAAAGCAGCTTTTAAAGGAAGATGGTGTTATTTTTGTTTCTATTGATGATAGCGAACAGGCCTATTTGAAAGTATTAATGGATGAAATCTTTGGTGAAGAAAATTTCATAGCATGTGTGCCAGCTATCTTAAACCCAAGCGGGAGACAAGTAAATACTGAAATTGCGCTAACTCATGAGTATATTTTAATTTATGGTGGTGTGAATTTTGTGCCTGAAGAGCTAGATAACGAATATGTTATTAATAAATTACCAGAAATATATAAAAACCGCAATCTTGAAACACTTGTAGATAATAAGGGGGAATATTGATTGCAATATACACTTGAGAATCAAAGCAAAAAATTTAATGATAAAAATAGGCCAAATTTAGCTTATCCAATTTTTATTAATAAAGATGAAAACCATAATTTATACCACACTATTGAGCCCACAGAGAAAACCATTTACACTTTATGACCCAAAAATGTAAATGGTGTGCAATATGTATGAAGATGATCGAGAGAAAAAATTAACAAAGAAAAGGAAGAGCTTGTAATAAAAATGGATAATGATAAATTCAAGATCTATCCTAAGAAAAGAAAAAACACATGGATATTTAAGACAATCATAAAAGGAAGTAGTTTTAATAACAAAACTGGAAACAAAGTATTATCAAGTATTTTAAAAAGTGATGAATTCAGTACTGCGAAACCTGTTGAGCTAATTAAACTTTTAATAAAATTACACCCTAACAATAATGCTCGAATTTTAGACTTCTATGCTGGTTCAGGCACTACTGGACATGCTGTTATGGAATTAAACAAAGAAGATGGCGGAAATAGATGTTATACATTAGTAACAAACAATGAAAATAACATAGCTACAAATGTTTGCTATGAAAGACTATACCGCATCAATAATGGAATTTATACAAATAATGAATCTAATTTTGATTGAATTAAGAAAAACAAGCCATACAAATCAAATTTAAATGTTTATGACATTGAATATTTTTCAACTAAATTATTTGATGATAATCAAAGTAATATGAGTATAAAAGAGCAATATATCAAAATGCTACAAGACTTTAATATTGACACTGAAGATAAAGATAGCAATATTGACATTCTAAGAAGTTTAACGTCCCTAAAACCTATATCAAAAGAGGATACTGATGCAATTAAGTAATACACAAAACAAAGCTGTATGTAAAATTATTGATAAATATGATCAAGACAAAAAGAAAATATTAGAATTTCAGGCTCCAACAGGTTCTGGAAAGACATTTATGATCATAAATGTTATTGATAAATTGATAACTGAATATCCAAATGAAAAGTTTACTTTTGCTATTGCAACACTTTCATCTGCAGACTTGCCTAAGCAAATGCTCATGAATTTTACTGACTATAAGCAATATTTATATAACTCTCATAATATATCTATTGAACTGCAAGAATCTCCATCTTCAAAATCCACAAGCAATAAAGCAAAAGATCAGCATTTTCAAATTTTAGCTAAGCAAAACAATGTATTAATTTTAGGCACTCAATCATTTGGCAAGGGCAGAATTTTTACTGAGCAAGGTATAATAAACTCTTACTTATCACAAATTGAAAATGAAGGCTACAAACTAGTTTATATAAGAGATGAAGCCCATATCGGTGGTGAAACCGGTGGCAAATATAAATCTAGCTATGTTGACTTGGATGAAGACATAGATTTTAAGGTTCAATTAGCAAACGCAAAAAAGGATGAGCAGAGATTTGAACTACTTATGCAAAATGCAGCTCATTTTATTATAAAAATGACTGCAACACCGAAGGGTAAAAATGAACTAGTTCATATAAGGCCTGATGACTTATTAGAAGATGACCTTATCCTACTAAAACATAAGTCCCACTTTAATTATGGCTTAGATGAGTCTAAAAGTGATGTTTTAGATGATGAACAAATTTTAAAGACAGCAATTAACAAATTTAAGTTAATTCAAAAAGAATATCTTAACGACCCTTTTCTTAAGACTATAAATCCTGCTATGCTTATTCAAGTAAAAAGTGAACAAAATGATAAGTCTGAAGAATTTGCCAAAGATATAAATGACATTATCAACATAATCAAGGAAAGTGGCTTAACTTATGTTAAGTATTTTGGCCAAAATGATGTTGAGACAAACATAAGACTTGCAAATAAGAGTCTAAAGTCAATTTCAAAAAATAATTCTGATGTTGATGCTGTTATATTTAAAATTGGGCCAGCTACTGGCTGAAACATACCTAGAGCATGTATGCTAGTGCAGTTAAGAAAAGTGTGCTCACCTAGTTTAAGTACACAAACAATAGGCAGAATAATGCGTAATCCTAACCCTGAATTTATAAAAGATCAAAATCATATAGGCTTACAATATTACTATTATTCAAACATTGAAAATAAATCTAATAATAGAATAACTTATAGACTAAAAGATGAGTTTAAAAGCGAGCAATTTAAAGTTGCTTATATTGATAAAGAGGTTGTTAAAACCAAAATTAAGAATCCTTCATATTATGAAAATATAATTGAAACTCTAGATTTTAGGCATATATATGATGAGCTTAAGAAATACCAAGAATACTATAAAACAAATGGATACATCAATTATGGTACAGAAAGATTTGGCTCAAAAACTTATGTTAATTTAAAAATTTTCAACAGCATTGAACTAGAATTAAGAAAAGAATTGTTTCTTGCTAAAAACAAGATGTACTTTAATACAGAAATAATTGAAGAAATAGAACAATTATTCCATAATAATATTGCGCGCTTGGCTAAAGATGATGAAAATTCTGATGAATTGCACAACTTACTTTCAAAAAATTTATTCTGACTAATAGTAGAGCAAAATTTTTTAAGTGATATTAAAAAGGGCTATTACAAAGAATTAAGTGAAAATAATAGTGATGGAGTTTACAAAGTAAAATTAAAGTCGCTCCCTGAAGTTAATGATTTAGTTTACTCAGAAATTGATCAGAATAGATATTTAGATATAGAAGGCAAAGCATATGCATATGTCAACAGTACAGCAGAGAAAAAAGAATCTAATTACTTTGATTCTGATACTGAGGTTGAATTTGCCACATTAGTTAATAAATATATACACACATGAAGCGAAAATAATAATTATAAAGTGCAACTCTGAACAAAAAATCCTGTTTTTGATGGAATTTATGTTGAATATTTTAAACAAAACAATGAAGTCGCAAGATCATTCCCTGACTTCATATTCAGAATTGTAGATAGATTAACAAATAAAACAATTCATGATTTTTATATAGAAGTTAAGAGTGACAATGACATAAATGAAGAAAAAAGCAATCAACTAATTGATGCATATCATAAATATATGTCATACATAGATAGCGAAAATCAAAATAAGGATATGACATTGCTTCTAGTTAAATTAAAAAAAGCAAAAAATAAGGGCTCAGCTACAAGAGTTCACTATAGCGGTTATAGTTCTATTAGTGAAATAAATGATATTCTTACTGAAAATAAACAGCACACTGAGCTTTCAGAATTAAGCAATTTTTTTGAAATTGTAATAAAAAATGCTAATTAACTTGTTTTTAATAGGGGGTAGCAAAATTTAGCTACTTTTATTATTAGCCTGTTTTATAGAATTATAGGCAAAACAAAAGGTATTAATTGGTCATTTGCTTGCATAAGTTAACAAAAAATAAATTATAAATTCTTAAATTAAAAAGCACCTAATTTGAGTATTGGAAAAATAATACCAATTTTTGGTGGTTCTGACAAGAAAATGGCCTAAAGCATAAAAAAAGAATAAAGAAAAGATACTTTTGAGTACTCAAAAGTGCAAAATTTTGTGTTGATGTTAATTTTTATTGCATTTGCTTAGCGCATTTAAAGCCTGAGACACCTTTATAAATTCTTGGATGTGAATTTATAAAATCGGCTATTGGTTTTAGATCTTGACCAACATATTTATCTATAGATTTTCCCTTTGGAATGTATCTTCTTAAAAGCCTGTGAGCATTTTCAATGCTACCTTTTTCTGATGATGAATAAGGATGACAATGGAAAATTTCTTTGATTGATTCTATCTCTGGAAGTTTGTAATTTTCACTTCCATTATCAATAGTTAATGTGTCAATAACAAGATTATTGTCCTTAATCAATTTCTCCAAATTTTCTTTTATTGCTTTTGCATTTCTTCTAGAGAGCGCGCAATAAAACATTCTAGATTTTCTGTTGATTAATGTAAGAATGCAATAATTGTCAGATCTTAAACCAATTACAGTGTCCATTTCATAATCATTGTCATTTAACCTTAAATTAACTGATTCTGGACGTTCAGTAATAAGTTTGCCTATTGTCTTTTTCTTTGTCTCATGCTTTACTGTTGTTCTGCTTCCATATTTGCCGTTTGATTTATATGGAAGAATATCTAATTTTAGACCAAAAGCACTATGTTTAGCCAATATACGGTAAAAGTTTTGAACTGATGGAATATATGAATTTTGAAGTTTTCCCTGTGCTTCTAGTTCTCTTATGTATTTAAAAATAATGCTTGCCACAGACTGTTTAACAGCTTTACTATCTAAGTTAAAACTATTTCTATTCTTCAAATAAAAGTACAGTAACTGTTTGTAAAACTTAAAAATGTCAATGTATTTCATAAGCAATTTAGAATTGTTTTCTAATTTTTTTGAATCATGTCTTGTTTCAATTAAATTCAAAAATTTGAGAGCACTAATTACATATACTGTTTTGCCTTTTAAGTCCATACCACACAATTTACATTTCTTTTGATATTTAGCATAGCCACGCTTTGTTTCAATTGTAATTCTGTCAAATAAGTTATAAATTGATCTTGATTTAAACCCCACAATATTAGAAACAGTTTTCATATCATAGCCAGCAATTAGCCTTTCAAGAATTTCTTTAAGTCTCAACGGGCTAATGTTATTTTTATTGGTTTTGTGATTTGACTTGGTCAATATTTCATCTCAATTCGTTTCATCAATTACATAATGTACATAATTAAACTTGTACTTGCCGTGCACATTTAATTTCTTTTTAAGCAAGCATAGGTCAGTTGAATAACTAGTATTTTTGTCATTGCTAATCATATATAATGTAAAAGCCTTTCTTTTTTTAATTTAGATACTCAAATTTTAACAAAAGGCAACAAAAAGCGCCGCAAGTTAACTTGTGGTGCTTTTTGCTTTGTTAATGAATAAACAAAAAATAAATGCTGATTTTAGCTACTAAATTTATTTATCAGTCGTCAATAGAAATTTATATTAGCAAATAGAACTCCCCATCTTCATCAGCACAATATGCTGCTTTAAAATTATTTTGTAATATGTCTCTGCTGTAATTTCAGGCATAAACATATGGAGAGTTGTCGTTATGATAAGGTTTGCCATCATAGCATAAGTTTATTCACATCTTAAATGGCTTTTTACTACAGTTCATTGTTATTTATAACTTCAGCTGGTTTTATTGTTAACAGTTCAATCGAATTAATGTACTTAAAAGCAACACCTAAAGCACAACAATAGTGCTTTTTTATTTAAAGACTTCATATATTCGTGCTTCTTTAATTCTTAGTCTTTCATAAGTTTGCTCAGTATTTAAGTTGTGCGCTTTTATACTATTTTTGTTTATCGTTTTATTTGGATAGTATCATAAAGTCGAGTCTTTTGTAAGGTCAGCATATTTATATACAACAAACTCATCTCTGTCTAATATTAAAGAGTTAATTTTAAAAGTTTGCGGGTTGTATAATATTATTAATGTCTAAATCGGAAATTATTTATGACTATTCATATTACTTTAAAGACAATAATAGTGAGCAAAATATCATTTTTTGCCATGGTTTTAATTCAAAATATCCAGCACTAGAGTTCTTTTCTAGCCAGCATCAAAAATTTAATTATTATGCTCTGCAATTCCCAGGTTCTAACTTAACTAAGCCTGTTAAAAATCATAAAATTTCAGTGATTTATTATGCTAAATTATTGATAGAATTTATTACCAAAAATAATATTAAAAATATTACTCTTATAGGTAAATCAATGGGAGCGGCAACTGCTGTATTAGCCTATAAAACAAAGCCAGAGTTATTTAAAAGATTAATTTTAATAACACCAATCAATAAAACACAATTAAATTTAGAAGTATGAAAAGATAAAAAATATCTGCCTTCAAATTTTGAAGAATATCTAAATAACTTTATCCCTTTAATTTACTATAACTGAGAATCGTTACAAAACGATAGTAACTGAGTCTCTGCGGCTAAGTTAAAATTTAATACAAATTATTACAATAATGAGTGGGTTAAAACTCTCGACAAGGAATTAACAAGTAATAAAATTCACAATGAAATAGAGCAAGCATACTTGTTGGTAAAAATTCCGACTTTAATAGTCTTAGCTGATAGTGACAAGCTTATAGATTGTGAAATGAGTAAAATTTATTTTAATAAAATAATCCCCAATGCCAAAATAGAAGTAATAAAAGATTCTGCGCATATGGTGTATAAAGAAAAAAGTTATTTACTTAATAACATAATTGAAAAATTTATAAATGAATAAATGATAAAGTTATTGAGAAGTCAAACAAATCAAATTTAGTATTTATCTTATTTTGATATTTCAGAAAAGATATTTTTGCTTAGTTATTTAAAACATTTTATCTATGGAACAAATATGGCAAAATTGCTGACTTTTTCACATAATTAACATAATTTATTGAAAATATTGTTTCTTATAACTGTAATTTTATAATGCACTATTAACACTTCTACCATTATAAAACAGCCATATTCAATTATTTTGTGTTTTATTGATAATTATTTGTAAATCAAATTTTCTTTGCTTTATATAAGCCCTATAACACCCTGTAAATCAATAAAAGGTATAATTTAATTGATAAGAAATTATCAATTTGTCTATTTATTTTTGTTAGGAGCCATATTTGGTTCCTAACACCAGGGAGTTATATGAACGTTATATTTTTTGGCATTAAAGAAGTAGAATTTCCTATTTTTGAAAAAGTCAAAGAAAAATATAAAGACTTAAAACTTACAGCTGTTACTGAAGTTATTTCTAAAGAACGTATACACTTAGTTGATGGTATGGACTGTGTTGTTGTTAGAGAAAATGATGTTGTAAATCGTGAAATTTTAGAATTGCTTAAAGCAAAAGGAATCAACTATGTATTCACTAGAACAGCAGGCTTTGACCACATGGACTTAGCTGCAGGTCATGAATTAGGAATTAAAATGGCTCGTGTGCCATCATACTCACCAACAGCTATAGCTGAATTAGCATTCTCATATGCACACCAATTATCAAGAAGATCACTACACTTTGGCTACAAAGCACACAAAAAAGACTTTACAGTAGATGACTTTGGTTTTGCAAAAGAATTAAGATCAAGTACAGTACTTATTATGGGTACAGGTAAAATTGGTTATGAATCAGCTAAAATGTTTAAGAGCTTTGGTGCCAAAGTATTAGGTTATGACCTTATGCCTAATAAAGCATTATCAGATGTTATTGAATATGTTTCACTTGATGAGGGACTAAAACAAGCTGACATCGTGACCTTGCATATGCCATATATCAAGGGGCAAAATGACAAATTAGTTAATGCTGAACTGCTAAGCAAAATGAAAGATGGTGCTATCTTAGTTAATACTTCTAGAGGCCAAATTCAAGATGAAAAAGCAATTTTAGATGCAGTTAAGAGTGGCAAACTTGCTGGTGCTGCTATTGATGTTTTCAACAACGAAAAAGAATACTTATTTAAAACTTTTGACAAAATCGATGACCCTGTTATTGCTGAATTACTAGACCTATGACCACGTGTTATTATGTCTCCACATATTGGTTGATATACACAAGAAGCTGCAACAAATATGCTTGAAATTTCATTAGATAACTTAAAAGAATACGTTGAAACTGGTGATTGCAAAAACAAACTATAATTTGTTAAAGCAATTAATTTCCTAGCTTTTTGCTAGGAAATTTTAAAATTACTTAATAAAAACATTTTGGTGACATTTAAAAAAATAAAAAATGATCCTGTGGACCATCTATAAGATTAGGATCATTTAATATTATTGCTATTGTTGTTTTTTGAATTTAATAAATGCAACAATTGTTACTACTGCGGATAAAACGCCAAACACTAATCCTGAAGCTGCTGTTCCTTTAATCACAACTACTGGGTCGCTAGCTAGATCGCCTAAGCCTGGATTTACGTTTTTGCTAATAGCAACTGCTGCTAGTATTATTCCTAGTAAACCAAGTAAGTATCCTGCTGCAGGAAATGCAATATTCACCTTATTAGAAAATTTGTCTTTGAACTTTAATACTACAACTGTTAATAAGATAACACTTAGTAATGCTAATACTAAACCTACAGCACCTAAAGCTGTCATACCGTTGCCTGCAACAGTTGAAATGCTACTTCCACTTAAAACTGAAGAACCTAATGATTTTGACATTTATGTAATAAAATCTCCTATTAATAAATAACCTTAATTAGTATATACGATCGGTGTATATTTGGAATATTGTGAAAGTTTTTTGCACATTTTGTTGACTTTTAGGCCTATTTTATACTATTAATTGCGCACGGTGCGATATTTGTCAAGGAGCATAAATGAAAAAAATAAGAGTTATTGGGGCAGGAATTTCTGGCTCCGAAGTGTGTTATCAATTACTTAAACGTAATTATTTAGTTGAGCTATTTGAAGTAAAATCAATAAAAAAGAATGCTATTCAAACTAATGATTTATTTGCTAATCTAGCCTACTCTGACTCTTTTCACTCTAATGAAATAACTAGTGCCAAAGGGGTGCTAAAACAAGAAATGAGACTACTAGATTCATTTATAATCAAAGTTGCAGATTACGCTAGTGTTGCTACTGAACCATTATTAGTTGATAGGAATAAATTCCAAGAATATATTACTAATTATTTAAAGAGTCATAAAAACCTTAAAATAATAGAAAAAGAATATATAGAAATTGATGATTCAATTCCTACTATTATTGCAACAGGGCCGCTAAGTAGCCCTGCTTTAGAAAAAGAAATTAAAAAATTAGTTGGCGAATCTAACTTTAATTACTTTGATCAAGTTCAACCTATAATTTTTAAAAGCACTATAAATTGGGATTATGTACAAAAGAGCAATAATGATGATAAGTTATTTTATTGTTTCTTAAACAAAGCTGAATTTGAACATTTATATAGCCTAATCATTAATGCTGAGATCTTTATTTCACCTTTGCCTAATGAAATTGCATTAGTGCATAATCATGGCTTTAGTTCAATTGAAACTATTGCATATAAAGGCAAAAAAGAGCTAAAAAATCTTCTTTCAACAGATGAATTAATTGAAAGTAATGATTTTTATGCGGTAATTTCACTAAAACAAGATGAGTATAATGAAAATTTACTAAGGATTGTAAATTTTCAAACAAACATAAAAATTCCTTGGCAAAATGAAATTATAAAATCTATACCAGCACTAAGGAATTCATCAATATTAAGATATGGAGTCATGCATAAAAATGACTATATAAATTCTGCAAATGTATTAGATGATAATTTTAGTCTAAAATCTAAACCAAACATATTTTTTGTTGGCCAACTTACTGGGACTGATGGATATTTAGAAGCTAGTGCTAGTGCTATCATATGTGCCATTAATGTTGATAGATACTTAATGAATTTACCTAAGGCAATTCCTAATAACAAAACTGTTATTGGTAGTTTATGCAATTATGTATTAAAAGCCAATAAAGCAGATTTCCAACCTATGGAAGCCAACTGAGGATTAGTAGAAGACATACATTTAGTTCCGTACAATAACGAAGGCAAAAAGAAACTTTCTGATAGAGCATTATTTGAAATAAAAGAGTTTATTAAGCAAAATTTATAGTAATGATGAATTTGCTATATATGCTGTTTTATAGCATTATTAGAAAAATAGCACTTTTACTGTGCTATTTTTTGACTTTCTTATTCGAATGTTTCTTCATCACTATTTGATGAATCGTCTTTATTGGCGCTTGCTGCAGCACTTTTAGCCATATTGTATGCAGCATTTAATTCATCAATTTTCTTTTTAAGTTGTTCAACATCTTTGTTGTTGATTAATTCTTTAACTTCTTTTATGTACTCAGCAATTTTTGTTTTTTCTTCTTCAGGAATCACAATGTTGCCTTCGTTCATTTCTTTTTCTAAACTATTAACAAGGTTTTCAGCTTGAATAATTGTGCTAATTTCTTCAGCTCTTTTAGCATCAGCCTCACGGTTTTTTTCAGCATCTTTAATCATTTCTTCAATTTCAGCATCGCTAAGTTTAGATGAGTTTTTGATTGTAATAGATTGCTCTTTATTAGTGTCTTTGTCCTTAGCTAAAACAGTTGTGATTCCATTTGCATCTATTTTAAAGCTTACTTCGATTTGTGGAACACCTCTAGGCGCTATACGAATACCGCCAAGGTTAAATTGACCAAGTAATTTGTTTTCGCTAGCTAATGGTCTTTCACCTTGAACTATTCTTATAGTAACTTCGCTTTGATTATCTTCAAATGTTGTAAATACTTCACTTTTAGTAATAGGAATACGTGTGTTTCTAGGAATTAATGGTGTTGCGATTCCACCAGCAGTTTCGATGCCTAATGTTAAAGGAGTAACATCTACTAATAAAACATCATCAATTTCACCGGCTAATACAGCCCCTTGAATAGCAGCACCCATAGCTACAACTTCATCTGGGTTAACTGAACGGTTAGCTTTTCTATTTAAAATTGTTTCTACTAATTGTTGAACAGCAGGTATTCTAGTTGAACCACCAACTAAGATAACATCATCTAAGTCTGAAATCTTAATCTTAGCATCGGCTAAGGCAGTTTCAATTGGTTTTCTGCAACGCTCAACTAAGTGTGATGTCATTTCCTCAAATTGACTTCTTCTTAAGGTCGCTTCAACACTAATAGGTTCAGAACCTTGTTGCATAACTAAAAATGGAAGCATAATAGTAGCTTGTTGAGAACTAGATAAGTCAATTTTTGCTTTTTCAGCAGCTGCCTTTAAACGAGCCATTGCCATTTTATTGTTGGTAACGTCTGTTTTATAGTCTTTTTTGATTAAATCAATTAATCATTTTACAATTTCATTGTCCCAGTCATCGCCACCAAGTCTGTTATCGCCTGATGTTGATAAAACTTCAAATGTACCTTCTGCTAATTCTAGAATTGAAACGTCAAATGTTCCACCACCAAGGTCAAATACTAGAATTTTTTGTTCTTTTTTAACTTTATCTAATCCAAAAGCTAAAGCGGCAGCTGTAGGTTCGTTAATAATACGTAACACTTCTAAACCTGCAATTTTACCTGCTATTTTTGTGGCTTCACGTTGCGCATTATCAAAATATGCAGGAACAGTAATAACTGCTTTTTGAACCTTGTGACCGATTTTTTCTTCAGCATATTTTTTAAGATGTTCTAGGATCATTGCCGAAATTTCTTCAGGCTTGTAATCTTTATTATTTACATTTACAGTTTTGCTAGTACCCATCAATCTTTTAATAGATGCTACAGTATCTGGATTAGTTTCAATTTGGTTCTTAGCATTGTCACCCACTATTATTTCGCCATCTTTAAAACTTACAACAGATGGAGTTGTTCTTTTACCATTTAGATTTTCTAGAACAACTGGTGTTCCGTTATCAACTATTGAAACAACAGAGTTTGTAGTACCTAGGTCAATACCAATAATAACTTCTTTTGCCATATTAAAGTCCTTTCAATGCGTATAATACATTCATAACATAATTATTTTAGCATACAATTTAGCACTCTAACTCTTTTTTTGCTAAATTTTTATAAGAATTTATAAAATTTGTGCAATTAATATAATAAATTTAGATTAATTCATATCAATTTATAGTAGTTTTATTTTCAAGATAACTGAATTATTTCCTTTTTTGAATTAATAAAGCATTGTTTTTTATAATTTTTATATTAATAGATATAGAGGTTAATATGAAAAAAATTAGTTTAATTCCAATAGGAAGTGGCTTAGCTTCTATTGTATTCCTTCCGCTTTTAGCGGCTAAGTGCGTAGATACTAATAGTCAAAGCAAAGAAAATACTAAGCAATCTCTTCACTCTGCTATTAAGACAACTGAATTAGGAGAATTGCCTAGAAAAGATTTAGATAGCATTAAAAGTGCACTAAGTGTTAAAAATCCTAATCTAAAAATTGACGAATTAGCCTTTAAAATAGATGAGAAGGAAAATAAAGTTATTGTAAAAGCTAATGAAAATAGCGCGCTATATACTGGAGAAATAGTTATTAATTATAGTATTAAGTCGCAAAATGAAATAGCTCCTGGATTAGACAATAAAACATATTTTGAATCAAAACTAAAAGAGCTAACAGAAAAAATAAGCAATACAAAAAAAGATGTTCAGTCAACTGTTGATATTAATTCCGGCGCCAAAATAAACAAAGAAAATTTCAATATGGTTTATCATAATGTAATTATGAAGATGGAAGAATATAGCAAAGAAATTAGTAATTTAGAAAAAAGTTTGGAAATTTTTGATGAAAAAGTTAGACGAGATCTTTCAAATTTATTATTGAAATTAAGCAATATGTATAGAGACACGAAGCTTGAAATCGAAAATATTGTTGAAAAATCTGAAAATCCAAACCATTCTAATACACCTGTGCGTCCGCCAGTTTTTGATTCTGACACACTTGATGCTCAAACAGCATGAAATGCTTTACAAGCTTTATGAGATATTATAAAAAATTATTTCTATAAAGGGCAAACCTATGAAGATGTTATTGAATTTATTAAAAATCATGATTATTACAAAAAGTTTGCATCCTTTATTTCATTATCGCCACAAAGTCACAAAAATGAACATCCTGAATCGGGGAAAAGGATGACAATAATTGTTAAAGACAGCGATAATTCAATCCCATTTAACGCTAATTTTGGCACAGTAAAATAGAAAAACATAAAGAAAAAAGCAAACAGCGCTGTTTGCTTTTTTATGTCTGTTTTATAGAATTATAAGGCTAATTATATTGTTTTTCAACAATGCTTTCGTTTTCAACAACAATAATTCTGTCGCCTTTATTTATTCCATAAGGCTTTAATATTTCTAGTGCTTTATCGCTGTTTTCTTTAATTAGGTCAAAATATTTAACTGAATCTAATGAAGTTCAAACACTAGAAGTTATACCAAACTCACCGATCATGTTTGCGTCCTTTAATATACCTATAATTATTGTGTTCGGTCTAAATTTTGCTACTTCTTTTAGTAATTCTCCTGTCCTAGATAAAACAACTGCGAATTTGTAGTCTCCATAACGGGTTCTATTAGCTACTTCATATGCAATTCTAGAACGTTTGTTCTCTCTTAAGTTCGATTTTCTTCTTACTTCTTCTAATTGCACATCATAGTAAGTATTGTCATAAAATTCATTTTCAGCTCTTTTATTAATATTAGACATTGTGATAACAGCTTCTAAAGGATGAGCACCAGATGCTGTTTCTCCTGAGAGCATTGTTGCATCTGATCCTAATTCAATTGCATAATAAACATCAGTAACTTCAGCTCTAGTAGGATGCGGATTAGTTTCCATTGAATCAAGCATTTGAGTAGCAATAATAACTGGCTTGCCAGCTTCACGGCACTTACGAATCATTAGCTTTTCAAAGTATGGGACATCATAATAAGGTATTTCTAGCCCTAAATCTCCTCTAGCTACCATAATACCATCTGAAGCTGCAATAATTTCGTCAATATTATCAATTCCTAAATGGCTTTCTATTTTAGAAATTATTTGTATATGTTTAGCATTATTATCATGCAACAACTTTCTTAAGTCATGAACATTCTTAGCTGAATTAACAAATGAAGCAGCTATATAATTAACACCTTGAGAAATACCAAATTTAACATCATTAATGTCTTTTTCAGATAAAAATGGTAAACTAAAATCAACGCCAGGAAGATTAATTCTCTTGTTAGTTTTTAAATTATGTGAATTAAGTGTTTTGACAAAAACAATTCCTTTAGAAACCTTAGTTACAACAGCAGAAAGCTTGCCATCATCAAAAAGAACAAAATCACCGTCTTTTAAATCTTTTGACATATCATATGAGACCGATAGCTCTTTTGCATCACCTTCTAATTCTTTGTATTTGCTTTCTGTTGTGTGAATTTTTATTTCGCTATTTGCTGGAATAAATTGAGCTCCGCCTTTTATTTTGCCAACTCTTATTTCTGGGCCTTTAGTGTCAAGAATTAATGACACTGGCAAATGCATATCCTCGGATATTTTTTTAGCTATTTTAAATTTATTTAAATGTTCTTCATGGCTTCCGTGACTAAAGTTAACTCTAATACATGTAGCTCCTGCCTCTATTAAAGAACGCATAGTATTATAGTTATCACTAGATGGGCCAATAGTAGCAACTAATTTACTTCTTTTATCTGTTAAATTCATAATTTATTCCTTTATTAATATAACTATAGTTATATTTATATCTATTTTAATTTTACTTGCATTTGCAATTTGTTTTTTTATTTTTGTTTATTTTCCTATTGAATTTTTATCAAATATAAAAAAGCACGTTTGTGCTTTTATTGTGATGTTGATGATGTTGATGATGTAGAAGGTGAACTTTTCTTTAATCCCGTTAGATTAATTGTACCAATTATGCTTTCAGTATAACCGTTTTCCAATTTTGCAGTTATCTTAACTGCAATAATTGCCTCGCCTTTAGAATCATCTAAATTAACAAATGGCACTGTTTCATCAGTCTTATTGTCTTTTTTAAAATATTGTTTAAGATCGCTAATTTCTTTGATTACTCCATCATTCTCACTTATTTTATGATATGAAACAGTGTATTCATTAGATAAAAACTTGTTTTTTAT
The DNA here is from genome assembly GCF_000183385.1 of Mycoplasmopsis bovis PG45. Taxonomy (GTDB): domain Bacteria; phylum Bacillota_I; class Bacilli_A; order Mycoplasmatales; family Metamycoplasmataceae; genus Mycoplasmopsis; species Mycoplasmopsis bovis. The sequence continues at coordinate 176,299 of NC_014760.1, read as the reverse complement.
TTCTTGATTAGCTGAATCTTTTCATAATAAATCAATTAATTCAATGTAGCCATTTGTTGTATTATGATAACTATCATTTGGCGCTGAAGATGAAGTGTTGTACTTTAAGCTAGAAGGAATAATATCTTTCAATGACTTATTATCGCCCTTTAAGTCTTTAATTCCTATTTGTTTAAGTGCTTCAGTAAGCTCAGAATGTTTAACCTGCAGTTTAGCTGTAAATTCTTTTGAAATATCAACTTTTTTAGCATTATTTAGCTGGCCTTCATCGCTAAATTGAGCGTTTGGAACATATGTGAATAGACTATAATGAACGTTATATTCGTTATTGTTAGACTTAGTTATATAAATTGGCTTTTTACTATCAATGCTAAAGTTTAGTGCATTAGCATTATCAATGCTTTTGACTGTATGATTATAATCTAATAAATCTGAAAATATTTTATGTGCTTTTTCGATTGATTCAGCCGAATCTTGCTTTTTCATAGGTAATTTAGAAAAATCATTGCCTGTGCTGTCTAAAATAGTTTCAAATGAAGCAATTTCTTTTTTTAGTAATTTATTTTTTAGTTTCGAACTAACTCTAAAACCATGTTTGTAATCTGAATAATTTTTTAGTAATTCATCTTGATTTTTTGAAGTATCAACCTTTTTAAAACCACTGATTTGATAATCCACTCATTTTCAGTTGGCTTTTCTTTTTGCATACTCTTCTGAATTGGAAACTAAAGAAGCATTTTTTGAAGGTTTTTTCTCAAAGTAAACCCTAAGATATAATGTTCCATCATAATCATCAGCATAAGAGTGATAGTAGATAAAATGATCTTTTGTTAAGTCTTCTAATGTATAGTTGACCTCTTTGCTAAAAAGAAGAAATGGAGTTTTGTTTTTACTAAATATTTTAGTTTCTAATGCCTTTCAGTACTCTTTATCAGTTTTTAAAGTTGGCTCTTCATTATCTTTTTTAGAATAACCAAAAAATGATATATAAGCAAACTCACTAGCATATCTAGATGAAATATCAAAATCCTTATGATTTGGATTAATCTTAAATTCAAGCTTCCTTGCTCTGTTTAAAACTGCTTCTGTCTCATTAGAATTAGCTTTTTTAAGATAATGAAATGTTAGTGCTGTGCCAATTACAGCTCCAGTAGCAATTCCAAAGCCTATTGATCCTAAAATAACTTTCTTTTTAAATTTCTCCATATTTGCCTCTCTTGCAAATGTATTGTATTAATCGAAAATATTATTTTCAATAAAATCTACTAACTCGTTTATGCCAATTTTATTTGTGCTTGAAACTAAAAATGAGTGTGTAGTATCATCTAACAATTTAGAACTTAAATATTCATTGTGCTTTTTAACTAAAGCAGATTTTTCTCTCTGGTTTAATTTATCAATCTTGGTATAAATCAGATGAATTGGTAAATTTATTGACCTTAAAAAACTTATTTTTTCCGCATCAATTTTGGTTATTCCAGTGCGTGAGTCAATTAATAAAAAAACTGTTTTAGGATTTTTATCTTGACTTAAAAAAGCGTTAATTCAGTTATTCATTTCTACTATTTTTTCTTTAGATAACTGAGCATAACCATAACCAGGTAAATCAACTATAAAGCGATCTTCTTCTTGAAAATAATTAATAAATTGTGTTCTGCCAGGTTGCTTAGAAACATATGATATTTTTTGATTAACTAATGCATTAAGTAAAGAGCTCTTGCCAACATTTGAACGGCCTCAAAAACATATTTGTTTGCAATCATCACATTGTATTCATGTCTCTTTTTTTAAGGCAGATTTAACAAATTTTCACATTATTTTCCTAACTTTTGCTTGTGTCTTATAACTGTTGAAGAATACTCAATCATATTATAATCAGGCATTATCAAAATAGTTTCTAAGTCATTATTAATGCTGTTGTGTCCAGCCGCTAGAGTTAGCTCATATTTAAAATCTGTGTCATTTCTAGCAGAACGGATTAAAAAATTAGCTCCTAGTTTTTTTGCCATTTCAGCAATTAATTCATTTTTATTAATCAAAACATCAACATTTTTAAAGTCTTTTAGCTTCATTTTTGCTTCAGCAAATCTTGTATCAATATCATTGATTCTTTCTTTATCGGGATTAACCGAAACTATAACAAAAAGCTTGTCAAAAATTTTCAAAGCTTTTTTGACAATTGCAATATGCCCTTCATGAAGTGGGTCAAATGAACCAGGATAAATTGCTGCTTTCATAAAATATATAATTATTTATATAACTCAATTGCGTGTTTTGCAATTAATAATTCTTCGTTTGTTCTTATAACATAAACTTTAACATCTGAATCTGGAGTTGAGATTAATTCGTATTCTCCAATTTTGCCAAAGTTCTTTTCTTTGTCCAATTTAATATTGGCAAAGTGTAAGCTGTTAATAACTTGTTCTCTTAATTCAGGTGTGTTTTCACCAACGCCAGCTGTGAAAACTAATGCATCGATCTTGTTTTCTAATTTATTTGCATAGTTTGCAACAAAGTCGACTATTTTTTGGCAGTATAGGTCAAATGCAAATTGTGCTCTTTGATCTTTTTTCTCCATTGCTGCTAGTATGTCTCTAAGGTCATTTGAGATTCCTGAAACACCTAACATACCTGATTTTTTATTTAAGATGTCAGTAAACTCATCAATTGAAAGATTCATATTTTTCATAACAAATTGATGAATAGAAGGGTCGATATCGCCTGAACGCGAACCCATCATAATTCCTGCTAATGGTGTAAGTCCCATTGTTGTATCAATTGACTTGCTGTCTTTAATAGCACATAATGATGCACCATTACCAATGTGAAGGTTGATGATGTTTACTTTGTCTTTGTTCAATAACTCTTGCACTTTAAGTGTTATGTATTCATGACTAATACCATGAGCACCATAACGTTTAATTTTAAGTTTTTCGTTTATTTCATATGGAATTGGATATGTTGAATATAAAGCTGGAATACTTGTGTGAAATGCTGTATCAAAATCAGCTGAAAGTTTTGCATGTGGCATAACTTTTTTAAATGCCCTAATAGCTTGTAGTGCGCCTGGGTTGTGTAATGGAGCATACATTTTTACTTCATCAATTAATTCTATTTCCTTTTCACCTAATTTTACAGAACTATTGAAATATTCGCCACCTTGGACAACTCTAAAGCCAATTAGTTCAATTTCCTTAGGATCTGAAATAATTTTGTTTTCTTCAAAGATTTCTAAAATGTGCTCAACAGCTTTAGCATGGTCTTCTAATTTAACACTTCTTTCAAATTTTTGGCCATTGAATTTAATAGCAATATTTCCATTTCCGCCTTCGCCAATTCTTTCAGCTAGCCCACTAGCAATGACATTTAATTTTTCTTTATCTAATAATTGAAGTTTAATTGAACTACTTCCTGCGTTAATAACTAAAACTTTATTACTCATACACTACTCCTTATCGTTTGCTTGAATTGCAGTAATTAATACAGTATTGACAACGTCATCAGTCAAGCTTCCTCTAGATAGGTCATTAACTGGCTTTTTAACACCAGTAATAATAGGGCCAATAGCACCAAAACCACCAAATCTTTGAGCTATTTTATAGCCAATATTCCCTGCACCTAAGTCTGGGAATACTAAAACATTAGCTTCGCCAGTAAATGTTTCGCCTTTGTATTTGCTTTTTCTAACGCCTTCATTAACTGCGGCATCTAATTGCACTTCGCCAATAGCTTTTGTGCCTTGATATACCTTATTAAATTCAACTGTCGCATCAGCTACTAATTTTGTTTCTGGTGTTACAGCCGAGCCACTAGTTGAAAAGCTTAGGAATGCTACTTTAGGTTCTTCAATAAATGCTTTTGCAAATTCAGCAGCATTAGTTGCTATATCAACTAAACCAGTTAAATCAGGTTTTGGATTTACTGAAATGTCACTGAAGAAGTAAAGCTTTTCTTCTTTGTGCATAATCATAACTGATGAAATTGTTTTAATTCCTGGTTTAGGACCAATTGCTTTAAAAGCAGCTCTTAAGATATCAGCTGTCGAATAATTTAGTCCCCCAACAACACCATCAACTTCGCCTGTTGCTAAAAGCATCATTGCATAAAAAGGACGTGTACTAAGTACCTTTCTTGCTGCTTCAATGTCTTCTTTTCCTTTACGCAATTCAACATACTTTTGAGCCAATAACTCTAATTTATTGGCATCCTTGTTCATATTAACTACATTAGCTCTAGTATCAATTTTGTGATCATTTTCAACTAAAAGTGTAATTTCTAAGTTATTAAATTCTGCTAATTTATTAGCTGCTTCAATACTTCTTTGGTCACTACCATCAATAAGTAATATTTTTGTTTTTGGAAGTGTATTAACAATGCCTTTTAGGCGTTTTTCAAAATCCATATAAATGCTCCTTGGAAATAATTAATTATTATTAATTATGTCTAAAAAATAATGCTTTTATTATATAAAAAAATGAACCCTTTTCTAGAATTCAATTTCTTAAATTTGAAACTCGTATCTTATAGCTTTAGCTAAGTTTTTAAATAGCCAAATAACAGTCAGTGGGCCGATACCTCCTGGTGTAGGCGTATATCCTTCTAATTGTTCATACTCTTCAGGTGATAATGACGCATCACCAACAAAGCATTTTATGCCGTCTCTTTCAATCATTGTTGTGCCTGCATCAATTAACCAGGCACCATCTTTTATATTTTCTTTTTTAACTAAGTCAGGCTGGCCAGCTGCTGTTACTAATAAATCAGCTGATTCAACACCTTTAATACCTGTATTTTTGTTGTATGTTGATACTAATGCACCAAGTTTTTTAAGCAAGAATGCTGTTGGCTTTCCAACTAAATAGCTACGCCCAATGACAGCAGCCTTTTTGCCCTCTAAGTCTATTTTATAGTACTTAATTAAATCTATTATAGCTGCTGCCGTAGCAGGCGTAAAACATAATTCATCAAATTTATCATTGTAAAAGTTAAAGGTGCTTTTTTCACATAAGCCATCAACATCTTTTTCTAAACGTATGCCGTTCATTATAACTTTAGGTGAAATATGCTCAGGCAATGGTAATTGCACAATAATGCCATCAGATTCTTCATTTAACACATCAAGTTTTTTAAGCAAAGAATTTTGGCTAATATCTTCATCAAATTTATAAAGAGTCGCAACAACACCTAGCTCCTCAGCTTTTTTAAGTTTATTTTTAATATAAAGCGAAGAAGCGGGATTGTCCCCAACTTGAATTATTGACAAAACAGGCTGTCTACCAATCAATTTGGTAATTTCATCAAATTCTTTTTTTAACTCAACTGTTCTTTGCTCTGCAATTATTTTTCCATTTAGTATTGTCACAATTACACCTCCTTTTCATACTCAGCTAGTTGTTTTTTGTACTTTTCTAACTTTTCTTGTTCTAATGCAACTTTTTCTTTAGGGGCTTTATTAATAAAATTTGGGTTATTGAGCATATTTTGTGCTCTACTAATTTCAAATCTTACTTGCTCTATTTTCTTATTAAGATCAGCTAATCTATCTTTCTTTAATGATTCATTTTCTTCAATTCAAACTTTTAAATTGCCATCAGTAAATAAAATGTGGTTATTTTCTTTTAGTGATGCATTTGCCATTCTGTTTATTGCGCTTATTGTTTCATTCGAAAATTGCTCACTAACATAATAGTTAATTATTTCCTTTTTGCTTATTGATTTATCTTCTCTAAATTTTCTTAAAATTTTAACTACATTAATGATGCGCTCTATTTCACCAACTTTAGATGATCTGCTTAATTTTAGAATCGGGAATTGCTCATCTAATAAGTCTTTTTTATAAACACTTTGGTATAAATAGTCAGTCACAAAAGGCAAGAATGGATGAGCTATTATTAATAGCTTTCTAAGATTTTCCAATGCTTGTTTTTTATTAGGATATATCTTTAATAGTTCAATGTATCATGATGAAAAATCATTAAAAATAAAATTGGATAACTCAGAACCGGCAATAGTTAACTCATATTTATTCATTGCTTTGCTAATTTTATTTTGTAGGGTTTTAAGCTTATTATTAATTCAAATATCGGCCGCACTAGGTTCGGAAACATTATCGTCGTCTAACATATTAATATAGCGTGCTATGTTCCATAGCTTGTTACACAACCCCCATGCTGATCTGATTTTCTTAATTGAAAATCTTGTGTCTAGCCCAGGAGATGAGCTTGTTACTAAGAAAAATCTTAATGAATCAGAACCATATTCTTCAATAACTTTAACAGGATCTACACCGTTGTTTAATGATTTAGACATTTTGCGGTTTAGTTCATCACGAACTAGTCCATGCAATAAGACTGTTTCAAATGGTTTTTTATTAGTGAATTCAAGACTAAAGAAATACATACGCACAACTCAGAAAAAAATTATGTCATATCCAGTTACTAATAAATTAGTAGGATAATATCTTTTTAACAATTCATCACTAGCAGGCCAACCTAAAAAAGAAAAAGGAGCTATTCCACTACTAAATCAGGTATCAAGCACATCCGAATCTTGTACTCAACCTTCACCAGGGCACTCAACTTGAACTTTTACTTCATTACCGCTATATCAAGCAGGAATTCTATGACCCCATCATAGTTGGCGGCTTATTGTTCAATCGTGCATGTTTGCTAGTCAATTATTCACTGTTTTTATAAAACGTTTGGGATAAAACTTTACATGATCTGCTGATTTTAAATGGTTAATTACTTTTTTTGCTAAATTTTCCATTTTAACAAATCACTGTGGCATAACTAAAGTTTCAATTGGGGTATTGCTTCGCTCTGAATAGCCAACATTTGAAATAGTTTTTTCTTCTTTAACAATTAAGTCATTGTTTTTTAAATATTTTGCTATAGCTTCTCTAGCTTCTTCTCTAGTTAAACCATGAAATTGACTGCTAGGGTAGTTAATTTTGCCTTCTTGGTCAATTATTTCCTTGATTTGCAAATTATGTTGTTTTATAATATCAATGTCAACTTCAGCATGGGCTGAAAGCTTCATTAAACCAGAAGCAAACTTTTTATCAACATATTCATCTTTAATAATTGGAATTATTTCATTAGTTAATGGGTGAATAACATTCATATTTTCTAAATGCTTATATCTGCCATCAGTGGGATTAAAAACAACCGCAACATCACTTAGCAACGTTTCTAACCTAACAGTTGCAACTGTTAAAAAGTCATTTCTGCCTTCAATTTTGTACTTAATATAGTACATAATTTGTTCAGTTGACTTATTAATTACTTCAATGTTAGATAAAGCAGTTTTTAAAACAGGATCTCAGTTAATTGCTTTTGTGTCTCTGTAAATTAAACCCTTATTATAAAGTTCTATAAACACCTTGTTTACAGCATCATTGGACAATTTATCTAGTGTAAAACGTTCACGCTCATAATCTAACCCAATACCTAATGTTAGTCACTGCTCTCGAAACTTATTGGCATAAGTTTCTTTTCACTTTCATACCTTTTCAATAAACTTTTCGCGCCCTAAGTTATGTCTACTTAAGCCTTCAGTTTGTAATAAAACACTTTCCACTTTACTTTGAGTGGCGATGCCAGCATGATCCATTCCAGCAATATAAAATGTGTCGTAACCTTCTAATTTCTTGTATCTTAAAATTGTATCTTGGATATATTGATCTAAAGCATGCCCTATATGAAGCACTCCAGTAACATTAGGCGGAGGTAAAAGTAATGAAAAAGGTTTCTTAGCCAAATCATGCTGACTAAAAAACTTTTTATCTATTCATTTTTTGGATATTGCTTTTTCAAAATTTTGAGGAGCATACGTTTTATCAATTACATCCATAGATAACTCCTTAAGAAATTATTGTATGAAAAGGGCTATTTTGTTACATAAAAAACATAATATATTATACCATAATGTACATATTCTATGTATGCTTAAGAAAAGGGCAGATTCAAAAAGCGAAAATACGGCATTAAAAATATAGCTTTTATTACTTTTTTCTTTTTGTAAGCGATGTTTCATCTGTGTTACTCTTAAGATCTAAATATCTCGTAAATTGCTGATAAAGCACTCTAGTGGCGCTAGTATTATCATTGTTTGAACCAGGTTCAATATCAACAATAATACTATCTGTGCCAATGAATGCAGAATCTAATTCATCTATTTTTAATTCTGAAGTTTGCTCATCTTTAGGACTTTTTTGCTCATTTTCATCAGAAACATTCCATGTTTTATAATCACTAAAAGATGAAACAATGTAGTGATCTTTGCCTACTTTTATTTCTTCGCTAAATATAAATTCATCATCATTTATTTCAAATGACTCATTGCCTATTGTATTTTGCAAATTAGCCTTGATTATAGGATTAAATGGCTTATTTAATATTTCCTTTATGCTCCCATGTTCAACTGCTTTATTATTTGCAATCATAAAAACAAAGTCAAAGTATGCAGACTTTAATATCCTTTTATCATTAGTAATAAACATAAAACTATTGTTATTTAGTTTAGATAATTCATCAATAACTCTAATAAGCTCTAATTTTAGGTTAATATCTTCAATACTTGAATCATCTTCAATTATTACTAATCTAGGCTTGCTTAATAACTCACTAATAAATGAAAGCTTGATTTTAGTTGTATAAGAGATTTTGTCAGCTGACTTAATTAAGTTGGAAATATGAATGGATGATTTTTCGAATATCTCTATAAAATGAACAAATAAGTAAAAATTATTTATTGTTTTTTTATCAAAAAAACGCTTATCAAAGATTATTGATTTCAGAGTTAAAATCTTATTAAAAACAGTTGCAAAGGTAGAGTGGAATTTTTTAAGATTACTTAAACTATTGGCAAAATAAGCAAAACTAGGGTTTTTTATTTCTGAATGATAAGCGATACCTAGACGACAATAACTTCACAATGAGCCTATTTTCTTTATATTAGCAGTTACTTTAGAAAACTTATCAGATACTCTCTTAACGTCAATAAAAAACTTTTTGCTATTTTTAGTTATATGATTAAAAGTATTTTTTATGATACCTAATCTTCAGTCTATTTCACCACTTAATTGTTCTATTCTGTTTTTTAAGTCATTTTTAATCTGGTCAAATTTAAAATCGTCTTTAACTTTGTAAAACTTGTCTTTTGTGTCTTTAATAATTTGTAAATTATTAGCTATATTTTTCTTGATATCTTTTTCTCTATTGCTAGATAATTCAACATAAAAGTCCAAATTGAAGTCAAAATTTTCTTCAATTTCTTGATAAATTGTGTGCGGCTTATCAACATCAGGCAAGCTTTTATGATTTATTATGCTATTGTCAATAAAAAGCTTCAATTCAGCTTTGAATTTATTAATAAGCTTTTGAATTTCTTCTGAATCTAGATATAAAAGCTTATTCTTCTTTTCTCTTAGTTTGTCATAAATATATTTTTCAGCATATGACTTTCTAATTAAAAACTGATATTGAATTGAATCTTTAGAATACTTGCTGGCTTTAAGCATATCAATATTACTTATGTGCTTGTGCTTGTCACAAAGATATCTTAACTCTTCAATAGCATTAGCTTTTAATTCATTGGCTAACTTATGCAGTATCTTGATGCCGTTTTCATTATCCCTAATAATAAGTTCCTTTTTTACATCGATCATAGTTGGATTATTTAACTTCTTCATAAAGTTATATTGATTTTGTAATAAAGTAAGCTCACTGTCTCCTAAATAATCAACATTATTTTCGATAGCATCACTTAAAAAAATGAATTTTTCTAAAAATGTTGAGCCGGCTTCTGAAATATGACTTAAAATGTCGAAAACGCCTTTTTCATACACGTCTCTGTACTTTTCTAATAATTTATTGGCAGCACTATAATCCTTCATTCTAAGCGCTTGTTTAATTAAATCCGTGTAATAATTTTGTCATCTTTCTATTTCAACCAGCGCAGAATAAAATGAGCCAATCTTTGACTTAAATAAATCAAATATATTTCCTTTGACAATATATTCATATTTTCTTAAAGTCTTCATAATTAAATCAAGTATGTTGTCACTTACATATTGCTTTTTGGAAATAGCTACAAACTCAAGAAACGAGGGAATATCTTTAAAAGTATCTATTGCTTTTGAAATACTAAAATAGTTAACTCCAGATAAAGCTTTTTTGCCTCTAACATATTTGTATGATAAATCCGCTTTTACATCTGGCAAAAAGCATGAAACCATTTGATTAGGATTATTGTTAAGAATTTTTCAAAAATTGCCATCAAAAAATGTTTTTGAATCATCATTAACTAAAAAAACTAATCTTTCATTGTTAAAAATTTTAATTTTTCTAATATCGACATCATGTTTATATTGACTGCCAGTAATATAGCAATTATCAAAGTTTAGCGCTGTTTTAACTCTTTTATTTTCCGTTTTCATAAGTACTCCTAACTTTGATTATTTCTGCTAATTGATATACTAGTTAATCAATTAAAATATATAATAAAATTATAACCTATCATATGGGGATGTAATGGCTTCGACATGCATTGGGTTTTATAACAATTAGTGGTCTTGCAAACCTAAAGGCAACTAGGCTTAATACGTGCAAACGATAAAAAGTCAGAAGAAGTTCGTCTTGAACTTCCAGCATTTGCTATTGCAAATGCAAACGCAAACCTTGCTTTTGCTTAAGAATTAGCAGCAAGTGATTTATGCAAAGTGTCCAATTTGCATAAATCGGTTTACTGGACTAGTTTTATCTAGCGTGTCAATGGATAAAATGAATTTTAGACACAATACTAATTTAAGTTTGTTTGTTTTTCTTAATTTAGTATTACTGAAAATAAACTAAACTATGAAAAGTTGTTATATAAGCTTGGTGTGTGGACTCGGGTTCAACTCCCGACATCTCCACCATTTGCATTTAATTTATGCGCCAAAAACAGCATTTTTTGCTGTTTTTTCATATTCTTTACCGTTTTTTTGAAAAAATTCATTATTAGACAAGAGTCTTTGTTTGATATAATTTGTAAAAATTTTTTTTACATCTTAATTACTAATTAAGGAACAACAAAATATGAATAAGAAAAAACTAATATTAATTAGGGGGGGGGGGGTTGCTTTTTGCTAGTTCACTTCCTTTAATTGCTGCTTCATGTAAAAATAATGAAACTAAGGAGCCTAAAAAGGAACCTGAAATTGATGCCCCAATCGCTCCGCCTACTGATCCTGGTAAAAATAATGAAACTAAGGAGCCTAAAAAGGAACCTGAAATGGATGCTCCAATCGCTCCACCTACCGATCCTGAAAAAGATAATCCAGGTAAGACAGAGCCTATGCACAGTGATAAACCTAAAGTTTTCAAAACTGATATTTCTGGTTTAAAGCTTAAATTTAGTCCAACAAATAATACAAACAAAAATGATGTCTTAGAACTATTAAAAAAACAACCTAAATTAGAGAATTTGACTGAAGGCGATTTTGACTTCAAACTAGAGAGAAAATCACTTTTGAATAGAGAAGGGCTGATAGTTATCGCCGCAAATCCTGAATCTCAATTAGTTTCAGGAATGCTTAATATTACTATAAACAAGCTCGATAAGTTAATTCCAAGAGAACATAAATACAACAATGATAAAACAAAAGTTCTTGAAATTGGATATGATGAAAAAGGAAGAATCAAAAAATTTGTCGAGAATGTAAAAGAAGTTCCAGCAAATCTTCCTGAGGAAATTATTAGTCTTGACTGAGTATTTGCTAGAAATTTAAATGAAAAAATTGTCAATTTAGAAAAGTGAGACACCTCAAATATTGAGAGCATGAGTAAAACTTTTTTGCAAGCCAAAAAATTTAATACTGATATTTCTAGTTGGAAAACAAACAGAGTCAAAGATATGTCAAATATGTTTACGTCAGCTGAAGCATTTAGTCAAAATTTAGATAAGTGAGACACATCTAATGTTACAACTATGTATAGAATGTTTGAAGAAGCTAAAACGTTCAATGGTAACATTTCAAGCTGAAAAACAGAAAATGTCACAAATATGGAACATATGTTTGAAAAAGCTGCTGCTTTCAATCAAGACTTATCATCATGAAATGTTGAGAATGTTTCGAAAATGAAAAATATGTTTAGTGGTGCCAAGGAATTTAATAAACCATTATTTAAGTTAATTAATCCTAAAGTAAGTGATATGTCGTATATGTTTTTTGGCGCTGAAAAATTTAATGATTCGTCTGTTTCACAGTGAAATACGACAAGCGTTACTAAGATGAATGCAATGTTCTGAGACGCTAAAGCATTTAATCAAGACTTAAGCAACTGAAAAACTGACAATGTAACATTAATGCATAATATGTTTTATGGGGCAATCATTTTCAACAGTGATATAAGCAGATGAAAAACATCTAAAGTTACAAATATGAGCCAAATGTTCTGGGGTGCTAAAGCATTTAATCAAAATATATCGGACTGAGATGTAAAAAACGTAACCGATGTTTCAAGTATGTTTGCATATGCTTCCTCTTTCAAGCAGGATTTAGATAAATGAACATTTAACAAAATTGTCAACAGTAGCCATTTCCGAAATGGTGCTCCTATTTTCAAACTACCTAATTTTAGGCAAGTATCTAAATAATAGAACTGCAATAAATAAGGAGTGAGATTTTTATAAATGTTCTACAGATTTTCTGTAGTACTTTTTTTATTGCATTTTCTGTTAACTTAAATTCTTATTTAAGCTATTTTCATTCATATTCCAAACAATCTTTTTTGATATACTAATTAAAAATTTTTATGCATATAAATCAAATAAAGGAACAACAAAATATGAATAAGAAAAAACTAATATTAATTAGGGGGGGGGGTTGCTTTTTGCTAGTTCACTTCCTTTAATTGCTGCTTCATGTAAAAATAATGAAACTAAGGAGCCTAAAAAGGAACCTGAAATTGATGCCCCAATCGCTCCGCCTACTGATCCTGGTAAAAATAATGAAACTAAGGAGCCTAAAAAGGAACCTGAAATGGATGCTCCAATCGCTCCACCTACCGATCCTGAAAAAGATAATCCAGGTAAGACAGAGCCTATGCACAGTGATAAACCTAAAGTTTTCAAAACTGATATTTCTGGTTTAAAGCTTAAATTTAGTCCAACAAATAATACAAACAAAAATGATGTCTTAGAACTATTAAAAAAACAACCTAAATTAGAGAATTTGACTGAAGGCGATTTTGACTTCAAACTAGAGAGAAAATCACTTTTGAATAGAGAAGGGCTGATAGTTATCGCCGCAAATCCTGAATCTCAATTAGTTTCAGGAATGCTTAATATTACTATAAACAAGCTCGATAAGTTAATTCCAAGAGAACATAAATACAACAATGATAAAACAAAAGTTCTTGAAATTGGATATGATGAAAAAGGAAGAATCAAAAAATTTGTCGAGAATGTAAAAGAAGTTCCAGCAAATCTTCCTGAGGAAATTATTAGTCTTGACTGAGCATTTGCTAGAAATTTAAATGAAAAAATTGTCAATTTAGAAAAGTGAGACACCTCAAATATTGAGAGCATGAGTAAAACTTTTTTGCAAGCCAAAAAATTTAATACTGATATTTCTAGTTGGAAAACAAACAGAGTCAAAGATATGTCAAATATGTTTACGTCAGCTGAAGCATTTAGTCAAAATTTAGATAAGTGAGACACATCTAATGTTACAACTATGTATAGAATGTTTGAAGAAGCTAAAACGTTCAATGGTAACATTTCAAGCTGAAAAACAGAAAATGTCACAAATATGGAACATATGTTTGAAAAAGCTGCTGCTTTCAATCAAGACTTATCATCATGAAATGTTGAGAATGTTTCGAAAATGAAAAATATGTTTAGTGGTGCCAAGGAATTTAATAAACCATTATTTAAGTTAATTAATCCTAAAGTAAGTGATATGTCGTATATGTTTTTTGGCGCTGAAAAATTTAATGATTCGTCTGTTTCACAGTGAAATACGACAAGCGTTACTAAGATGAATGCAATGTTCTGAGACGCTAAAGCATTTAATCAAGACTTAAGCAACTGAAAAACTGACAATGTAACATTAATGCATAATATGTTTTATGGGGCAATCATTTTCAACAGTGATATAAGCAGATGAAAAACATCTAAAGTTACAAATATGAGCCAAATGTTCTGGGGTGCTAAAGCATTTAATCAAAATATATCGGACTGAGATGTAAAAAACGTAACCGATGTTTCAAGTATGTTTGCATATGCTTCCTCTTTCAAGCAGGATTTAGATAAATGAACATTTAACAAAATTGTCAACAGTAGCCATTTCCGAAATGGTGCTCCTATTTTCAAACTACCTAATTTTAGGCAAGTATCTAAATAATAGAACTGCAATAAATAAGGAGTGAGATTTTTATAAATGTTCTACAGATTTTCTGTAGTACTTTTTTTATTGCATTTTCTGTTAACTTAAATTCTTATTTAAGCTATTTTCATTCATATTCCAAACAATCTTTTTTGATATACTAATTAAAAATTTTTATGCATATAAATCAAATAAAGGAACAACAAAATATGAATAAGAAAAAACTAATATTAATTAGGGGGGGGGTTGCTTTTTGCTAGTTCACTTCCTTTAATTGCTGCTTCATGTAAAAATAATGAAACTAAGGAGCCTAAAAAGGAGCCTGAAATGGATGCTCCAATCGCTCCACCTACCGATCCTGGTAAAAATAATGAAACTAAGGAGTCTAAAAAGGAACCCGAAACGGATACTCCAATCGCTCCACCTACTGATCCTGGTAAAAATAATGAAACTAAGGAGCCTAAAAAGGAACCTGAAATGGATGCTCCAATCACTCCTCCTACTGATCCTGGAAAAGATAATCCTGAAAAAACTGATCCCGATCAAAATGAAGAAGCTAAGATTATAAAAACTGATATTTCAAAATTAATGCTTCAAACTAATCTCACAAATAATACAACTAAAAAAGATATATTAGAATTGCTTAAAAAGCAAAATAAATTAGGCAATTTAACAGAAAGTGATTTTGACTTCAAATTGGAGAAAAAAGCTCTTTTAAATAGAGAAGGGGAAATTAGCATAACTTCTAAGTCAAAGTCTAAGCTAATTTCTGGAACTTTGTTACTTACAATTGACCGTCTTCAAGAAGTGACGCCAAGAAAACACAAATATAGTGCTGATAAAACTGTAGTATTAGAAATTGGTTATAACAAATATGGACAAATTGAGCAGTTTGACAGAAATGTTAAAAAAGTCCCTGAAGTTCTTCCAGAAGAAGTTATTAGTTTATATAGTGCTTTTAACAGTAATGAAAATGAAACTATAGAAAATATAGATAAATTAAAAAATTCCCAATTTTGGACACTATATTTTTAAAATAGACTTCAATTCTTTAATATATTTTAATGTTTCAACATCATCTCATTCTTCTCTTTTTCTAGACTTTCTCTTCTTGATTATTTTCGATAAATATCTAAAAGTTTCACTAATTGTTCTATTGTCAAGAACGCCACTATTTAAGAGGTGGTTTTTTATTCTGCAAAGCATAATTGAAGATAAAAAGTTAATAAATTCAGTTGCTAATAATCTATAGTTTCCTTGAACATTTGCTTCGTTTTGTTCAAGCACATTTTTAAACTGTTTAAAAAGCAATTCAATTTCTCATCTCTTTTTATATGCGACATAAATATCTTTTAAGTCCAAATCATAATTACACTCAAAAATTATTAATCCAAAAAGATTTTCTCTTTCTAGTAATTTAATTTCATCATACGCACCTTTTTTGTGTGCACGACTTATGAAATTTTTCTTTTCTACCATTTCAGTTAGGGTTGATTTATAACAAAGATAATATTTGTTGTTGATGATAATTTTCTTTGCTCTTATCGTGTCGTCATCATAGGTAAAAGTGAAATTAAATCCAGATTTTAAATTAAATTTTTTAAAAGTATGATTTATTTTTATAGGCATTAAATATTTAATATTTTTTTCTCTCATTAAGTTTTTACATTCTTTATCATCAAATCCTCTATCAAGAATTAAGAATCCATTTTTAATCTTATAAGTTCTTAAAAAGTCTCTAAAAGCAGTGTAATCTAGCATATTTCCTGGGTAAACAGAACTTGCAACAGGTTCTTGTGCATTAATATCATAAGCATAAATAAGGTTTAAGTTTTGAGCGCCTTTAGTTCTAGACTTTCTAGACATTTCAGAGAAAATGTTAGTTTCTGATGTATTGTTTTTCAACATACCATCAATAACTATTGAGTGGTTTGAAAACTCTTCTAATCTTTTATTCATAAAGTCTTCCATCTTCGAACTAGATTTACCTATTTTCTCTAAAAAACTTGAGATAGTGTTTGGTGATAGTGCACATTTTGGGTATATTTCAGAAATAAAATTTGTATCATACTCATGTTTTAAATGTTCGTTTTTAATATCTGAAAACATAGTTCTTAAAGAGGCTATAACATATAATTTTCTAGCATCTTCAAAATCATAAAAATTTAAAAGTTCTCTAAAGATATGATTGTTTAATTTTTCATTTAGCGCAAATAAACCATATGATTTAATATCTACTTCATATGTTTGCTTTTCTATGCTTTGAAAAACACCATTAATAATCTTTCCAATCACTCCTTTTTCAACAGGAATAATTTTTTCATTTTTTCTTATTGATGTTCTTTGTATAACATTATAAATACCTTCTTTTGAGGTTGCTTTTACTCTGGTACTAGATGGTCTTGGAATTTTTAATATGTCTTTAGGAATGGCCATTTTTATATCTCCTTTTTTATGTGTTAAACACTATACATGTATATTTATTTTACCACCTATTTTTAATTTTTTAAACTTTTCTTTAATGAAATTGAACAAAAAATAGAGCTTTTTTAGCTCTAAATTTAAGAAAATTTAATTATTTAGATAATTTAATGTATTTAATGGACAAAAATAAGAATTTTTTAGTAAATTATTAAAATTATATAGTGTCCAAAATTGGGAATTTTTTAATAAATGAGACACTTCAAATATTGAGAATATGAGTCAAATGTTTTTTGGAGCCAAAAACTTCAACACAGATATATCAAATTGAAAGACTGACAAAGTCAAAAATATGAGTTATATGTTTTTTGCTGCTAAAAAATTCAGCAAAAATTTAGATAAATGAAATACTGCAAATGTTGAAAATATGAATAGAATGTTTCAAGAAGCAGAAG
Source organism: Mycoplasmopsis bovis PG45 (assembly GCF_000183385.1). GTDB lineage: Bacteria > Bacillota_I > Bacilli_A > Mycoplasmatales > Metamycoplasmataceae > Mycoplasmopsis > Mycoplasmopsis bovis. Next base: position 159,049 of record NC_014760.1, on the reverse strand, counting down.
CATTCAATGGAAATATTTCAACATGAGACACTAAAAATGTAAGTGATATGGCTTATATGTTTTCTGGCGCTACTGCATTTAACAATAACATATCTAGTTGAAATGTTGATAATGTTATAACAATGGAAAGAATGTTTCAAAATGCATCGAAATTTAACAGTCCAATATTTAAGTTAGTAAAACCAAAAGTTAAAAATATGCAGTATATGTTCTACAATGCAAGGGAATTTAATAGTTCAAATATTTCAAATTGGAATACATCATCAGTCACTGATATAAGAGCTATGTTTAGAGGGGCAGCTATGTTTAATAAAAATTTAAATTGAGAAACAGAAAAGATCACTAATATGTCTTACTTGTTTGCAGAAGCTAGTAGCTTCAATGGTGACATAACTAAATGAAACACTGGTAATGTTGTTGATATGAGTGGCATGTTTTGAAAAGCAAGCGCTTTTAACAAAGATATATCTAGTTGAAATATTAAAAAGGTTAAGGATGTAACCGGTATGTTTTATTTCGCAACTAACTTTGACCATTCATTAAATAAAAAAGTTTTAGTGTAATGCTATATTTCTAACAATTCCGCAAGGTCTTGAACATATTTCAACACCTTGCGTTTTTTTCATTCTGTATTATTTATTACTTCAACTTTGTAACTTCTCAAATATTCTATAATCTGTCTGAATGAGTAGTTTTGATGAAGATTTAGTCTTATAAAATTGTTCTTAACTTTTGTCGCAATTATTAGTGACAAGTAGTTTATAAACTCTGTTGTGTAAACTTTCATTTCTGAATGAACTCTTGTTTTTGATAGTTCCAAAATATTTTTGTAAAAGTTAAACATTTCTTCAATTTCTCATCTTTGATCATATAGTGTGTATACATCCTCTAATGAAAGGTCAACATTGGATTCAAAAACAATGACACCAAAAAATTGATTATTTTTATTGAATTCATCAATGTTAAATGTATTTCTTTTTAGATGTTTTTGATAGTTTCCAACACTTTCTTTGCCAGCTATTTCTAAGTCTTTAAATAGATAAAAAAACTTTCCATTTATTTGCTTTTTAGACCCTAGTAATTGCTTATCTTTAATTTTCACAGGAGTCAAGTTTTCATCAAGTTTTTCTTCTCTAATTAATGTTGTATTTCTCTTTAATGGCAAAAGATACTTAACATTTTTATTCTGTTCTAAAAGCTCTGTAATTGCTTTAGTTCTAAAGCCTTTATCAGCAACTAATATTTCGCCAGTGCTAGGCACATTTTCCAAAAAGTCCTCAAAAATAGTCGAATCCAGCATATTTCCTTGGTATGGTCTGTGATAAATTGGCTCTTTGGTATATAAGACACAAGTGTAAAGTAAGGTAAAATCTTTGCTACCTTTAACCTTGCCTTTTCTTGATCATTGAGAAAAAGTTACTTCATCTGAATTATAAGATTTAAGTGTGCCATCAATAATTTGCACTCTACCTTTAAACTCATTTATTCTATCTAACATGAAGTTATGTATATTTGAATATGCTCTACCAGTTTTTTCAAAGAAGTCTGGTAATAATGATTCAGATAAACCAACCTTTTTAAATAATTCAGACATAAATGAAGTTTCATAGTAAAACTTTAAATCACGATTAACGGCTTTTGGATAGGCACATCTAAGAATAGCAATTACATATAATTTGTAAGCTGTTGATGAATCAAAATGTGTTAGTAATTTTTCCAAAATATCATTGCTATTTTTTGTAAAAATTGCTATGTTACCATAGTCTTTTATATCTGTTTTTTCTTGATTTTTCTTAGATCTTGTACCTACTGGGATAGGTGTTTCAAAAGGAACAAATTTGTAATCTACTATTTCGCCAACAATTGCCAAATCTTTTGGAATTGCTTTTCCATTCACATATTTGCTGGTTCTTTTTACAACTTTAAATTTTCCAAAGTAATTCTTTACAACTGTGTTTTTAGGTCTTTCAACTTGTCTTATTTCAACTGGAATTGCCATTTTCAAATTCTCCTAAATATATAGCATTATAACTATATTATAACACAAAATTTAAATAGAGAAATAAATAAAATTAATTTTTTTATGATGACATTAGCAGCATTTTTTAAGTCTTTGTCAGAAAAATAAATAAAAAAATGTCTACATTGTTCAAAATGCGACATTTTGTATAGTATTATGGGGTATAACTTTTATAATTAAAGAAATGAAAATTTGAACAAGGAACAACCGATAATAACTTTGCTAATGGAACTAAATTGCGCAATGATTCTAATAAACTTCCAGTATTTGAGCCTACTAAAACCAAATAATTTTGCAAGCACTATCTTTATGTTTAATGTAAAATTTACATATGAATACTTTAGAAAATGAACAAGAAAAGTCTCGCTTTACTACATTTGAAGAAATTAAAGATATAAAAATATTGTCTACTGAAGAAATAAGTAAGCTAAGTGAAGCTGACAGAGATACTCTTGTACAAGATGCTGTCCAAAATTTAGATGAGTATACTAGATCTAAATATATTGAAAACAGGAAGAAAATTATTATTTCTTCCTTGCTAGTTATTGCTTTATTTATTCTAATTGTAGCCACAATAGCAATTCTGATTTACAAAATTCTTCACACATAATAATCACTTTAAAAAAGCAGGTCATATTCACAAACCTGCTTTTTTATTCAATTACTAGATGCTCAATGCTACTTTCTAAGAGCTCTTGTTCTAAATTATTAAGATTAGATAATTCATCTTCTAATCTAATTGAAGTTGACAAATTAGGCTTAGTTACAGGGCTTTTTGGTGCAAAAAGCTCACATGTTTCTTTAGCTTTTTCTATAGAAATGTCATAAGTTCCTATATGTTTTGCAATATTGATAGTTTCTATCTTATCATTAGCAAGAATTGGTCTTAAAATTAATAAATCACTAGCATTGGCAATGGTTGATAGACTTTCAATTGTTTGGCTAGCAACTTGACCTAAATTTTCACCATTTGATAAGACTATAATGTTTTGCTTTTTAGCAAACTTAGAAGCAATTCTGTAAAAACTGCGACGCATTAAATTAATTTTGTACGCTTCATTTGACGTAAAAGAAATATAGTTCATTAGTTTTGAATAGTTAGCTAAGTAGAGATTGCTTTTACCTTGGTATTTTGATAAAACTGAAACTAAAGATTTGATTTTATTAATAGTTTTTTCATCAGTTTGTGGAGGCGAAACAAATGAAATAAAATGAACTCTTAAACCTCTTTTCATAAGTTCAAAGGCAGCAACAGGACTATCAATCCCCCCAGACATTAAATGAAGAGTAGAGCCGCTTATACCCACAGGTAAACCGCCTAGTGCACTATAGTTTTTACTGAATAAATATGTTTTATCTGAGCGCACTTCTATATTTACATTACAATCAGGATTATGCACATCTACTTTAACTCATGGGCAATACTTTAATACGGCCGCTCCAACTTTTTGGTTTATCTCTGCACTAGTAAAGTCAAACTTTTTATTATTTCTTCTTGCAGATATCTTAAAGGTTTTATTTTCCTTATCAACTAGTTTTATAGCATTATTAGTAATTTTCTCAATATTATTTTCACAAAAAATAACCGGGCTATAACTAGTGATACCAAAAACATATTTTAGCTTTTTTACATTATATTCAGAATATGAAAGAAACATTCTATCATACTTAATTTCAGGATATTCGCCAGTAATAACCTTGATATTTCTAGCTAGCTGAGTAATGAATGAATCTCTATTTTTACCTTTAAGTGTTAGTTCACCATATCTTATTAAAATCTTTTCATACATATTATTTTCCTTTAATAGCAGCAGCTAGTAATTCAAATGCCTCTTTGAATTTAAAAGAGACAATATTACTGTCAATATATAACATATACTCTTCGATTTCAGAGCCATTTATACTACTTAACTGTGCCATTTTCTCCGTAAGAGCATCAATCATAGATTTATAAGCATACTGTGTATATACTTTTTTATAAACTGTGCATAACAATATGGTTCATTTAGTTCATAATTCGGAACTTAAATCTATATATTGCTTTTCACTAAAATCCTTGTTAATTTCCTTATTTAGCAAAATTAATTTTCTAAATAATTCATTATTTTCAAATAACTTTTCTAGAATATCTCTTAAATTCAGTAGTCTATGACACCACTGATTATTTATATCTAAATATATTTTGTCATATATGCTCTTGATACTTAAATAGTCATATTTAGAAATTACTTTATTTAGCGATTTTAATAATTCACTATATTCTTCTAAAAATGTTTGTAATTCTAAAAGTCCTATTTCTTTATCATTATCAACTTTATTTTTTAGCACTTCAAAATCTTTAACGAGATTTTCTCAAAAAACTATAGTTGACAAATAGTCCTGTTTTATAGTATTCTTGTAAAAAGATTCTTCTTTTGTTTTACTAATGAATGAGTCAATATAATTATTTATTTTCTCAATTTCTTCTTTTAGAAGGCTAAATTTATTCTTGATAAAACTTTTAAACTCAGAATCAAGTTTATTATGTTTTAGCAAAGTAAAATATTTAAAATATATGGCTTTAGTTTCTCTTAATAATTCCTGATAAGGACTAGTTGTAAAGTTGTTTTGTAGTTTTTTTAAGTCATTTTTTAATTCTGCCAACGAACTCTCAAATTTATAGTCGAAACTTTGGCTCTCTAGAATTTTGGGAATAAGTTCAAAAATAGCTTTTTCTAACTTAACCATTACATCAACTTTTTTGCAAAATGAATAAACTCTTTTTTCATATTCATTTATTTCAGCTGAAACATTTGTTATTTCAACATTAATTTTCTTATCTTCGAAAGCAAAATTATTTTTTTGCAATTCATCAAGCTCATCGGCTAATAGGTTATATGTGTGCGTTAAGTTGCTTTTGTTTTTGTATATATATTTCTCTAATTCTAAAAGAATTGATGAGAGTTTTGAGCTTATTGAATCAACTATTCCTCAATGTATGTTAAGTTTTTCTGACTTTTGATTAAATCTATCTCATAATTTTTTGTACTCAGCATATAAATCATTTAACCTATCAAATTCGAGTTTTAAATCACTAAATCGTTTTTTTGCATTAGCCTTTATTTGATTACATACCGCAAATAATGGCTTGTATATTTTTTTCATCTCGTCATTTAAGCTAACTAGTTCACTAAGATGTTTTTTATAATCACCTTGTGATTGTGCAACACTTTTAAATCTAGAAATTGTTACAGAGCCATTAGTAGTTTTAGAACTAAGAAATTTATATACCGAATCAGCTTGCTTTTTTATTTTTTTAATTTTGTTATTTCTGACTAAAAAAAATACAATAACTATCGCAATTATTGAGCAAATAACTAAAAAAACAATTAATGATATTAATGCTATTTTTGCTTCTGAAGAAGATAATGTTTTATTCATATAATTAAAAATTATAATAAAAGATAAAATAAAAACCAAGTAAAGTTGGTTTTAAAATATTATTATTGAGCGCGCAAGTTTAAACTTTTATATCCTTCAACTTTTTTACCTTTGTAAAAGCCACAGTGTTCACATACACGGTGTTGTTGAATCATATTAGAGCAGTTTTTGCATGAAATTAAATTTTGTATTGGTAAAGCATCATGAGTACGTCTTTTGTGCTTACGTTGCTTAGATGTTTTACGCTTTGGAACTATAGCCATTGCACCCTCCTCACTGTTAAAATAGTTGTTGAAAAATAAGTATTTAAATTATAGTAAAAAATTAATTTTTTTTATTTATTTATTAAATTTTTATACACACATAACTAGGATTATAAAATGCTACTTACCTGGCTTTTTTATAGTGCTATTAGTAAAATAGTAAGCAAAATATTTATGCTTATGTAATAAGGAATGAAAAATTTAGCATATTAGCTAAACTTTTTTTAAGATTTTAATTTATTGTCATAATAAATATTAATTTCAGTCTGAACTTCGTGTGTTACTGGACTAATTGGAATATGCTTAACATGATATTTAAAGCCTTTTAAATCTTCTAATTTTTTATCTGAATCAGTTGATTTAAAGTCTTTAAAAGTATATTCACTTTCAATTTTGTATAAGTTTTTAAGATACTCTCTTTGGTATTCATTAAATGAATTACCATAACCAGGGAATTTATCTTCTGAAAACTCATTATCAAGAACATATTTATATAAACTTTGAATTGCTGGAGTATATCTTATGTAATCAAATGCAAAGTATGCTCCATATTTTTCATACCATTTATCTTTGTCCTTGTCAGCAGATACATTTTTTCTAGCTTTTTCAATATTATCAGAATTTCAAAATTCATCAGGCTGATCATATCCGGCGAATACTGTTTTATGCATTGCATCAATCATATCTTGCGCAACATTTTCTTCAGTTGAATTAGATATGACAAAGCCATCAACTAATAATAAGTTAACTGAAGGACGAATAAATCTTACAACACCATCTGGGACTTCTGAATTTTTAATATTATCTAATGAATAGAAGGCATCAACTGCATCACCATTATAGATAATAGCAACATTTGAACTTTTTGATGGATCTATTAATGAGTTAAGTAACTCTAGTCCATTACCATTAGTTCTTACTCTTTCAGTATCAGTGATTTTAAAGCCGGTTGAATCTTCAAACATATCAACAAACTGATCGATTAAATCTCTATAGATTTCTGTTCTTATCTTTTTATTAGTAATGTTTGTTTCTTCAGTTAAAACAGCCTCTCCAGTAGGTTGTGACACTCTTTTACCTGTTTTAGTATCTAATCTATATGAAGAACCGTAAATCATATTATCACGAACAGCATTTGTATATTGGTAGTACTTAAAGGCATCTTGTTCAGACTTTGCCCCATAAGGATTTCTAAGTAATTTTAGAGCTTCAGACATTGGTAAGTGTGAGTGCTCTTCAATCCTTTCTTGTCCTGTTTGCTTATCAACAACTTTTTCCTTGTACTTGTTGTTTGGGTTATTAAGAATTTCAATTATTTTTGAATTTATTTGTTTTTCAATGCCATTGTGAACTCCCGCAAAGTATTCACTAATGGCATTTTTATATTTAGCATCATAATCTTTTTTGGCTATTTCATAGTTCTTTTTGGCTTGCTCATCATCGTTATCATCAGGTTCTTTGGGAGCTTCCATATGAAATGGTTTAAATAATTTATTATACTTTGCTAATTTTTGTGGGTTATATGCAATAACCATATCTTGCATAAAGTAAGGAATGAAATAATCATATAAATGAAGTCTTTCTTCATATGGCAAGTCTTTTTGCTTTTTATTAGGGATAATTTTTCCGTTTTCATCAAAGACAGGAACATTTTCTAATAAAGCATCATAAGATTTAATATGTTCAAAAACAACAGGATTATAAATAACTTTGAGATTCTCTTCAGTAGATTTAGAATCGTCTCATTTTGCATTAAATATTTTCTTAAAGTCAGATCTTTTAAACTTTCTTAAAAGCGGTTTACCTTGATTGCTATTAATAATTAATTTTGTAGCCTGGCTATCGCTACCAATACCGCCTGCTGTTTTGTTAGTTAAAATGTCCCTAGTAAATTCATCCAATACAGCGAATTGCTTGTATTCAAATCTTTTACTTAATTTTTCTAAATTATATTCATCAATGTAGGCTTGATAGTTTGAGAAAACAGGCTTGAATACGCTTTTTGTATATTTGTATGAAACAGCACCGATTGCAACAGATGCTGCTGTGATGGCAGCTAAAGAGAATCCAACTTTTTTAGTTAGTACTTTAGACTTAAGAAACTGTGTAAATTTACTGCTTTTCATCACTGCCTCCAATTTCAAATAGAGCAGTTTTTGTTGATATTGCTTCCTTATTTTCCTGTTCTATAGCCTTTTTCGCTTTTTTGCTGCTTTTGTTAATTTTGATTCATTTGTAACTAATGTATATAACATTGAGTGCCAATACAATAATTAATAATGATGCTCCAACAACTAATCCTCATGCTCTAAATTCCCCTTCATACAATTTAGTGCCTAGTGTAGAAGTGTTAGAAACTGTTCTCAAAATAATAAAGTCATCAAAACTTAGGAATGCAGCAACTATAGCAGCAAAAAAACTAGAAGGTAACATATATACAAAGTATGTTTTAAATCATGCTCTGGTTTTGCTATATCCTAAATCTTGAGCAGCTTCAAAAAGCGAAGCATTAAATTTATCACTTCTAGGAAACATTAGTGTAATAGCATATGGAAGCGCCATTACTGTGTGACCAACAATACCACGAAATAGACCTTCACGTGTATTTACTAGTGCACCAAACAAGGCTGAAAATAGCAATGCAAGGCCAATAGCACTAATGTTATCAGGGTTAATCAAAGGCACGTTATTTGTTCCTAAAATTAGCTTGCTATATGCTCTATTTTTTTGTCTTCACATACCATAGCAAGTAAAAAGTGATATAGAAACAACTAAGGCAGAAACTGCAAAAGCAATTATTATTGAGTTAAGCAAGGCAACACCTCTACCTTCATTAAAGAATGTAGATCAGTTGTTAGTTGTGAAGCCATTTCAGTTTGTTCTAACAAACCCCTTACTACTTGGGTTATTAAAACTGAAAATTGCAGCATACAAAAGTGGGATATAGAAAGCTAATAAAATTATGTGGATATAAAAGCTTTTTAATACTTTAATTAACTTACTCATATCTTGCTCTCTTTCTTCTTTTGAATACTCTTGGCAAGAAGCTTATCAATGCGAATGTACCTATAAATATGACTGATACGACAATAACTAATGTAGTGCCAATTGCTACTTCATATTGGTTTGCAGGGTTGGTGTAATTATTAATTACTGTACCAATTAATTGGTGTTGCGAGCCATCTGGAAGTAATTTATCACTTATAACAAAGTTGGTAGCACTAGATAAGAAAATAATACCTAGGCCACTTAATATTGCTTTACTGCTGTATGGCAAAATTACTCTAAATAGTGTTCTAATTGGTCCGTTACCTAAGTCATGAGAAGCTTCAACAATATTTTCGGGCATATCTCTAAAGACTGAATAAAGTGGCATTATCATATATGGCAAGTTTAAGTAGGTTAAGCCAAAAATCATAAATCAAATTGCATTAAGATCGTTTTCTTTCGAAACAATAGTTAAGAAAAAGCCGCGTACTGCATAAATTTTTGCAATAGTAAATATTACTAATGGACTTAAAATAAGACTCATAGCATAAATTGGCATAATTTTGTTTTTGCTTCTAGCTACAAAATATGCATACGGCAATCCTATAACTAGACACAATAAAGCAGATATGATTCCAATAAATAAGCTTCTTCAAATTTTGGTTCAGGTTTTTGAATCCTTAACCAATTTAAACGAATCAAAAGTTGGATCAGCTATATGAATAACTGAGTTCACAATTATTAAAATAATTGGTAAAAACACTAAAAGAATGGCTATAAAAATGTAAGGAAGCAGGAATATTAATCTTCTGTTAAGACCTAAAGATGCTTTAATTCCTGAATTCATTAGAGCTATAGTCTCACTTGCTATCTTTATTCATTAAATGAATACTGTCAATTGTTCAACTAATATCCACAACATCATTTAGTTCAAATTTCTTAGCAGTCTCAACATAAATATATTCACCCATATTTAGCTTCACTTTTAGATAGTAATAGCTACCACGATAGGCAATATCTTGAATACTTCCTCTTAACTTTTCTTTAGTTTTCTTGCTTTCTTTACTCTTTTCAACTTCTTCATCTTCGTCAACTAAGATAATGTCGATGTCCTCAGGACGAATAAGAACATCAACTTCTTGTTCATCATTGAACTCATCATCATCATGAACTGTTTTAAATGTTTTTCCCAAAAGGTCTACTGTACAGTCTTCCTTGTTAAAAGTACCATTAAAAATATTTGAATCTCCTATAAATGAAGCAACCCATTTATTAACTGGATAGTCATAAATATTTTTAGGACTATCGTATTGTTCAATTCTACCACCACGCATAACAGCAACCATATCCGATAATTCTAATGCTTCATCTTGGTCGTGGGTAACGAAGATAAATGTTAGACCTAGTTTTTGCTGTAGGCTTCTAAGAAGCACTTGCATTTTTTGTCTAATCTTAGCATCAAGCGCACTTAATGGTTCATCTAGAAGCAAAATACTTGGTTTAATAATTAAACTTCTAGCTAATGCAACTCTTTGACGCATACCACCAGAAAGCTCACTAATTGATTTCTTTTCATTTCCCTCTAGCCCAACTAACTTAACAAAGTCTTTTACTAATTGATCAATTTCATTTTTAGTAAGTTTTCTTTTTAAAAATTTGTTTTCAAACGATTCAGTTTGCTGTTGAACATAATTTTCTCAATATGAGTAGTTAAAGTCTGATCTATCCAATCATTTTTGTCTTCTTCTGTAAGTTATTGTATTAGGCTTTAGTGTTTCCATTTCTTCAATGTATTTATCTTGCAACTCATCTAATTCTTGCATTTTCTTTTGAGCTAATTCAGTTCACTTAATTTTCTTTTCAGCAAGAATTCTTTCATATCTAGGATTTATAGTTTCTTTAGGAACTCTTTTAAGTGGTAAGCCAAATTTAATGTTGCCTTCAACATTTAAATGTGGAAACAATGCATAATCTTGAAAAATAGTTGATAAATCTCTTTTGTGAGGTGGCAAGTCCTTAATATCTAGACCATTAAACTGAATCTCGCCACGTGTGGTTTTTTCAAAGCCCGCGATTAATCTTAAAATAGTGGTTTTACCACTTCCTGAAGGGCCTAGTAATGTGACAAAGTCACCTTTTTTAATATTTAATTCGATGTTATCTAAAACAATTTTGCCATCGAATTCTTTGACAACTTCCTTAAGCTTAATAATGTAAGGAAGCTTTTCTTTTTTCTGTATCACAAATCCTCCTTAATATTTTTTAAAATTAAAAAAATACAAAAGGGGAGACTGTATCATATAAATTCTGACTATATTCAGTGACAAAAAAAGGCAATGAAGGATTTAGATCTTCATTGAATATCATAAGGGCTATTTTTAATCAATAACGGCTCTCTTGTATTACTTTTATTGTCATTTGTTTAATTATTTTATAATATATTTTATTTTTTATCAAAAGTTTAATTTTTATAGTTTTTTTTATTTTTTTTAAAAGGAAATAAATATGAAGCAATATCCTAGTTATGACAAAGTTAATGATGAATACAAATGAGACATAGAATCTATTTTAGAAGGTCAAAGTTTTGATTATTGGTTAGATAAATATGTAAGCGTTTTTAAACAACTAATTGAAATCAAGGATTCAAAATACAGTAGTATTGAATCTTTTATTGCTGGCCTAAAAATTAATGAACAAATGGAAATTGTGGCTAATAAATTACACAATTATATTTCTAATAAAACCAATATAAATCTAACAGATTCTAAAGCACAAGAAATGGCGCTTAAGTTTGACTCGGCTAACGAAGAATTAAACAAGCAATATGGATCTGAAATCAATAGATTTTTCAAAAATGCTGATAAATTAAGGACTTGAGTTAATGATGAAAGATTAAAATCATATAAAAAAATGCTTACTGACACACTAGATTCATTCAATCATAAGCTCTCTAATGATGTTGAAGATTACTTAACTGAAGTTGCTTTTGGTGAGCCTAACTTAGATGATGTTTTTAGTATTCTTACTGATGCAGAGCTTAGATATGATGATGTTTTAGATTCGAAAAATAAAAAGCATAAATTAGATCCTATTTCATATTCTAAGATGCTTAAATCTGATGATGCAACTTTACGTAAAAATGCTGTTTTACAGTATAGAAAAGCAAAATTGCAACATAAAGAATCACTAGCGAATATGCTTATTCAGACATTTAAAAATATTTCTGTAAATGCTAAAGTTAGAAAATATAAAGACTCAATCAATATGCTTACTTATGAAGATAAAGTAAATGATGAAATCTTACTAAAGTTATTTAGCAATATAGCATCACTAAAAAATGATATTGCTAAATATTGAAAGCATTATAAAAAGTACTATGAAGCACACTTTAATGAAAAATTTAGACCTTTATATGATGCTAATAGAGATATTTTTAAAGTTAAAAACAAATACAGCGTTGAAGAAGCAAAGGATATAGTCTATAATGCACTATTGCCATTTGGTTCTGAGTATTCTGACACTATAAAACAGGCTTATAAGGAAAAATGAGTTGACTTTATGAGTGTGAAGAATAAGCTTTCTGGAGCTTATTCAATTGGCAACAGTTATGGAATTGATAAAAAATTTATACTAATGAATTTTGATGGTGAGCTTAATTCAGTGGAAACCTTAGCTCATGAATTAGGTCACTCAATGCATTCATATTTTTCAGACAAAAATAATGATATAACTAATGCTAGTTATCCTATATTTTTAGCTGAAATTGCATCAATTTTTAATGAATTAATGCTTTATGACTACTTAATTGAAAAATCAAATAGTAAAATTGAAAAATTTACTATCTATGGCCACATAATCTCGGGCTTTTTTGGCACAACCGTTACTCAAGCTAAGTGAGCTAACTATGAGTATGAACTTTACAAAAAAGTTGACTTAAATGAAGTTACTCCAAATTATGAGGAAGTTTCAAAAATATACTATGAAACTCTCAAAAAATATTATAAAAAGCCTAGAAAATACAAAAAAGAAGAACAAATTGCAGCTGTAACAATTCCTCATTTTTATATGGGTTTCTATGTTTATAAGTATGCAATAGGTCAACTTGTGGCCAACCATTTCTACACTCAATATAAGATGTATGGAAAAGAATTTTTGAACAAGTATATAAACAATTTTCTTTCAGCAGGCAATAGAGATTATCCACTTAATACTTTAAAAAATATGGGAATCGATCTTACAAGCGATCAGTTTTATAAGTCAGGCTTTGCCCACTTTCATGAATGCTTAAACCAATGAATTAAATTAGGAAACGAGATTTTTTCTAAAGAAAAGAAGAAGAAAAAATAGGCTGCTTTGCCTATAAAACAGGGGTAAAAAAATATTGGTCAATGCCAATATTTTATTTTTATTTATATGGCGTTCACTCTCAAGCTTTAACTTCAGGCAAGTCCGTACCATACTCTTTAATATATGCTCTATGTTCTTTGATCTTATCTTCCATTATTTTTGCTAATTCATTTGCTTTTGCTTCACCTACAACTGGAACTATTTTTCTAGCAACATTAGCTGCCATATGGAACCTGTCCATTTCGCTAAGTAAACGAATGTCAAATGAAGTAGTTATATCACCATTTTCTCTATAACCATGAGTTATAAGATTATGATTAGAACGTAGGAAGAATATGTCTCTTAAAATTGCTTCATATCCATGGAAAGCAAATAAGATAGGTTTATCTTTTGTAAATATTTTGTCAAACTCTTTATCACTTAATCCTCTAGGATCAATACTTGGATGTCTTAATTTTAGTAAATCTAAAACGTTTACAAATCTAATTTTAAGTTCAGGGAAATATTCACGAAGATATGTTATTGTAGCCAGCGATTCAATTGTTGATTCAGTTCCAGAAGCAGCTACAACTAAATCTGGCTCTTCATTTGGCTTAATATTTGAAGCTCAGTCAATGATTTTAACGCCTTGTTCAACTAGTTCAATAGCTTCTTCTTTACTAAAGAATTGATGTCTTGGTTGCTTAGATGAAATAATTAAGTTTATAGCATTTCTCTCTTTAAGCGCTTTAGCCATTGTTGCAAGTAGAGTGTTTGTATCTGCTGGAAGATATTCTCTTATTAATTCAGGTCTTTTATCTGCCAAGTGTCCTATTAAACCAGGGTCTTGGTGTGTATAACCATTATGATCTTGTTGGAAAGCATTTGAAGTTGCTATAACATTAAGTGAAGGATAGTCATTTCTTCAAGGAATATCTAAAGCCTTTTTGACTCATTTCATATGTTGAGTAAGCATTGAATCAACTACTCTTAAAAATGATTCATATGAAGCAAAGACACCATGTCTTCCTGTTAAAACATAACCCTCAAGCATACCTTCAGCTTGGTGTTCTGACAGTTGTGAGTCAATAATTCTTCCTACTGGTGATAAAGATTCATCATACTTTTCATCAATTCTGTCTAATCATTGACGGTCAGTAACTTTGAACATTTCATAAAGTCTATTTGACTTGTGTTCATCAGGTCCTCAAACTCTAAAATTATCTTTGTTAAGCTTACTTAACTCACCTAGATATGTACCTAAAGTTACCATATCTTGATTAATAACTTTTCCAGGTTGCTTAATATCTAAGGCAAATTTGGTTCAATCACCTACATTAATTGCTCTAGGATTTATTCCACCATTAGCAACAGGGTTTTTGCCCATTCTTCTATCACCTTTTGGTGCAATTGTAGCTATTTCAGGCCTCAATTGGGCATTTTCATCAAATAATTCTTCTGGTTTATATGATTTTAATCAGTTTTCCAATGCATCAATGTGTTCCATTTTTTCTGCTGAAACAGGAACAGGAACTTGGTGTGCTCTAAAGCTCCCTTCTATTGCCTCATTATTTCATAACTTAGGACCAGTTCATCCTTTTGGTGATTTAAGAACAATCATAGGTCATTGTGGTCTTTTGGCTTTTTCTGCGCCATTTTTTCTAGCTTCAGCTTGATATTTTTTGATTAATTCAATGCTTGCATCTAAGGCTTTTGCCATTTCTCGATGCATATGTTCAGGCTCACTACCTTCAACAATAAATGGTTTTCAGCCAGCGCCAGAAAAGTATGAAGTTAATTCTTCATTGCTTCTTCTAGATCAAATTGTAGGGTTAGAAATTTTACCGCCATTAACGTGAAGAATTGGCAACACAGCCCCATCATTGGCAGGATTAATAAATGAGTTGATGAATCATCCTGCAGAAAGTGGACCAGTTTCTGACTCTCCATCACCAACAACAGTAGCGGCTATTACATCAGGATTATCTAAAATTGCGCCTGCAGCATGAGATAATGAATAACCTAATTCACCACCTTCATGTATAGATCCAGGACATTCAGGAGCAGCATGACTAGCTGTTCCACCAGGGAAAGAGAAGTATTTAAATAAATGTGTCATTCCCTTAATGTCTCTGGTTACATGTGGAAATAATTCAGTATATGAACCATCTAGATATGTATTTGAAGCAATAACTTGTCCACCATGACCTGGGCCACTTATAAAGAACATATTAAGATCATATTTATTTATTATTCTGTTTAAATGTGCATAAATAAAATTTTGTCCTGGTACTGTTCCTCAGTGACCAATTGGATAAATTTTTACATCATTATTAGTAAGCGGAGTTTTTAATAATGGATTATTTCTCAAGTACATTTGACCAACAGATAAATAATTAGCAGCTCTTCATCAAGCATCAACTAAGCTTAAATACTCTTTGCTATCATAATCGTGTGACTTTTTCATAATTCCTCCTTTTGAAGTTTTATTGATATACTCACAACAAGACTTTAAATATTTTTGGTATAAAAAATTATAATGTAAATTAAGGTGTTTAAAGTGCGGTCAAAAAAATATAAATTTTAATATGGAAATGATGCCTTTTTTAAAATGCATTAAAAAGACGGTCATTGCCGTCTTTGCGCATTTTAGGCCATAAAATTTGATCTGGCTTTTTCTTTAATTTCCCGACTAGCTGCAAATGGAATTCTGGTTGTGTATCCTTCTTTAGAAGCAACAATTGCTTTAGCTGGTCATTCAAAAATTGACTTGTTTCATAAGGTTACTACATCATTATAAAGATCTCTTGAAGCTGTAATTTCAGCCTGGCTTCTTCTATTATCGTCCATAACTTTCTTAAGTAAATCATGGGCTTTTAGTTCTGGATATCTTTCAAATTGCACATTTACAGATCTTAGTCCTTGAAGCCCTGAAACAACAGAATTAAAGGTTTCGTCAATGTCTTTAGCAACTAATGAACGATTACTTTCATTGATATTAAGTCCGCTTCTGTATGCTGTAACTTTTTCTAAAACATTTGTTTCAAATTGTACTGCTTCTCTTGCAATTGACACAGCATTAATCATAAGTTGAACTCTGTTTTCTAAGTAATTATCTACTGTTGACGATTGTGCTTGAACTTGTTGTTCTAATTTTTGCAAATAGTTTTTGGCTTTAATTTTTACAAATAAGAAAACTAAGCCTGGAATTATACCCAATAGTCATAGTATAACTTCAAATAGCGTTGATCTTCATGTTACCTTTGCTGGTATTTGTTTTTGAATGACATTAATGTCCCTACCTTCAGCATTAACTGGGCCTGTTAATTCATCTAATTGATTTGCCATATCTCTCCTTAAAACAGTTATTAATATAAAAATTATATAGCAATTTTCGTAAGTCTTTGGCTTTATATTACATTATGTAATATAAAGTGCAGAATCTAATTATCAAAGATTCTAACAGCGTTAGAAAGTACGCTAGCTTCAGTTAAAGGTGAATTTTCATCTCTAATTTCTTGTAGTACTTCATCAAATTCACTAATATATGAGCTCTTATTTTCATAGTTTTTGATTTTCCCAACTTTAATTACAAACTCATGATATTCAGGATCATATTTAGTTCATGGCACAGGGATGGTATGAAGTGCACCATCAGGTCCCAATTTTGTAACATAGTCAGTTTGCATTGTAGTTGAAAATCCTTGCGCTTCAACGCTAAATTCTTCGTCTCTATCCGTCACATTTCCAATTTCATTAATATTTACAACAAAATCAGTTTCTGTTCATGATGTATTAACTTTTTTACTTATTGCATCATAAGCAATTCTTTCTAACTCATAGTATGACAGCCTACTGTCATTTTCTGCATTAAGTGTTTGATCTTCAGATAAAACGTAATCAGGAACACTTAATAAAGGAGCTATACTAAAGTAAAATTCTCTAAAAAACTTAGTTAAGTTTTGTATAAATAATTCCGCAATTTGATCATAAGAGTATGACTCGCATTCAATAGATTTTTTGAATATTTCAGCATCCATTAGTAATTGAGTATTTTCAATTAAATTTACATTTCCTTGCTTTGTGAACTTAAAATTATCGCCATAACCGTTATTTTTATCAAGAAGTAAATTCACCATATTCTTCTGTGCTATAGGAGTAAACATCATACGGAACTCTTTTTCATCATTTCTGTTTAATGCGTTGAACAATACTTCAAACTTTGTGTTATTCATTGCTCTAAATGAATTGTTACTTGCAATTGATTTTTCAGTTAGTTTAACTAATTCATCACTGTTTTTCTTCACAAATTTTTCTATTTCGCGTTCATTCATTGCATTGACACTAGTAGGCCTTCTGAAAAAGTTTAGATTCGTGCAAACATTAGTCCCGAAAAGTAAAAAATTATCATCGCTAAATTCTGGAGCTGGTTTTGTGACAGTAGCAGTAAGAACTTCTGATCTAACTCTGCTTTTGGTTTCGTTTCCTGCTGTATAAATTTCAGTCCAAGTTACAACAATTGACCCTTCATATTCTTTATCAACATACTTTCAGCCACGCTTGCCGACAAAAATAAATGGAGAGTTAAATAAGGTTCCACTTAAAATTGAATTGCAATATGTATTTTCATCCTTACCTAAAAGAATTTTTCCGCCATATTCGTCAATAAATTCTCTATGCCACTCAGCCATTAAGTATTTGTTTAATTTAACTTCCGGCATAGTTTTTTGCAAAATTTCTTCCTTAATGCCGTGCTTTAGTAATAAATTATTCAATGGCTTAATTGCCTCAATTACAGCATCATATGCCTTTTTTTCGTTAATTCTGTCTCTAATTAATTGTTTTCTATTTTTTAAGTATCTTATTAAAAATAATCCAAGAGAAAGACCCATCAAAATTGCACCTAATATTGGTGAAACAATCACGCTGACTAAATCACTTGTACTATATGACTTATCATTTATGTGTGGCAATATTTGTAGTCACAAAACAAGCCCAAATCAAACAAATAGTAAAATGGCAATGACAAAAAAGGCTATAAATAAGCCTAGGAAAGATTTGGTTGCTTTTTGTGTCTTGCTCTTCTTTATTGCGGTATTTTCATATTTTCTAGCTAAAGATTTACACTCATCTTTAGAAATTCCTGACTGTGCAACAGCATTCTCAAAATACTCTTTTGCATTCTCAATAAATATATCTTTTAGTGGCAAATAATTCGAATTAGGATCATAGTTTGCTCAAATTGTTTCGGAAATACTCATATTTCAAGCTCCCTTTTTGTATAGTATTTTTATTATATAAAATTTGTAAAAAATTATTCTGCTCAATTGCTTCTATATAAGAAAAGCAAAAGACTTCATCTCTTGCTTTTTGGTGCTAAATAATAGTTTGATCTTTATCTAAATAGTATGCTAAAAACTCGTTTACTGCATTTTTGCGATACTTATAATATGTTGTTTTTGAGTAAAATTCTTCATACCAGTAGTTGTTCTCTTTTTCTAAAAATTCTTTGGTAATCAAATGCTTATAATTATCTTCTAAGCACTCTAATGCCCTGTTGAACTTTTCTGAGAAAAAAGAGCGTCCAGTATAATTCATCTTATTTCTGTCACTAGAAAACAAAGAACTTTTTTCATCTAATTTAGCACGTGCTTTTTCAATTCTGCAAATTGTTGCAACAAACTTGTATTTTTCTAAGTCTGTCATTGTATAGTTTAAAACATTATGAAGCGATATGCCATTCATCATAAATTCCTCATGTCATCATAATTTATGAAAATAAAACCGCTATCAATAGTTAATAACTAATATGCTTTAGCAAAAATTACATATTTATTAGTTTGCGATCTACAGCCTTCAAAAATACATTTATTAGATTTTCCAGGTTTTAGATTTTTTCTAGGAATGCATCTAGTAGTTGCGCCTGTTTCATCTTTGATTTGTTTTTCGGCTTCTTCAGCACAGCAAAATGGGGCTAAAACGAACTTATTTTCCTTAATTTTTTCTTTAAACTCTTCATAGTTATCGACAAGGACAGTATTTTCATCTAATTTCTTCTTTGCATTTTCATAAAGATTATTATGAATTTGAGCAAGTAATTCACGAACCTTGCTTTTCACTTCTGATATATCAACTATAGTTTTTTCTAAGGTGTCCCTACGAACTATAGTGACAGTTTTATTTTCTAGATCTTTAGGGCCAACTTCAATCCTAAGTGGTACACCTTGAATTTCAGAATTTGAAGCTTTATATCCAGGAGATTTGTCAGTTGAATCCAGCCTTACTCTGAACTTTCTTTCTAATTGTTTTACTAATTCTTGACAAAAATCATGAACTCTTGGCTGCTTATTAGCAAATAATTCTAAAATATCAACTTGAACAGGAGCAACTTTAGGAGGAATAATAATTCCCCTGTTATCACCATGGGTCATTATAATTGCGCCTAATAACCTTGTAGAGACACCTCATGATGTTTGATATACAAATTCATCTTCATTTTTATCATTTTTAAAAGATATTTCAAATTTCTTAGAAAAGTTTTGTGCTAAATAGTGACTAGTCCCTGCTTGCAGTGCCTTGCCATCTTTCATCATAGCTTCAACTGTGTATGTAGAGCAAGCGCCGGCAAATTTTTCGTATGGAGTCTTTTTACCAATAATAGTTGGTATTGCTAAATAATTTTTTAAAAATTTAGCATAAACATTGATCATATCGCGCGTTAGTTTTCTAGCTTCAATTGCACTTTTATGACATGTATGACCTTCTTGTCATAAAAATTCTCTGTTTCTTAAAAAAGGGTTTGTTGTCTTTTCTCATCTAACCACATTTGCCCATTGATTGTATAAAATTGGTAGATCCTTGTGAGAAACAATCATTTTTTTAAATAAATCAGCAAATAAAACCTCAGATGTTGGTCTTACATAAATTTTTTGTTCTAAATCTTTGTCACCTACTTTAGTTATTGTTGCTAATTCAGGATTAAAACCAGCTATATGCTCTTTTTCTTTGGCTAATAACCTGTCTGGAATAAATAAAGGAAGATAAACATTTTGAATTTTTAAGGAATTAAAAATTCCATTTAATGCTTTCTGTATTTGCTCTCATATGCCAAATGAATTAGGTTTAAAAATCATTGTTCCCTTAACTGGACCATACTCAATCAAGTTTCCTTGTTTCACAACATCAGTATATCATCTAGCAAAATCTAATTCTAAAGGTGTTATCTTTTCTAGTTCTTTCATAGTGATATGAATTTTATTAAATATTTAGCAAAAAGTTAAAAAACTACTCATTATTTAGTAGAAATTGGGCACTAAAAGCATAAAAAAGAAGGCTTATAATTTCTTGTTTTGCAACTTTTACATTGCTTCTTCTGGACGTGTCAGAACACGATGACCATCAGCTGTTACTAATACATCATCTTCAATTCTTGCACCACCTAGACCTGGAATGTAAATACCTGGCTCAACAGTAATAATCATTCCTTCTTCTAAAATGTAATCACTGTGTGAACTCACATTAGGAAGTTCATGTACGTCAATACCTAGTCCATGGCCTGTTGAGTGAACAAAATATGATCCATAACCTTTATTTTGAATGTAATCTCTACAAATTTTGTCAATATCTGAAGCTTTAATGCCTGGCTTAACAGCCTCGCGTCCTAAACGAGCAGCTTCCTTAACAATTTCTAATATTTTTTCTTGTTCAGGCTTGTCGCTTACATTTTGTCTTCCTAAAATAACTGTTCTAGTTATGTCAGCGCTAAATCCTTTGTATAATGCACCAAAGTCAATTTTTAGTAATTCACCATCACGAATTCTTCTATCAGTTGGATGATGGTGAGGTTCAGCAGAGTTAGGCCCTGAAGCAACAATTTCATCAAAACTTTCTTTTTGTGCACCATATAATTTCATTAAGTGGTTCAATTTTGTTGCAATTTGCTTTTCAGTCATACCAGGAATAATTCAGCTTATTAATTTTTCATATGCTTTTAATGAAATATTAATAACTTCTTGCATTGCTTGAATTTCTTCTTCACTCTTCTTGATTCTTAATTCTTGTCCCTTAATGAATGCAATTGTCTTAGGATTAATTAATTTAACTAATCTGTCAAATTCATCATAAACTATGTAGTCTTTTTCAAAAGCAACTTTTTTATAGCCTTTTTGGTCAAAAAATTCCTTTAGAGATTTTCCAGCTAATAATCTAACTTCTACATTTTTTGCATTCTTTTCACAATATTCAATGTATCTGCTGTCAACAAATAAATATGCTTTATCTTTTTCAATAATAATGTAACCATCAGTGGTTTGAACATTTGAATATCATAGTCTAGTCTGTGGGGCTGATGACACTATGCAGTCTACGTTTTTTTCAGCAAATATTCTGTCTAACAATTGTCTGTTCATAATAATTCCTTCTATTTAAAAGATCTCTATATTTTAATTATAGCCAAATTTTTTTAGCGCACTTTTGTCATTGATCCATTTATTAGAAACTTTTACCTTTAAATTAAGTGTAACTTTACTATTGAACTGATGGCTCATTTTCATTCTAGCATTGGTGCCAATTTTTTTAATCATTGACGCCCCTTTGCCAATTAAAATTCCTTTTTGCGAATCTTTTTTAACATAAATTATGGCGTTAATTGTTATTCTGTCCTCTTCTTCAATAAAATCCTGCACTTCTACAGCAATTGAATGCGGCAATTCGTCCGTTAAAAGATTTATAGCGCTTTCACGAATGTATTCTTTAGCCATAAATCTCATTGATTTATCTGTAATATAGTCTTCGTCGTAAAATGGAGGAGCTTCGTATGAATACTCCTTTAATATTTCAATTAATGAGTCAATTGATTTGTCATTTTTATTAGAAACAGAAATGATTTTTTGAAAATTGAATTCTTCTAAGCTCTTAATTTTCTTAGAAATATCGTCTGGTGATTTAGCTAAATCAATTTTTGATATTACAGCAATTTTATTTTTTGAATTAGCAATTCTTTCTAGAATTAATTTATCCCCTGACTTAATCTCTTCATTTACGGGGGTTAAAAATAAAATGCAATCAATGTCGTTTATTGAGCTAAATGCTTCTTTGTTTAATGACTCCCCTAGCAAATTCAATGGTTTATGAATTCCGGGCGTGTCAACAAAAACAAACTGATAATCATTTTCAGTGTACACTCCCATTATTTGATCTCTAGTTGTTTGCGGAACGTTAGATACAATAGCAAGATCATATTTAATAATTTTGTTTAATAATGAGGATTTACCAACATTTGGACGTCCTAAAATACTAATAATACATACCTTCATAACTAGACCAACTATGATTTAATTTGCTCGGTTCTTATTGGATAAGGAACTAATTCTATTAATTTATTTACTCTTACTTTATCACCAGAATTATTATATTGGTAAATTAGCGAATCATCTCCCATAAATTCAGATAACACTTGTCTGCATCCTGCACATGGCGAAATTATTTCGTTGCTTGAAGAAATTATATGAATTTCTTTAAAAGTACCCACTTTTGCACCATGAGCAACTGAACCAAATAAAGCTGATCTTTCAGCACACAAACCAGAAGGGAAGGCTGCATTTTCTACATTAACTCCTGGATACTCTTTACCCTCTTCACTAATTGCTATTGCCGCTACTTGAAAGTGAGATCAAGGACAATATGCATACTTTAATAATTCTTTCAATTTATCAACCATCATTTTTACTCCTCCCTTGTAATATTTAGTGGATCAAATATTGCATCTACCATCATATTCATTGCAACTCTTTCATCCTCAAGTTCATGATCATAACCCATTAAGTGAATTAGACCATGAGCATATAAATAACAATATTCTCTGCGTAAAGAATGACCAAATTCTTTAGCCTGTTCTTCTACCTTTTCATGGCTTATTACAAGCTCACCTAGTGGTAAAAAAGGCATATCTTTGTACAGACTTTTATCCCCAAAATCGAATGATAAAATATCTGTAGCGTAATCTTTTTGCCTATATTGCTTATTGAGCTTTTTAATTTTCCTATTGTTCACAATAGATACATCAACTGATATTTCTTTGCTATCTAACTTAAAATAGGATTGCAAATTGCGTAATATTTCCTCATATTCATCTTTAAAATTGAAAGAGTTGCCGTTTTCGATGTTTACATTAACAATAACCATAATATTATTATAATAAATTCATCTTTTATTACTTGAATAGAAGTTCAAATAGGGTTGTTTCCCCTAAGTGTATAATGCCATCAATATTCATATCTTTTCTTAATAATTGTCTAAGAGTGTCATCATAGCTAATAAAATCAATTTGAGCGCTATCCTTTAATATTTTTATACCTGAAATATTTATGTTATATGCTTTTTCATTAATTTTTAAAATAATTTTCTGACCTTGTTTTAATGAATAAAATAATTTGTTGTTACCCAACAAGTACATTCTATTTTTGCTATCTATATAAAGATTTATTTTTTCTGTTTTCTCTATTTTATAGTTAAATATGAAAATTAATAAGATTATTGACGCAACTAGAACTAAGGCAAGTCAGAACCAAATTCATCTAGATATTTTTGTTAATTTCATCGAAATTTACTTCCTTGCCGCGATGCACGAAATTATTACTGTGACTTATCTCAATAAATAGTGCTTCTTTTTGATAATCTCTGATTGCATTTTTGAGCATTAGAGCATTATCAGAACTAATGTTTTCAAACGCCTCATCTAACATCACAACCTTATATTTTTTGGTAAGCAACCTAAACAATAGTATTATTTGCTTTTGACCACTTGATAGATTAGAAGCATTATTATAGATTTCTGTATTTAAATTTATGTTTGCATCGCTAATAATATTTACTAATCCATAATCCCTTATATTGTTGTTCAGAACAAGTTCTTTTTCTCTATTGCTGTCTGATATAAAGTCAATGACTTTCATATTTGGAATATAAATATCATTAGATATGTAAGTTATATCATCTAGAAATTCCTCGAAATTGATTTGTTTTTGATTTATTCCATTAATCAAATATAAGCCAGAATAGTTATCGAAATCACCTTTTATAAGCTTCATTAATGAACTTTTTCCTGAGCCATTTTTCCCTTTCAAACAGACATTTTGGTTTATTATTATATTTTCAAAATCTAGTATATTGATGCCTTCTTCATGACCAAATTTAACTCCCTTTAATTCAATGTTTTCAACTTTACTAACAGATAGCCCATTGTCAGCAATATGCTTATACGGCAAGTTAAACACAAAGTTTATTTGATCAATATACTTTTTGATTAAGGATTTGGATGATAACAATCCAGATATTGACAATAATGGATTTATGAAGAAGCTGACACTAGTTAGAAACATCATCATATCACCATTTGTTAGTTTGTTTCTTATGATTAAAAAAGTTGATACAAAAATGATGGTATTAGAAATGTTTCCTACAAAAATATTGTTAAATAGATTATTATTTGAGCCCGTTTTATAGATTTTTTCGTCTGATTGTTTATTTTTAATTGTTCTCTTATATTGAGAAAGTCATATATTGTTAAAATAACTTCTATCACTAAAATTATCTTTTGAGTTTATATAATCTATATCTGCTTGAATTTTTTTAGTAGCCACATTAATTGAATAGTTATGCAAGTTTTCTAACTTACTTTGATAAATAAAATTTGCAATAATTATCAGAATAACTATGCAAACAACCATAGCAAATAATAAATAGTTCAGTCATATTAGTAACAGTCCTGAAAGCATTAAACTAAGAATCTCACTTATAAATGTATAAGCAAAATTTGCTTGAAATTCACTTATGTGCTGAATGTATGCTGCGCGCTTAAAATATTCAGAGTTGTTAAGCTTATGAAGATTATTTAATGAAGTGTTTTTAAGTTTGAGAAAAAATTCAGTGCTTAATTTTATGCATATTTTGTTGCTAATTTTATTAACTATATATGACTTAAAATACTGATTTATAGCTTTTAGAATACTGATTCATACAAAAAGTATAAACACAACAATAATTGTTTTGTTCAGAAAATTTGGAAGTATGAAATCAAAAACTATTTTTATAAAAAAAGATGAAGAAAAAGATAACAGCAAGTTTATAAATGTTGAGATTAGTAAAGGATATGCATAATCCTTATTCGCAATTAAACTTTTTATTCTATTGTCAATGACAAAGTGACTTTTGCCCTTAGTAAATTTCAATGGAGACACTAAAACAACAACATTTGCATATTGCTCTTTTAATTCTGATTCATTCATTTTTATTAATCTGCCATACTCAGGATCTAATATAAAAAACTTGCTTTTTCTTATTTTTAATAGCACCACATAATGACTATATCCATTTCGATTAAGAAGTAATATAAGTGGCATATCTTCATTATTTAAGGATGTTAAAGCATTAAAATCACCTGAATATGAATCAAGCTTAATACCATTGTCATTAGCTATGCTTTTTAAATTAAACAAACTTATGCCATCTTTGCCATATGAACAATTAATTTTTAAATAATTTATGTCAATGTCTTTGTGATGATAATAATTTATTAAATAACTTAATACGTGCAAGCCACAATCTCTTTGATCTTCCTGTTTACTTATTCTCATACCTTTAAATATTGATATCTTGCTTAAATTTTAAAAAGCGAAAAATTTTGGGAAAAATAGCCTATTTTTCCCAGGGACCATAATTTTAAGTCGCACAAACAATGCATACTGTTTTTGTTGTAAAATTTTTTTATAAAAAATTACTGGAGCAAATAATGAAAAAAGGTAAAGTTGTTTTGGCTAGCGACCATGGTGGTTGCGATTTGAAAAATGAGATCAAAAATTATGTAAATGATTTAGGATATGAAACAGTTGATTTAGGACCTGAAGATAGTTCAAAGTCTATTTCATATGCTGAACAAGGCCATAAGTTAGCTAATTATTTATTAGACAATAAAGATGTCTCATTTGGGATCGGCTTATGTGGTACTGGTTTAGGTATTTCTTATGCATTGAATAGACACAGTGGCATAAGAGCCGCTAGAATAACTTCTGTTGAGGATGCCAACCTTGCTAAATTACACAATAATGCTAATGTAATAGTAATGGGTGGTAGACAAGTAAACATTAATCAAGCTAAGGCAATGATTGATGAGTATATAAATACAGAATATGAAGGTGGTAGACACCAAGCTAGAATTGATCAAATTGATAAGTATTAAGAAACAAAAAAACACATATGGGAGTTAACATATGTGTTTTAATTTGCTAATTATGCTGTTTTATAGGTAAATAATAACTATTTAAGTTTGTTACCATCATAGGTTTTTTCTATTTCGGGTGGTTCGATATAACTATCTTTAGTTTTATTAAGCTTATGCAACTCACTTGCTAAGTATTGATACTTATCAATTGATCTAATCGTAAATTTTTCGCCTTTTTTGCTGTAAATAATTGGACTTTCTAAGATAAATGACCCTTTAGTGTTGGAGTGCAATGCCGAAAACTCATCTCACTCTTTATTAAAATACGTGTATGTAAAAGGCAATATATGGCCATTATTAAAAACTGTTGTATATGTTTT
Organism: Mycoplasmopsis bovis PG45; assembly: GCF_000183385.1. Taxonomy (GTDB): domain Bacteria; phylum Bacillota_I; class Bacilli_A; order Mycoplasmatales; family Metamycoplasmataceae; genus Mycoplasmopsis; species Mycoplasmopsis bovis. The sequence continues at coordinate 132,436 of NC_014760.1, read as the reverse complement.
ATCTTCCTGCGCATCATCCCAGGTTAAATCAATATATCTTAGTTTGCCATCAGTTTTAGAACGATATACATTTCAAGCATGAGGTTCTTTTGTTTCTAATTTTATAAATTTATCAGTTTTTTCATCATATTTATATCTAAATACATCTCCAGTTTGGTAGCCTATATCTATATTTAGAAATAGCCCATATAGAGTAAGTAATCTAGCATAGGTTTCGCAGACACCTTTAATTTTTTCTTCATATGATTTTACTTTTGATAATACTCCAGGATTACGCATTGCTAGATTGATCTCGCCTGTCCTAATTTCTTCATTTAAAGCTTCAATGTCATAGTTAATTTTTCAAGTTATAAAATTATGCAACGATCTAAGTTTTTGCTCTTCATTGAAGTTTTTTGAAATTAAATAAGGGATAGTAGACAAAACATACTCTTTAAGTTTTTTTCACTCTTCTCTATTGTGACGGTAAACTAATGAATTTGCGTAAATAACTTTTGAAAGATAATTCTGACCATTAATAAGATTTGGTAAAGCATAATTATATGTAAAAAAGTTCTTATGATCCTGTGAATTAGCCGGATAGGCAAAATATCCTCATGGACCTATAGCTTCAGTTGTTCTAAATGCAGAATAACCTAAAGCCCACTCTTCTTCTTTTAAGTTTGTCTTATTTGCTTTAAATGCATCGATAAATTTACTGATATCAACCTTGCTAAGATCTGAATATTCAGAATATTCAAATTTTTCTGCTTCATTAAATTCTGCCGAACTTATGTCTTTTTGATTCGGTTTATGTAAATACAAACCACCATCAGTAATCAACTTATGTCTTAATTTTTTGATCTTTTCAGTTGGCGAGTTTTTTATAAAATCAATTTTTGTAAGATCTGGAGTATAGCCATCAATTTCAGGATTAAATGCTAAGTCTTTATTCTTGTCCAAAATTGCTAAAAATGTCTTTGTTTCATTTACCATTCACTTGGCAAAGTTATAATTTTGGATTTCCTTTTCTGCCCCTGAATAAGCCAGGCAAAATTCTTTAAATTTTTCTCAGCCATTTTCCTTAGTTAGAAAGTTTTCTACAAAATAACCAAAATGTATTTTATTTCTGTCATAAACTACTGTTTCCCCTTTAGGAGTTGCTTGAAAATTACCTGAATCATTTTGTAAATTAATCCAATTGGTCAAAATGGTTCAGTATAATTTATTATGTTTATATAAATCTATATAACTGTCTATTTTCTTAACAAGAGGTATTATGCCTTTGCTTTTTGACCCTTCAAAAATTTCAATTAGCTCATATCATAATTCCCTTAATTCTGTACTTTCACTACTCGAAATTTCTTTGTTTCTTGCTGGGACACTTTTACTTCAAAATCCATTTTTTAGTTTTTGGCTAGACACTTGGATGCTGTTTCGAGAAATTTCTGACTTTATAGGACCAAATTTATAGGCTATATCTTCAACTTTATCATTTTCATCATCTGGTTCATTAATTGCTATAGCAGATCTTTTATCAGTTATTTTTACAGTAGTGTTGTCAGATTTATTGCTAACTAAATCTTTATTAATCGCTAAATCAATGCATGAAGTTAGAAAAATTGGCGCTGTTAATAATGGAGAAAGTAGAAATAATTTACTTATTTTTTTAGCCATTGCTTTACTCCTTGATATCTTACTACTAGTATTAATTTTACTGTTTATCCTTATTTACAATACTGGAAGTATATATTGTACCCTTCATTCTCTTTATGTCGAACATACAAATCATTGCATTAGAATCAACTTCATTAATAATTTTTAAGGCGACAGCTGATTCTATATACATTGTGTTTATAATTAGCACTTGTTGCGTTTCGCCACTATAACCTCCTGTAAAGTCAGCTATAGTTACAGAAAATCTTTTATCCTTGAGCGCAAAAATTCTATCTAAAATTTCTTCAGGTTTTGATGTATAGGCTTCTATCTTTACCATTTTATATTTGGGGAATAAAATATCAACAACAATCCCATTAACTAAAATTAAAATGAATGAACTGGCAAAACTAGCATTAAAAAATATTTCTACATTTCAGTTCTTGGATGCTAGTCCAGATGGAATATATGTGCCTATTGCATTGGCTAATAATAAACAAGCAATATGAATTACTATGTAAATTATTCCTAGGTTTTTAAACTTCTTTTGCGAGTATCAAACTACAAAAATATCAAATCCTGCTGTTGTGGAATTCACAATTAATAATGAAGCTGCTAAAGCTCCTTGTATTATTGCCCACAATAAGCCATAAAACATTATAGAAATTGGATTATTGCCATTTTGTCCAGAATAATTTACAGCTCAAGTTGTGATCTGAACAATGCTATTTGGCTGATTTATAGCATTCTTAGTAAAATTGCTATCTATAACTTTACCTAGAATTAATCAATTTTCTGATCCGGGAATGCTACTAAAAGCTATACCAAAAATAGTGGCAAAAAGCATAAAAAGCATAGTTAAAATAGCAAAATTCCTATTGATTTTTATGCTAGCAAAAATAAATAGTGGAATATTGATGACAAAATTTATCATCCAGAAACAAACGTTAAAAATTAATCTTGCCATTTGTTCACTTCTGCCATCATAAATTGCTAAAAATGAAGCTAAACGCGCAATGCTTTGGCTAAGAGCATCGAGCCCTAAACCATATAGTCCTGTGTTTTGTACTAATAGCAAGCTTATAAATGAAAATAAAAATGAAATAATCAAGACAGCTATAGACTGCTGTCAAAATTTAGTTAATGTATGTAAAAAAGAAAAATGCAGAACTTTTTCTTCGACTTTGATTCTATTTATTTCATAAGTAGAATTTTGATCAATAGTCCTTTTGATTTTCTCTTGTTGTTTTAGTTTTTCATTCTCAATATTTTTCATATCTAATTAAAGTATATATTTTTAGAATATATGATGCATTTAATTTAAAAATGTTTTTGTTTGACAATTAGGGCAAATTTTCATATCTAAGCAATGCCCTTTAATATTCAGGCAGTTATTAAGAAAATTATTGAAAACATGAATACAACAATTAATACAAAGTTATAACCTTTAGCATTTGTTGATTCATTCATTTTTTGTTGTTCAAGTTCTAAATCTTCGCGTAGAACCTTAAGTTTTAGCTCTCTTTCTCTAGAAGCAGGCTTCTTTTTTTCTTCTTCTATTTTATAGGCTAATTCGTTTGATTTTTGGTTTTTATTTTTCCTAAATGCTCTAAATAAGAAACCGGTTGAAAATATAAATATTAGGCCACTATAAGCCAATAATGTTATTCCTATAATAAAGGTTCAATCCTGTGCAATTCTTTTAGATGTATAAATCTCAGGCTCTTTTTTTCACTTAGCAAAATAAAGCGAAAGAGAGAGAACAAGTATAATCAAAGAAACCACTACAAAGTGCATACATTTTTTTCATGAAAACGATTTTCTAAAGTATTCTGCATTCAACTTTAATTTCATTATGAATAAATTATAAATGCTAATTTAGATAATAAAAGCAAGCCAAAGCCTGCTAATATCAATTTGTACACTATCAGGTGTATTTATATTCATATTCATTATCAGAAGTTACTTTAGTTTCTTTGCCTTCAGAATCAAATATACTGGTTTGTAGTTTGAATTTAATTGTAGCTTGGTTGTTGCCACCATTAGTAACGCTAAGATCAGTTAAAATTGTATCTCCAGCATTCTTTAAAGAAATATAGGACATTGGATCTTTTTGAACTTTCTCAAGTGTTACATCAGTGGCTGATGATTTTTCAATGAACTTATCAGGATCAAAACTTTCATATCCAGTGAAGCCATCAATTTTAAAATTTTCAATCTTTTTGGCTAGTTTTATTGGAAAGTCATTGCCAGTTTCCCTTGCGTTATGCTCAACAGTGTAAGTAAATGATAAATTGACGAAACCTTTTTTGATACCTTCATTATCATTGCCAAAGTCTAATTTTGGATCCTTAGAGATTTTGACTCCAGCTTGTGATAGTAGGTTATTACTTTGCAAATCTAAAAGAAGTTTGTCATTTATTATTTCGGTTACTAATAATGTTTTTTTATCAACTGGGGTTCCTAGGTTCCTAGTTTTAGAGAAATATAAATTTGAATTGATAGAAGATAATTGTTCTTTGACATTAGACTTAAAGTCTTGTAAATAAATAAATTTTTTAGGAGTTATATTTTTTTTGTTATTTTTGTCAAATAATTTATATTCGACATATAAATATCCATAGTTGTCATTAGGTCTAACGCTAACTAGCTCATAACCGTATTTGTCTGTTTTACTGCCATTTTGGGTAACTTCTAACACTTTTGCATATGATGATTTATTTTCTTTTACAAACTCTGATGGAGATTTTTTAGCAAAATCAGTTTTACCATCTGAAGCTAAAGACAATGTAACATCTTTAAAATCTTTAGGGTTAAAATCTTGCTTTTCACGACATGAAGCTGATAATACTGGTGCAAATAATGCAATAGGCATTGACAACATAACTAATTTAGTTTTCTTATTCATTATTATGCTCCTTTACTTTTTATCATCATCTTTTGCGTCTATAACATCAGTATTTTTAGGTTTTCCTAAGCGAAATGGTTTCACTCATTCATTGACTTGTTTGTCCGTTCCATAGATATAATGGTCATTTTCAACAATGTAGTTTGACGGAATATCAGGGTATTGTTGTTCTTTTAAATAATCCAATTCAAAGTTTATGTTTTCAAACTTTTCATTAGCATTCGAGATCTTAGGAATTGCTTTAAATAAGTTCCTGGTATATGGGTGTAATGGTCTTTTATAAACTGTTGCAGTATCACCAGATTCAACTATTTTACCAAGGTGCATAATTTGCACATTATCTGCAATATACTCAATCATTGACAAGTCATGCGCTATAAAAATCATTCCTATATTTTTCTTTTCACACAAGTCCTTTAGTAAGTTAACTACCTGAGCCTGAATTGAAATATCAAGCGATGCAATAGGTTCATCAGCTACTATAACTTTTGGTTCAGTTATTAATGCTCTAGCAATAACAATTCTTTGGCGTTGACCGCCTGAAAATTCATGAGGATAACGGTAGGCAAATTGTTTTAAAAGCCCTACATCTTCTAGTGATTTATAAATCATTGATCTTGTTATTAATTTAGTAATCATTTGCTTTGCAAACAATCTGTTGTAAATATTGAATAGTGAATTTTCGAATTGCTTAGTACCTAGTAATAGGTAAATTGTTCTGACATCTTTAAATAAGTGCTTTACTTCAACTTCAAATGATTTTAAAGTAGATAACTTATTAGAAACCTTTTGCTTATAAATCTTGATAGTTTTGTTATTTTCATGCACTTTTGCATGATCTTTTTTAGCTTTTGCCTCTTTTAAGTCACTATTAAGCTTTTCAAAAAACGCTTCATTAATCTTTTTAAACTTGAGATCATTAATACCTTGCTGAGTTTTTAAATTTTTATATAAAAGGCTCTCATTAAGAATGTCTTTGTCTAATTGCTTAATTTGATTTTGAATATTTTTGTTATATTTATCGTTTTCAGCTTTGAAAACTTTCTCAGCATTAGCCAATTTTTGCTCAGCAGCTTCTAATTCTTTCTTGCCAAAAGCTGGTTTTTCATCTTTTGAATGAATAATTTCCTTTTGAGCCTTGATTGAATCTTCAATATTCCTAAGTGCTGAATTAAATTCTAATTCATTAGAATGGTTTAACTTTAGATATTCATTAACATCAAAGTTATAATCAGATTCAATTATTAACTTAGCAACTGCTTTAAAGTCTTTAGAAATTGGGAGTGATTCTAAGTGTTCAATGTAAAAACTATTAGTATATTTGTTTAATTCAGCAATAAATTTACGAATTTGATCTATTGATAAATAACTTAACTTAGACTTATATTTTTTGATTACATCTAACCTTATTTTGTTGGTTAGCTCTTTTTTATAGTTAAAAAAGTAAAAATCTATGTCGTAAGTATTTAATCTTGCATAACGGCAAATTTTGATCTCGTTCTTATATTCCGAAAGAAAATTATTAAAAGCGTTTTTGTTAGTTAATAAATAATCATTTTGATTACTTTTTAACTCTTTCAATTCTTTGTCTAATTCACTTAATTTGTTTAATGCATCATATTGCTTTTGTGAATACTTACATAATTTTTTAGTTAATTCTAGTTCCTTTGTAGCATTTATATAGTCTAATTCGTCAAAAGTGACATCATTATTTCTAAACTGCGCTTGCTTTTCGTAATAGAAAGCCATTAATTGATCTGTGTTTGAGTACATCTCATTAATAATTGAGCTTTCCATTGTTTGTTTTTCTTCTAAGTAGTTAAAATAAGAAACAAAATTTTCATCAATAGATAAGTTTTCCCAGTCAAACTTAAAGTCAATTAGTCTATCTGATCATTTAGGAAAAAATGTGCTAGATGGCTCATTAATTGCCTTAAGGTTTTTAATTTTTAACTTTTTAGCATAAAGCAAAAATGTAAATTGAAAGTTCTCAGTAACTTTTTTTCAGTCACTAAATAGATCATCAGTTTTTTGCTTAATTATGTTATTGACAACTAAAGGTTCTTTAAGAATGCTATAGATAGTTTTTTGGCCGTTTAAAGACGCGTGTGGATCTTGAAAGATCATTTGCACTCTTTTACGCAAAAACTTTTCGCGTTTTTTAGAAATGCTTTCTCCGCTAATGATTTGATCATCTAAAGTAACAAAACCATTAAAATCGTCATAAAGCCTTAGAATTGAACGTCCAACAGTGGTTTTTCCACTTCCTGACTCACCAATTAGACCGACTATTTCACCTTCATGTAATTTAAATGACACACCATCAACAGCTTTGTTGACCTTACCGTTATTTAAAAAGTACTTTTTAAGATCTTGAATTTCTAAAATGACTTTTTTATTGTCGTTATTCTTCATCGTCTTTAAATACCTTTCTAAAACTTTTTAGTCTATGTTCTAATTCTTTTGGTCTTTGTATTTTTGGTGCATCAGGGTGAAGTAGTCACGTTGCTGCTTTATGATGACTATTAATTTCAATTAATGGTGGTTCTTTTTCATAGTCAATTTCTAAGGCAAAGTCATTTCTAGGTGCAAAAGGGTCACCGATAGGTAAGTTTGCCATATCTGGTGGGGTTCCTTGAATTGAGAATAATCTCTCATCATCATTTTCAGGTATAGCCGAGATAAGCGCTCATGTATAAGGGTGAGCTGGATTAGTAAAAATATCTTTTCTAGTTCCTCTTTCAACAATTTTGCCAGCATACATAACATAAATATATTCACAAAACTTAGCGACAACACTAATGTTATGCGAAATTAAAATTATTGATATATTGTACTCTTGACGTATTTGTTCAAAAAGAGCTAAAACTGAAGCTTGCACAGTTGGATCTAAAGCAGTAGTAGGCTCATCAGCTATTATTAATAATGGTTTTAAAGCAACAACCATTGTTATAACAACTCTTTGCTTCATCCCGCCACTTAATGTATGTGGATATCTATCATAAACTTCTTCGGCATCATGAATGCCAAATCTTTCCAAAAGGCCTATTAAATAGGCTTTTTTCTCCTCCTTAGATCTTCATTTTCACTCGCTATTTAAATTTAAAGCATCTAGTAGTTGCTTACCTATTTTTCTAGTAGGATTAAGTGAAGTAAGTGGATCTTGAGGAATATATCCAATATAGTGTCCTCTAACTGATTCTCATAATTTTTGCTTTTTAATTTTAGATAAGTCAATGTCGCTAATGACCAACTCATCAGATGAAACCAAAGCATTCTCATTGACATTAATTAATGCTTTAGAAGTAACCGACTTACCAGAACCAGATTCACCAACTAAGCCAACAATTTGCCCATTATTAACGTCAATATCTACACCCCTAACTATTCTTATAAGTGAATTACGCCCGTTTTTAAAATCAACTCTTAGATTTCTAACTTTTAAAAGTTGATTATTAGGTAACTTTTCAACCCTAATTGAAGATAATTTGTCATTAAAATCACTCATGGCTTCGTTTTCAACAGTGGTATTAGATTGAATATTTGTATCCATAATTACCTTTCAAACTATCTTTTAATTTTAATTACTTTAGGATCTAAGGCGTCATGAAGCCCAATTGCTATAAATTGTAAGCTTAAACTTAATAATAATAGTGTTGTTGCAGGAATAATAACTATTCATGGGTTTTCGGTTTCTTTACCTATGTTGTCACTCAAGAACTTACCAAGGTTATATGAATCAGGTGAGTTATAAAAACCTAAGAATGACAATGAAGCAATACTTAATATTACACCAGGAATTCTACGTACATAGTTCATTGCTATTTTACCTAAAATAGCTGGTAGGGCGTGAAAGAATATTTGTCTGTTCTTTGAAGCGCCGATACTTTTGGAAGCTAAAATGTACTCTTCATCTTTTACAGTTATTATAAATAATCTAGTTGAGTGAATTGGTCAGGTTCAACCTGTAAATAGTAAACCAGCTATTAAAATTCAATCATTTGGTCCATCCTTGCTTAGGGAAATGAACATTAGCAATCAAATAATAGAAGGTGGAGCTTGGAAAATATCAATCATTCTCATAAGCACTGTGTCAATTCATTTTCCAGCATGAAAACCTAAATATGCTCCAATAGTAACACCAATAATAACTTCGACTGTAGCAACAAAGAATGCTATTTTAATTGATTCTAGTGCGCCAGCTCATACAGTTGATCAAATGTCACGGTCTGAAAAAGTTGTACCAAAGTAGGTTTTAAGTGTAAATTGATCAACTTGGGTTTTTAAATAATTAACAAATGAATCGTCAATTACATATCCTTCATTAAATGCTTTAACAATAGCTACATTTAATTGACGTGCATAGTAGTACTTGTAATAGTCAATTATGATTCTGTCAGAAGCTACTGATCTAAAGTCTAAATATTCCTTTAAGTACTTTGAATAAGCATAATTTGGATCATTGAAGGTATTAACTTGATCAATAATTGACGAGTTTGTTACTGAAATATGAGGGGCAAATACAGGCGGTAGGCCACCAACATCTGAAAGGCCTTGATCTCAGTAGTTGTTTGACTTTGCATCTGAAGCAATGCTTGTCCCTGGTTTATATGTTGGAAAAATAGTTACTATGACAGCTGTTATGATAATCGTTAAAAAGACTATCGTTGATATGACAACCACTGGATTTGTAAAAAATCTTTTAAGGACTTCAACAATCAAAACTTTTGGTTTTCCAGCAATGCTGTTAGTAGACTTAGGTCTCTGGGATGGAACTATTTTAGAAGCCGTTTCGGAGTCTAATTCATACTTTTTATTAAATTCTAAGGAATTCATTAGTTGGCGTTCACCTCCTCGTTAATAATTGTTGATTCTTCTTGTTCTTTGAATAATTCTTTTAGCCTTCTTTTTCTTATTAAATATGCTTTGAAAATATGTAAGTAGTTAACTCCAGAGTTTGAACCATAGACAATTCTAGGGTCTAATATTACAAATGAAATATCAACCAATATGTCTGTAAACACGCTTAATGAGGTAAATAGTATTATGCTGTACATAACTAGATTTATCTCAGCATTTGGAAAGGCAAATGCTAGTATCATCGCTGTTCCTTCAACTCCTCAGAATCTTTCAACGATTATACTTCCTGATAATAAGCCTATATATGAAGGAAGTATTATTGCACTAAGTGGAATTGAAATGTTTCTAAATACATATTTTCTAAATATTTGCATTGTGCTTAAGCCTTTTGTTTTAGCTATAAGCACATAATTTGATGTTAAAACAGTTACTGTTTGGTTTCTTGCATAAAGTGTATATACAGCCATTGAGCTAAGTGAAACAACTAAAATTGGTGGAATAATACTTTTGAAAAAGTTTGCAAAACTATTTACACCTGAACTATCATTTCTAACTCATGCAGTATATGTAGTTGGGAATCCTAATTTAGTAAATAAGTTAATAAACATAGGAGCAATAATAAATGAAGGTACTGCTATAAAAATGAATACAAATACATTTATTATGCTGTCTCAAATGGTTCCTCTTTTATACCCGGCTACAATGCCTAAGGTTGTTCCTAAAAGTGCACTAACTATAAAGGCAGGAAGCGAAACAAATAAACTATTTGGCATGTATTCTCAGAACACTGCTACTACACTTTGGCCAAAAGCATTTTGTCCTTTTATTTTTCCGTAAAGAGTTCCAAAATCCCCTTTAAATAAGCCACCTAAGTAATTAAATAATTTTACTAAAACAGGAGTATTTCTATAGTTCTCTGCATCTCTTTTTATTTGTTCTAATACAACATCACCTGGCCTTGCATTGTTTATGTATTCAGCTTCTATCCCTTCATATGGATTCTTACCAAAAGCCGCTAATAGTGTATAAGAAAAGATTATAACAATAAATAATGTAAGAATAGCCATAGCTATTCTTTTGGATATATACTTAAACATAGCTTAATTTTATATTATTTTAGTTATTTAATTATTTATTATCACGGATTACAAAGTCAGCAAACCATAAGGCGTCTGTTCCTGTATATGGTCTAGAAAGAGATGGACTTAGGAATGAGATAATAAATTGATCTTTGTTTATTAAAAATGCAGGTTCAGGAACTCTACCATAGTAGTTTGATAATTCGTTTGATAGAGCAATATTATCTTCTAGAGGTAAACTGTTTGCATATTTAACAAAGAATTCGGCGCTAGCTGCTGAAAGATGTGTTCATTTAGTATATGTATCAGTATTCCTTTCTAGTTTTTTCTCGCTTTCGTTTCATTTATATACACTTGGATCATCATTTAAATCATCTCAGTATTTGCTTTCTACATCTTTTCAATGTTTGAAATCTACACTTCATTTAAATTGGTTTTTAGAATCGTTCATAAACTTAACGAATTCATCAGCAACTTTTACTAATTGTGGGAAGCTCTTTCTTAATGAGTTTTGAAGTTCAGCATCTGAATTAATCAATACTAAGATAACTCTTAGTGATGATAAGCCTAATCCATCATAACCAGCGCCTATGTTGTTTGTGTCATATCTAATTGAAGCAAAGTTTGCATATGAAGTATGTGAAGCAATAGCTGAAACTCATTCTTCTCTAGCGTCAAACTTTTTATATGTTGCACTAAGTCTTGGGTCAAGAGCCTTGTAAAGATCTGGGATTCATCTTACTAATTGTTCTAATAATGGTGGGTTAAATGAACCAACATTTCGGTTAATTAAAGTTCACTCAACTTTATCTTTGTCTGCATTTAGATTATTATCTTTATAATACTTGTCTAAGATTTTCTTAACCTCAGCTTGGATTTCTTTAAATTTAGCTGATTTGAATCTCTCAGCATCACTTTGTACTGTTGATTTGTCTTTATTTTCTTTAGGAGTAACTGTAGCAACCTTGTTTCCTTGGGCATCAACAAAGAATTGTTCATTAAATTTATCTGCAAATTCTGCAGGTTGAACAATTTTGCCATTTTGATCACTAGCTTGAATTGCGGTGTTAGGCGCAATTAAGCTAACTCATGCAGTTTTTTTATCATTGCTGATGTATTTAGCTAAATATTCTCAGTTAATTGCAGAGTTAATTAATGTTCTAAATGCAACAGCTGTGCCACCTAATTTATCTTTTAAATTAGTTGGTTTGCCACCTTCTCTAATTTCTTTTAATGAAGCGCCAAATGCTAATTTTGCAAAATGTTCATTAAAATTGAATTTAGTTTCATTAGTATGTTTTTGTGAATATGGTATGTATGAGGTTAAGAATTGATATGGACTAGTTGTTGGGTTATTTTCTCTAATAAAACTTGCTCCATAGTCACGCTGTCTATTACTAAATAAATCTAAGTCTTTTTTATCTAATAATGATTGAGGTGCAAATGCCAATTTTCCTCTTAAGAAATCGTTCTTTACAGCTGTTTTAAAGATATTTTCGTTTAATGAATCCCCTTGGTATCATGTACGATATTCTTTAATTCTTCTTGATTCTTTTCACTTGGCAATTGGATCCTTTGGATTTTCTTTTCTATAATGAGGATTTAATTTGTAGGTTTCTTCTCTATTACTTGGGTTTCATCCAGCATAGTAGTACCTACCAGCAGTTAGAACATCATCTTCATGGAAACCATATCAGTATAGTCCAATTTTACTTGCTAATGATCCTTTAGTGCCATTTAAAATTTTCCTATATTCATCGGTTGTCGTTTTTTCAACTTGTGGTCTTAATGGCTTAACAGGAACTTTATCTGGATCTTGATCATGCTCCTCTAATAATTGTGATGGTGCTGCTGAAAAGTCTTGTGAAGTTGCTATGTGTTCAAAAAGCAAGTCAAATGAACCTTGTTTTCCTTCTGTTAGTGGATTAAATGTAAGTTTGTCACCTTCAATGAATAATTCTTCTTTATAAAACTTAGATGAATCAATGCTTAAAAATTGGTAAACGTATTCATTAGAATATTTTGAACTCTTTGTAAAGAAGTTTGAATTTGGTGTTAATCATTTTTGGTTAATAAATTTATCAATTTCATCGCTTTTTTGACCATTTTTGTACTGAGAATCTGTAGATTCACTTAATAATTTTTCGCGCTGCTCAACATTTCTACCTGTTGTTCTTAGTCATGAGTAGTAGAAGTCCTTAGCAACAACTTCATATTTAGTTGCTTCGCCCTTATTATTTATTCATTTTTGGCCTTTTACAACTTCAAATTGTAGTTTTTTAGCTTTCTTTAAAACTTCTTGGAATTGCTTACTGTTAATGCTCTTTGCATCAGTTGAGGTTGCTTGATATATAGGATTTTTGAAAGTAGCAATACTTTTGCCTTTGTGGTTAACTGTTTCAGAATCAGCTGCTGGGAATTCGTTGACTAAATCATTGTCAAATTCGTGAGTTTTACCATTATTATCAGTAACAATAACTTTTGACCCCAATTCTAATTTGTATCTTCATACTGAAGGACGGGCATTAACAAATTGTCCTTGAATTGTTTTAATAACAATTGGTGAAAATAGAGCTTCTTTTCTAATTAAGATACCTTGAGCAGATTCTAATGCTGATCTTTGTCATGAACCATAGCTTACAGACCCATCAAATGAATATTCAGAAACAGCAGGTCTATTTCCTGGTGCAGGTGCTCTAAGAATACCTTGAGCAATTAAGTCATTTTGAACTTTTGATTCGCCACTTTCATAGCCTTTGGATTCTAATTCTAAGTTTCATAATGACTCAGGCCTGCCATCCAAGACATTGGTTCATTTTTTGTAATCCAATTCTTGATATTCTTCATTTTGGCATCTAGCAGCCACTAATGGTGTGGCCAAGCCAACTGCAGATGTCCCTAAGTATAAAAATAATTTATTTCTTTTTGTTGGCATATTATTCCTTTCTTTTATATACATTAATAAGCCATAACATTCTTTGAATACTTATAGAAAATTGACATTAAATTATAAATGTATGGCAAAAATATTTAAGGATTTCAAATGTATGTATAAATATGTGTTTTTTTGTGTTATGAACATATATTAGTATTTGTAATAAGTAACTTCTATAAAATTGCATTAAATAAAAGTAGGATTTGCTCCTACTTTTATCTGGTATTACTTATTAATGTATATAAAATGCTTTTTTATAACCTAATAAATGTGGAGCTAATAGCAAAATTTCATTAAGAAGATCATCTTAATGTTAGCCATAATTGAACGCACATTATATTGGTTGAATGTATTCATAACGAGATTAATTATAAATAAAAAAAATAATTTGTTACAAAAAAATATTTTTTCATATTTGCTATATAACTTATAACACTTACAATTAAGCTTCTCAATAATATTTAATGATACTTCTTTTATATATAATTAATAATATATAGAGGTAAGTAATGAAATATAGACCAATTCACAACAGAGAAACAATGGAAATTGTGCAAAGCAATAGAGATGTTTCTTTTGCAACCGAGGCTAAAAAAACATATAGAGATCCAATGAATCAATTTTCGCCTAGGATGTACAAAGTAATAAAATCAGAAAAGAAAATCAAGTCATTTATGATTTTTATTTCTTTATTTATCTTTTTTGCATCTGTTACATTTTTTATTCTAACTTGATATAAAGTTCCGCCTTTTAAAGTTAATAATGGTGATAAGCCATTAATTGGATATTTAGTTCTCTTTTCAATAGTTGCTTTTATTTCATTTGCAAACACAATAAAAAATGCTATTGAAAAAAGACAGTGGTCTAACACTGTTCAGAGGCACCGTGAAGCTATTTCAGCAGGTGATTATACTTCAAGCTCAACATTTCATTTAGTTTATAAAAGAATTGTTTTAAAAGATATTAACTTATTATGGATATTAATTTTTATCCTTACCTATCTAGGACTTATTACACTTATCATTTTTGGGCTATATAAATCAGGTAATTGGGAAGCTGGAAGTAGAGACGGCTCATTTTATATTAATTTAGAATGACCAAAATGATTGGATAAAAGCTTTAAAAATACTCAATTGTTCTGCCTTATTTGCACAATAATTATGGCTGCACTTATTGTGGCTTATGTTGTGATTAGGCTAATAGACAAAAAAAGGTTAGATGATATTGGTGACTTTTTTGGTGAAAAATCGGTGGAAATTCATGACCAGATTGAAACAGCAAAAAGCAATCGTAATAAAATGTGACTAAGAGTTTATTTAGTTGTTGTTGCCTTAACAATCTTTTTACCACTTGCCTTAATTTTTGTAGCAATCTGAAAAGGTATACTAAGGCGTAAGAAAAGTGTTGTTGGTGCATAATTAGAAAGAAGGAAATATGAAATTACTAGTGCTTGTACATAATCATTTTAATGATATGGAGTTAGTTTCAGTATTAAGCGTCTTAAAACGCTCAGAAAAAGTTGAGGAAATAGCATATTTTAATCCCCATTATGATAAAGCTAATGGACAACATGGAATTGTTGATTTGAATTTAGTAACTAAAATTAATGTATCTGACTATGATGCCGTTTTTGTTCCTGGCGGTGCCGGAGCAAAAGAACTAAGAGAAGATTCAGATTCTTTAGAAATAGTAAGAGAGTTTAGAAATCAAAATAAATATGTTTTTGCAATTTGTGATGCACCTAATGCTTTATATGAAAATGGCATTATTAAGGATAATGAGCAATATAGTTCATTTCCAATCAAACATATTGCTAAAACATGCTCAAGACACAGAAGCAGTGATAGAGTTTCACAAAGTGATAAGCTTTTTACAGCAAAAGCAGCATCTACTGGAATTGAGCTAGGCCTATTAATAATTAAATCTCTTTATGGTGAAGATCTCTATGAAATAGTGAAAGCTGGATTAACTGGCGAATAAATAAAAACCAAGCTAAAAAATCATGCTTGGTTTTATTATATTATTAAATGATAATTATGCTTGTGCTGAAAGGATACCCTTACGCTTCAATGTCTTAATTGTTTTTGCACTAACTCTTAGTGTTGTTGGGGTGCCATTACTATTTGTAATAGTAATTTTTTGCAAGTTGACATTAAATTTTCTTTTTGTAGCGATCATTGAGTGAGAACGTAAGTTTCCAACAAGAGGGCCTTTACCATTGAGTTGATCTCTTCTTGCCATATGCGCTCCTTTCATTATAAATATTAACTAGAAACTATATATTTAGTATTGTACAATAAAATATGAAAAATAAAACTATAATTTTGGGTCATAATCGCGCTTTTTTGAGCCTATATTTTTGTTGATGCACATATAGCAAAAATAAAAAATGCTAAGCAGGGCTTAGCATAAAAACAAATTATTAGTTGTTTTTTCTTTCGTTTAATTTTTCAGCAGTTAATTTTGATAAAGCACTTCTAGCTGCTTCTCAAATAATTTCATTAAATGTTGGGTGTGGGTGAATTACGTGAGTTAATGCAGTTACGCAAATTCTCTTTTCGATAGCTAAAGCTAATTCAGCTACGTAATCTGTTACATTAGGCCCCATTAATGAAGCACCAACAATGTGTCCGTCCTTAAGAACAATTAATTTTACTAATCCCTTGGTATCTTCAGCAGCAATCGCTTTACCTAAGGTTGCAAACTTGTATTTAGATACAAAAAAGTCCAATCCTTGTTCTTTAGCTTGTTCTTCAGTTAAACCAACTGTAGCAATTTCAGGGCTTGTGTAAATACATGCAGGCACTGGTTTTGTAGTTGAATCATATGGAATTCCATATAAATCTAAAATGTGGTGCACAGCTGTAACAGCGTGAATGTAAGCAACATGAGCTAACATATTTTGGTTTGTAACATCACCAATTGCATATACACCTTTTACATTAGTACGTAAGAATTTATCAACTTTAACTTCGCGTCTAGCACCTAATTCAATGCCAACTTCAGCCAATCCTTCAGATGCAGGAACTCTACCTGTAGCAATAAGAATAACTTCAGCAGTAATTTTTTCTTCCTTGCCATCTTTGGTGTAAATTAAGTTTTCGTCACCTTCTAATTTTGTACTTGTTGCGCCATAGATAACTTCAATTTTTGATTCAGTTTTAAGAATTTTAGCAAATTCGTCAACAATTTCCTTGTCTATTCCAGGAAGTAAACGGTCTTCTCTTTGGATAATTGTAACTTTGGTGCCCATTGATGCATACATTTGAGCAAATTCAACACCAATTACGCCACCACCAACAATAACCATTGATTCAGGCAATGATTTGTCATTGTTAATAGCTTCACGTGAAGTCATTAACTTGCCACTTTCGTATCCCTTTTCAAAACCTTCAAGGAATTTCATTCTGTTAGCGTGGCTACCGGTAGCTAAAATAACATTTTTGCCACGGTAAACCTTGCCATTAACTTCTATTTCTCTAGCACCAACAAACTTTGCAACGCCTTCTTCAGTCTGTACCTTTGATGCCTTCATTAAGAACTTAACGCCGCCAGAAAGCTTTGCAACAACTTTGGCTTTACGTTCATGCATTTTAACTCATGATTGTTGATAGTCAATTTTTAGATCTTCTAAATTAGCAACAACACCAAATTTAGCCGCATGAATAACTTCTTCTAATGCATGTGTTGATCTAAGCATTGCTTTGGTAGGAATACATCCAATATTTAAACAAACACCACCTCAAAATTCTTTTTCAACAATTAAAGTTTTTAGTCCAGCTTTACCAGCCATTTCAGCAGCTAGGTAACCACCAGGACCTGAACCAACTACTATTAAATCAAATTCGTCAGCAACTTCGCCTTCGTATTTAAGCCCTTCATCTTTTCAAGATGAACATACTTTTTCTTGTGAACATTCACTTTTTGGGCATGAAGCTTTGCATGATGATTCACTTGCACAGCTTGAAGCACAAGATGATTTTGATGCTTCACAGCTAGATGCACATGACTTTGTGCATTTTGATTCTGCTGTCATATTAAAATTCTCCTAATTGTTCTGGATTTTCGATTAATTCTTTAATTCTGCCTTGGAAACGAGCCATATCAGCACCATCAACTCATTGGTGGTCAGCTGCTATTGATAAGTACATTACTTTTCTGTTTTCAACAGCACCTTCTTTGTTTAATTTTAACTCATCAATGATTGCACCAGTAGCTGAAATTGCTGTATTGCCTTTGTTCATAATTGGAGAACCAAATAATACACCGGCACTACCAACGTTTGTAATAGCAAAGCAGCCGCCTGTCATATCTGACATTTTTAGCTTCTTTTCTCTTGCAAGTGTTGATAATCTAACAATTTCTTTTTGAATTTCAATTATACTTAGGTTTTCAACACCTCTAATTACAGGTACAAATAGACCAAAAGGTGTGTCAACTGCTATAGCAATGTTAAGTGTTCCAGGGTAGTATACTTTACCTTCAACACCATCTCATCTAGCAGCAAAAGATGGGTATTCGCTTAAAGCAATAGCCGAGGCTTTAACTATTCATGATAAGAATGTTAATTTAACATTGTGTTCTTCAAAAACTTTGTCTTTAACTTTTGCACGTAAGTTTCAAAGATTTGTAACATCAGCTTTTAAAACTAATGAACAATATGCAGATGTTTCTAAAACTTCTTTTAAGTTTTTAGCAATAGCTTTACGAATTCCTGAAATAGGAGCTTCTTTTTCTTCTAGTGGTTTAACTTTTGCGAGCTCAACAGCCATTATTTACCTTCTTTTCTTGCTCTAATAGCTCTTTCACGAGGTGTAAGGTTTTCTTCATCCTTTGAGCAAGCACCACTTTCCTTGCATGATGTTTCTTTCTTCTTTGGCTTAGCGAATGCAGAAAAATCAAGTAATTCATCAGAAACTTGAATTTGACCTACAACAGCAGGCGCATCAGCTTTTTTGCAGCTTGACTTTTCTTCGCCAGTGTCTTTAAATAACATATTTACCTCCGTACGGTTATATTTATTAAGTTTTTAAATTTAAAAACGTAGATTTAGTAAATAAATCTACGTAAATTATATTATAAAACAAAGAGCATATTTACACTTTTTGTTTTATAGGTTAGCTTATTAGCCTAACATTTCTTCGATAACTTTAGCAATGTGTTCTTTGCTGAAGAAGAATTGTTTTTCTAAAACAGGAAGAGGAACTGTTACGTCAGCTGTGTTTAGTCTTCTTGGTTTAGCAACTAAATCATCAAAACACTCTTCGTTAACAATTGTAATAATTTCTGAGTTAATTGAAAGTGTTTCAACAGCTTCAGAAATTGCTAATAGACGACCTGTTTTCTTAACTGAAGAAACAATAGTTTCTTTGTCAAGTGGTTTAAGAGTTCTTAAGTCGATAACTTCGATTGAGTAATCTTTGCCTTTTTCTTGTAGTAACTTAAGAGCACCAAGAGTTTCATGCAATACGTGACCGTATGCTGTAATTGTCAAGTCTTCACCAGGAACAACAACATTTGCTTTACCAATTTCAATTGTGTAGTATTCAGCTGGGATTTCTTGTTTGAAAGCACGGTAGTCATGTTTATGTTCTAAGAAAATAACTGGGTCATTATCTTCGATAGCTGCTAACATTAAACCTTTTGTGTCATAAGGTGTAGCAGGCATTATAACCTTTAGACCTGGAACGTGTGAGTAAATTGTTTCAAGAGCTTCTGAGTGGTGTTCTAGAGCTTTAACCCCACCACCACAAGGCATTCTAACAACCATTGGACATGAGTAAACACCGTGTGATCTTGTTCTATAACGTGCAGCGTTTGTAAAAATTTGGTTCATAGCAGGGAATGAGAAACCTGAGAATTGAATTTCAACAACTGGTCTTAATCCTGCAGCAGATGCACCAACAGCTGATCCTGCAATACCACCTTCAGAAATTGGTGAGTCTCATACTCTTTGGTCACCATATTTCTTTTGAAGACCTTCAGTAGCACGGAATACACCACCTTCAAAACCTGCATCTTCACCATAAATAACTACATTAGGGAATTTTTCCATTGCTAAATCTAATGCGTGATTTAAGGCACCAATGTTATTTAATGAAATTTTTTCCATTATTTATCTCCTTTATAAAATCAAAAATTGGAATAATTATTTACCAAATAATTTTCTGTTTGTTTCTTTTTGTCTTACTAAATCTGCAGGTAATTTTTCGTATGTGTAGTCGTAAATGTGATCGAATGTTGTTGCTTCACATAATTCTTTTGAAAGTGCATATGCAGCTTTAGCTTCTTCATAAGCAGCTTCTGATCAAACCTTAATGTCTTCTTCAGTAATAAGTTTTTCTGAAAGAAGGTAAGCTTCAATACGGTGGAATGGTTCTCATTTTTCTTTTTCAACTTCAAGTTCTCTAGAACGGTAAACTCTAGGGTTGTCACTAGTTGTGTGTTGACCTTGACGTCATGTAACCATTTCAACTAAAACAGGTCCATTTCCTTCTCTTACAAAGTCATAAACTTCTTGCATAACTTCGTTAACAGCAATTAAGTCATTACCGTCTACACGAACACCTGGCATATCATATGACTTAGCTCTTTGTGAAAGAGTCTTAACAATGTAACTGTTGTGTTCAGGAACAGAAATTGCTCATTGGTTGTTCATAACAACTGTAACAAGTGGTCATTTACGAACTGAAGCCATGTTTAATCCTTCATGGAATTCACCTTCGTTTGTTCCACCATTACCAATTGTAACCATAGCTAATGCTTTTTTACCTTGGAATTTAAGCGCTTGTGCAACACCAGCAGCAATAGGAACTTGTGAACCAATAACAACGTGAAGTGGCAATGTATTTGTTCCAGCAAATGCTGATCCAATTTCAGAACCTTGTCAGTATGAATAAATTTTATCCATAGAAATTCCACGTGCTAATTGAGTTGGTAATACACGGTAGTGTGGAATAAATCAGTCTTCTTTGTTAAGATTGTAACCAATACCTGTTAAAGCAGCTTCTTCACCTAATGCAGGAGCAAAAGTACCTAAACGACCAGTTTTTTGTAATGTTAATGAGTATAAGTCTCATTGACGAGATCTAATCATATTTTTATACATTTCAACTAGTTTTTTCTTGGTTTCTTCTGATGGTTTATATTCTTGAATTAATTTTCCATCAACATCAAGAAAACGAACTGTTTCATTTGGGTCGCTAGTAGCGTGACCTGGTTTAACATATTTATAATTCATTCGCTTCTCCTATAATTGAATAAATAATCTCAAATATAACTGCACTTATTATGGGCATAATACTTAGAGATATTAATATTATACTTTCATTAGGAGAAAAATTTTAAAAATGTAATTTTTGCCATTTTTTTGATTTCATAAGTTAGTTTATGCGCAATATGCAGAAAATAAAAGTATAATGTGAATTTATTTATTTGTTATTATTTTTGCTGAGTTTACTATGGAGAATTCTTCTTTAATTTTATTTATTATTTCTGTCTCGCTTACATTTTTAAGCGGTCTTGCTATTTATGTTTTTGTGTCTCTAAATTGATACAAATTTAGTGGCTATAGATATGCATTTGTCAAGTCATCAATTATTTATAATGAACTAAAAGTGAGAGAGAGCTACATTGACAATCTATTGAAATCCTTTAGTTTTATTGCTCTTTATTTTGCTTTATGTTCTATCTTAAATTTATTTGGAATTATTAGCTTTATTTATGCTTTTATAGCAAAAATTAATTCTGCTGTAACTTGATATCAGATTGCCTGTTTTATAGCTTTTATTCTTTTTGTCTATTTGTCAATTTCTACGGCTATTCAAATTAAAGATATTAAAAAATGAAAAGTGACTAATAGCTCTGTTTCAAAGGTTTATTTGATTGAAAATACAATAAAAAAAGACACCGAAATTAAACAACTATCGTTGCCTAAAGATGAATTAAGATTAATTGCCTTTTCAGGTAAAAGAAGAATAAGTTTTTATGTAAGACTTTCTAAAAATTTCGAAACTAAACCTTTTGAAAGCCAGAAAGAAGAAATCTATAATAAGCTAATATTTGACTTTAATAACACCAAATTTGAAAATGGTGCTGACTTGAATATTAATATGCTTAAGTCAATCTTTAACAAATATGAAATTATTTAATAATATGCTTAATAATCTTAGAAAACAATTGTTTTCGTCTGTAATTTGTTAACTAAAATTAAAAAATTAGGAGCAGTCCTAATTTTCATTTTTTGGCTTTTTGCTTATTTTAAAGAGTTTCAAATTTCTTTAGCTGCAATTGCACCATCAGAAGCAGCTGTTACTATTTGACGAATTTCTTTGTCTCTTATATCACCAACAGCATATATTCCTTGAACTTCTGTTTGCATTTTTTCATTAGTTTTGATATAGCCTTTTTCATTGGTTATATTTAAATCTTTTGCAAATTCAGAAGTAGGAATAAAGCCTATCATCGGGAAAAGACCGTCACAATCTAATGTTGTAATTTTGCCGTCTGCGCCTATTAAATTGATCTTTTCAACAAAATCTTTGCCTTCAAGGCTCTTAATATAAGTGTTTGTGATTAATGTAATTCTTGGTTCAGCTTTAACCTTTTCGACTGTTATATCCTCAGCATAAAACTTATCACTTCTTGTTATCAAGGTAATTTTGTCAGTAAATGATGTTAAATATAAAGCTTCTTCAAAAGCTGAATTACCGTCACCTAAAACAAAAACATTTTTGTTTCTAAATAATGGCCCATCACAGACTGCGCAGTAGCTAATACCTTTTCTGTCAAATTTAGCAAAATTCTCTATATCTGTAGGCTTACGGTTTACTAAACCAGTAGCAATAATTACAGTTTTAGTTTGAATAACTTCGCCGTTTTTAAGAACAACTTCTTGTAAAAATTCCTTAGCATGCTTAATAGAAACTACTTCAGCACTTTTAAACTTTGCACTAAATGCCATAGCATGTGAGTAAAGAGTATCTGAAAGTTCAAATCCGCTTATTTTTTTAAAACCTAATCAGTTTTCAACTTCTGAAGTTGAATTAATTTTTCCGCCTGGTACTTCTTTTTCAATAATTAAAGTGTTTAATCCGCTTCTAGATGCATATAAAGCAGCATTTAGTCCACCAGGGCCAGCTCCTATAATAACTACATCATACATTGCTTCACTATTCATTTTAAGATACCACCTTTGTTATTGGTTTAGATTTTTTAGTCTTAAATCTAGTTTTTTCTATTCAAGCAATATATTCTTCAGGGTGAGCATATTGATATATAAACCTTCCTCTTTTCCACTCTCTTACATAGTGAGTAGGGTTGAAGAACTGGAAGAATATAAATGCTATTCCACCTAAAACAGCAAATGCATAAGCAGCACCAACATAAATCGCTTGTCTATAATCTCTTAATGGTTCCATTGCAATACGAACTAGTCCATATCACACAAAATATAAAGGAGCTGTCGCACCTGGTTTTAATAGTGACATTTGATTAATAACTCATACTAAAATTATATATGCAAATAAGTTAATTATAGACTCATACAAGAATAGTGGGTATCTGTATCCTGTACCGTTTTCATCTTTTAAGAACATATTTTCAGCAAATGCTTTACCAAAAATTAATGAACTGGCGCCACTGTAGTCTATTCTTCCATAAACTTCATGGTTAGCATAGTTACCTCAACGACCAATCACTTGGCCAATTAATATTGTAGGTATGATAATATCACAAGTTTTTCTAATATCAATTTTGTCTCTTTTGAAATATACATATGTAAGGTCAACAATAACAGCGAGCACAACTCCACCTTGAATACTAAGTCCACCCTCTCATACTTTGTATCAGTTTCGCCAATTATAATTTGGATTATTTATGGCTTGATCAACTTCGTTTCAAATACGAGCGCCTAAAATTGCCATAGGTATTGTTAAAAATATTAATGTTAATAATATTTCTCACTCATATTTTGCTCTTCTTCAAAAAATAATAATTGTTAATATAGCAGCAATCATCCCAAGCATCATTGTAAGTGAATAAGTGTGAATTGGTAATGTTCCAATGCGGAATAATACGCTTGCCTCGTTAGCAATTTTTCCTGCCTCAGGAGTTCAAACGCCGGGATACACATGTCAGTCGCCTATTTTATTTGCATTATTCATACTCACCTCCTTTGTCTGTTTCATTCTCTAATTCAATAGTTCTTGATGAAAGCAATGACAGTGCATCAAAACCTTCTTTTTTTGCTTTAAACGCAATAACAGCAGCTTCAATTAATGAAGAAACTGATGCGCCTTCTTTAATTGGTACATGAACCTTAGGAATTTTGCCACCTAAGACATCATAAAACATCTCTCTGTCACCCAATCTATCTAATTTATCGTAACTTAAGTCAGCTTTATCAACTAATTCAACACACAAACTTATAACAGTTCCATTCATTACAGACTTTACACCATAAGCTTGCATTATATTTATTAAGCCTGTGCCTCTAACTTCTAATAAATCTTTTGTTAGCAATGGACTTTTACCATAATAATTAGCGCCAATATGCTTTACTAAAACTGCATCATCAGCTATAAATGAATGTCCTCTTTGTATTAACTCATGAGTAGCTTCTGACTTTCCAATACCAGATTGACCTACAATCAGAACGCCTACACCATGAATTGAGACTAAACAAGCGTGAACTTGCGTTTCTTCTGAATAAAAATCACTTAAATATGTGCCGATTGTTGAAGTAATTTTAGATGTGCTTTTGTCAGAAATGTATAAAGGTACTTTAAATTCATTGCATACATTTTTAATAATCTCGTATTGATTTTCTAAAACCCCTTTGGACAAAATCAATAGTGGCGGCTCAACTGATAATATACGTCTAAGTAGCAAAACAAAATCATTTTTTGACAAAGTTTCAAAATAAAGTGATTCTTTTGTTCCTCAGCATATAACATTGTCGCTATATCTTTTGTTGTTAATTATGCCTGCAATTTCTAATCCAAGCCTATGAATTGAAGGCAAATTTATGTCTCTGAACTTTAACTCTTGGTCAGCATTAACTAGCTTAATTTCAAATTTATTAATGACCTTTGACACATTTATAACTTTATTAGACATATGTTCCTTATGTATGTTAATTAATGATTTAATTATATATTAAATATTTATCACGCATAATAGGCATTTTATAGCACATTTTGGACATAATTAGGCTATAAATTAGGATTATTGGTAAATTTGTATATGCAAATGTATTTAGTTAGAATAATCAATATACCCATATGGGTATTTCTTACATCCAGATTTTATATATCGTCTAACTCATAACTTGGCTTTAGCTTCGTCATCTTTATCAATTGCAATTATTGCTTTGTGCAGAAAAATTTTTACAACTATAAATCATAAACATAAGCTAATTATAAGTGGGAATAAAACATTTATAAAAACTAGGGATATAACATTTGATGTATTAAATTCTAATCTAGCTGCTACAACATCAGCCCATATCATTAGACCAATTAGAACTAAAATCGCAGGAAAAATGCTACGATACGACATATGTATATCTCGTCTCATTGTTAATTTGTTAACTTTGACAACTTCATATCAAACATTAGTTTTTTCTTCTAGTGTGTATTTAGCCATAAATTGCCTTTCTATTTGTTATTTATTTTAATCAAATGTTACACCTTTAAGGTTTCTAACTCAGTTTATAAAAAAGGTATATGTTTTATTAAAATCATATTTATTATTTTTTACATATCCCTTTAAAACAGCAATTTTGGTCAAAATATTGTATGTCTTAACTTCATTTAAATCGCTTAAGTCATCTTCAGTCAATTTAAACTCATCTATAAGCAATTTTGGATAGTAATCTGCTAGTACTTTTAGAAAATTGGTAAAAAGAAACTTTTGCGGAAATATGTTTGTTTCAATTGAGCCAATCATTGCTAGCTTAGTAGCAGCATATTGATCTGTTAACTTCGGCAACAAAATTCCAGGGGTGTCCATAAAGAAAAAATTATCCACCGTTACTCATTTTTTAGCTCTTGTTACCCCAGGATAATTTGCAACTTGCAAACTTTTTTTGTTCGAAACTAAATTTATTAAAGTACTTTTGCCTGCATTTGGAATGCCCATTACAAAAGCTTTAATTCTAGAGTTTATAAGCCCTTTTTGTTTATCCTTAGCAACTTTAGATTCTGTTATTTTCTTAAGCTTATTAATAATTATATTTTTGCTTTTAGGATTTCTTAAATCTAGCCATAAAAGCATAGAACTTCCGAATCTTTTTTCTATTGTGGCTTTCTTTGAAACATCCATTAAATCGCTTTTGGTAATTATGAATAATCTAGGTTTTGATGGCGAGATAGAATCAAAATCTTCATTGTAGCTGCTAATTGGGCATCTGGCATCTAAAACAATAATAAAAACATCGGCTAATGATGCGTTTTCTTTGATTTCGCGCATTCCTTTAGCCATATGACCAGGGTATCAATTAATTAACTGTTGATTTTCTGTATCGTTATTCATTACTTACTTTCATTTCTTAATATAGATATTTCAGATTCTAATTCGGTTATTTCGTTTTGATGTTTTGAAGCAATTTCGTTTTGTTTATTTTTTAGCAAATTAATTTCTGATTCTAAGTTGTTTATTGTGTTTAAAAGCAAATTTATATATGAATTTACTTCAGTAACTGAGTACCCGTTTAATTCTCTAGAAAATTTTTTAATTAAAAATTCATCGTTTAGTCTCTTATGCATCTTTATATCCTACTTTGCTTTTTTATTGGCTTCATAAAGCACAATTCCCGCACAAACGGCAACATTTAAGCTCTCAAAATCTATTGGAACATAAACTAATTTGTCAGCAATTTTAATAGAAGTCTCACTTGCTCCTGAACCTTCATTACCAAAAATTATTACTATTTTTTCATTTTCAAAACTAATTTTGTTAATTGGCACACTGTTTTTACTTAGTGATGTGCAGTAAATTTTAAATCCATTTTGCTTATATTTTTTTAATACACTATGTAAATTATCATATGCATAATTGACCAAATTTACTGTAAATAAGGCGCCTTGGCTCGAACGTACTATTTTATCATTATAAAAATTTACATTTGATACAACTGTGTCAAAGTTAAATGATTTAGCTGCTCTTATAATGGTTCCCACATTACCTGGGTCTTGAACATTATCTAAAAACACAACTCTGTTGCCTAATTCACTAGTATTAGATTTTTTACGACATAAGGCAACAACTCCTTCAGGAGTTTTAGTTTTAGTAATAGCTTTTAGGACATTATCACTAACTATTATAGAATTTTCATATTTGGCTGTTTTACTATCTAATTCGTATAATTCGATTACAAGATTTTCCTTTAAGACTTCCTCAACTAGATGATATCCTTCAACTATAAAAAATTCAGAATTTTTATCATTAAAAATTTTCCTGAGTTGCTTAATTTTTGGATTCTGTGTGCTGGTTATTCTTTGGTTCATTCCTTGATAAAGTTCTTTCCTTTTTGCGATTCATAAAGTGATAAATCTTTAAAGTCTATTTGTCTCATAACCTCAAAGCCAACAATTGCAACACAGTTAGCTAGATTGATGCTTCTCATTTTGTTTATCATAGGAATTCTTAAACAATTATCAATATTATCTTTTAGCACTTGTTTATCAATGCCTGTAGATTCCTTGCCAAACATTAGTCATATTTCTTCATTATTTTCATATTCTTTTTTGAAATCGACATCGCTGTAAGTTTTTAAGCCATATCTAGTTATGTAATGTATATTTTTATCCTTGTATTTATTATAAAAATCAGAATATGAGTTATGAACTTCATGTTCAATGTCACTTAAAAGTCTACCAGCTGCTGGACGAGATAAATATTTAGGGTCTAAACTAAAAGAAATGGGTTTAATTATGTGTAATTTAGCCCCAATTGCAAAACAAGTTCTTATGATGTTAGCCGTATTTGGTGGTATTTCAGGCTCGAATAAAACAATATGTACCATAAATTCTCCGCGAAATATTATTATATATTATTTTTAAACTCTAACCTTACCCTTTGCTCAAAAAATGCATATTTGGCTGTTTTTAAGGGTTAAAAGTCTATATTTTCGCCTAATAAAACCACAAGCATTCCATATAAATAATTTGTAAAAACAACTTCTCTATAATTTTTTTGTGCAGCGATAAATAAACAAAATTTAATAATGCACAAAAGGATAACATATGATTGCAATTACACAAAATGACGAATCAATAAAGAATGAAACGCTATCAGAAAACAATCCTGATATACAATTATTTTTTGAAAAACAGTTAAAAGAATTTAATGAAAAAATATCGTCGTTAATGGGTAAGAGGACCAACGGCAGCAGTCGGAAAAAAAGAACATTATCATATGACACTAAAACATCCGAGCACTCAGAACTTAATAAATATATAAATGATTCAGATTGAAATGATATTGAAAATCAATTATGATGAAAAATTGAAACATTTTATAACTTTCATTCTGGTATAGCTGGCGCTATTTATAAAGTAAAAGAAATATTAAAAGATTTAGATCCTGCTTTAGAACTTGCACAGCTAGGTGGGGATACATTGTCCACAGTATCTGAATCTCTTGATGGATTTCCACAAGTAGCTGCTATTGTTAAGGGCCTATCAACTGTGGGCAGTCTACTCGGACTCCTTAGACAAACTGAATTACAATTTAATTATTCAAAGAACTTTATTTTTACAATTTTTGGTGAAATAATTAAGGTTTCTAAAACAAGAAACATTGAGACTATACACAAGGCATTGCAAATAGCTAAAGAATCTTTAGACGGCGTTAAGTCAGAATGAAACATTTGGCTTTCACTAACAATTGCTAAGCAAAAAGTTAGCAGCTCAATAGACTTTTTGAATGGTTATATTAAAATTATTGCTGAGCAAAAAAAGGCAGATGAGAATAGAGTTTATGCATGGGGAAGTTCATGATACTAGAAGACAAAATACATATTGCAGAAAAATATAAAAGAAATAATATAGCCATATACTTTTCCTCATTATTTTTTGCGCCTGTTATTTTCAGTTTTGTTTTCTATGCCTTTCTAATCTTTTTTGACAGACTTCCGTTGTATTTTAATGAACTTACAAAGCAAAGTTTAGAAAAGCTAATGAATGAGCATATTGCTAAAAATGCATATGTTCTTGCAATTGCAACAATTTTTAGAATTCTAATTCTTTGGCTTCTCCTAATGTGAACAATAAATTCATTGTCTAACATTCTTTTTAACAAGTTTTATGACTACAACATATTTAAGTCATTAAACTGGCTAAAAGTTAAACTTTTCACTGCATTTAGATTTAAGGATTTTGCAAAATTATGTAAGAAAAATAATTTTGTTTCAAATGAGCAATTATCACTTATTAAACAAATGCAAGATGTAGGATTTTTAGTTCAAGGAAGTAAATCAATTGCCATAAAATATAGTGACTATTTTAGAGAAGCTAGCGACATGGATTTTGTGTCTGAAAATGCATCATCTAGGATTATGAATTTAGATAAACTTTCTAACATTACATTTAACTTTAAAGATCAAATAATTGCTAAGTCAAGGCACAATGATACTGAAATTGAAGTATTGTCTCCTAAAATTTTGCCTAAAGAATTTGCAGCTTACAAATCAGGAATAAAAGTTCCTAAATTGAACTTTATGATTGCAATGAAAGTTCATCAACTGTTAAGACTTTATAGATTAAAATCAGAGGGCAAGGAAATTCCTGCAACAAAAATTAAAAATAGTTTACTTGATCTTGGTTTCTTGCTTTCAAAATCTTGTTGTTTGGAATATAAAAAAATACTGTGATCATTTAAAAATTTATCGTTGCTAAATTTATTTTCTTCTTATCACTTAAAAACTTTTGCATTTGATGATTTTGAAAATATCAAAGAATCACTTAAATTTGCTAATTCATACATTCAAAAAATACAAAACATTGAAGAAGTTTATGATTTCTTAGATAAATTTACTGAATTATTAAAAAATGACAAAGAGGCTTTATTTATAGGAAAAAGAGTCAACTTAATTATTAAAAATAAGAAAAGTATAGAAGAAAAATATTTACAAAACTCTTCTTCTTTAGATAAGTCGCTTTTAGCTTTAGAAAGAAATTTTGCAAGTAATAATGAAAAAGTTAAGTATCTTAAAAAATTTAGAAAACCTGTTGAATTTAGAGCATTAAAAACACAATTAGCTTATTTGAAAGCTCGCTAGATTCTTCATTGTTTATTGACATAAGAAAAATCCTTTTACTTGAGTTAAATGAAATTGAAGAGGTTAAAAATGAAAAAATCTAGTCTGCGTAATATGTTTGGTTTTTCAATAGCCATAATTGTCCTGGTAGCAGGTTTGCTAATAACTGATTTGTTCAATTTAATAGCAAGGCTGGAAAAATCATTCAAATTTGGCACACTCTATATATTGCAGGAAGCTACTTATTCAGTATACTTTGCATTTCTTGTGCTAATATGCTTCATGGCGCTGTTCTTCTTTTTAGAATCACTAACATTTGTCTCTTTACGCAAAGACCGTATTAAATTACTTTCAACATCAAATGCATTTCTAATATTTTTCGTGGT
Source organism: Mycoplasmopsis bovis PG45 (assembly GCF_000183385.1). GTDB lineage: Bacteria > Bacillota_I > Bacilli_A > Mycoplasmatales > Metamycoplasmataceae > Mycoplasmopsis > Mycoplasmopsis bovis. The sequence goes on along the minus strand of NC_014760.1, from coordinate 102,372 downwards.
TTACATAATTACTGTTTTATTTACTTTTTACAATGGAAATAATAAAGTTGGACAGGCTGTTAGTTTCATTATTATGATAGTTAGAACAGCAGTATCAATTCTCCTTATAATTTTTGCCGTTAACTCTATTAAACAGGTTAAAACACTGCTTGCTAAAGTTTAAAAAAACAAAATTCCGCTTTGTGTGGCGGAATTTTTTCTGCATTAATTATTTTTCAATTTTAACTTTAACACCTGGACCCATTGTTGCTGAAAGAACAATATTTTGGATGTATGTTCCTTTAACAGCAGATGGTTTTAGTCTTTTAATTAAGCTAATAACAGTCTTGATGTTTTCAACTAATTTTTCAGTATCCATTGATACTTTTCCAACTAGTGTGTGTACAACACCAGCTTTATCTGTTCTATAATTTGCTTTACCTTTTTTAAGTTCCTCAACTGCTTTTTCAGGAGTTGGAGTTACTGTGCCAGTTTTAGGGTTTGGCATAAGACCTTTAGGCCCTAGTTTTTTACCATATTTACCTAATAATGGCATCATTGCTGGATCAGCAACCATAACATCAAAGTCAAAGATATCTTCTTTAATTTTTTGTTCCAATGTTTGACCATCAACAACTTGGTCTGCACCAGCAGCTGTGGCTAATTTTTGTTTTTCAACATTATTTGTAACAACTAATACTGAAATTGATTTACCTGTTCCATTTGGAAGTAGTACTGATCCACGTAATTGTTGGTCAGCTTTTCTAACATCAAGGTTTAACTTAAATACTAAATCAACTGAGGCATCAAATTTTGCATATGAAGTTCTCTTAACTATTTCAACTGCTTCTGTTAATTCGTAAGCAATGTTTTTGTCAAATGAGCTTCTAGCGTTTTGAATTTTCTTTCCGCCTTTTGCAGACATTATTTATCTCCTTCAGTTTTAGTAGACTTTTTAACTTTGCCGCCTTCATAGCCATCAATTAAAATTCCCATATTTCTTGCTGTACCAGCAATAATTGCCATTGCAGCTTCGACATCATCAGTATTTAAGTCAGGTAATTTGTATTGAGCAATTTCTCTTAATTGATCAACAGTAATAGTTGCAACTTTAGTTGTCTTAGCATTTGAACTTCCACTTTCAATCTTTGCAGCTTGCTTTAATTTGTAACTTGCTGGCGAAGTGAAAAGTTTGAATTCAAACGATTTGTCATTGTAAACAGTAATTTGAACAGGAACAGGTTCATTACCTCTATCACGTGTTGCGTCGTTAAATGCACGTGTAAATTCTGGCATATTAATACCCACACCTGCTAAAGCAGGACCAGGTTTAGCTTGACCAGCATTAAATTGTAACTTACGAACACGAACAATATCAGCTTTTGATTTTGCCATATTTTGTTATCCTCTCGATAATGTGGTTCTAGCGATTTAATCTCCCACTAGTAAAGAACAATTTATTATAAATTGCTTTTAAATTATATATTTAAAATGAAAATTGCCAATAAAATTTATGGCTTATAAAAGACGTGCCTTTGGTTGTGTTTTCAAATATTAACTAAATTCATTTTGGCCTTGTTTTCTTCTTTTTTAAGTTTGTAAAAATACTCTATTAAATTTTTCTCATTAACTCCATATTTATCAGTAGGAGAATCAGAAATATAGTGCACTCTAGCATAGCCATTCTTAACTAATTCTAAGCCAGCATCAGTGTATTCGTTTTTACCTGTTTTATAGTATAAAATGGCTATAATTCGATTATATTTATCATATTTAATAAACTTATAAAACAATTCTTTGTTTCAAACTATATGATTTAAAAAAATCCTAGCTTGGTGTGCATAATAATTTTCAAATTTCGCTAAATTTTTGTTGTCATTTTTAAATGTTTCAGGGGTGTCAATACCAAAAAGTCTAATATATTTTTTCTTATCATTTTCCAAAAATGAAACAGTATCTCCATCAATTACATTTATATTTGAATTAATTTTTGTGCCTTTTAAATAATAGTTAGCTATGTTTGTGCAACTAACTAATGAATACGGCAAAAACATTATTGGTAAAATTGTTTTTAGTTTCTTCACACACTAATGAAATCTTTATTTTTGGATTGAATTTGAAAATAAAAAAATTTGGGAAAATGGTTAGATTTTTCTCAAATTTTTAGTATCTATTTTGTGAATTGAATATAACAATTTTCTCTTTTACTGTTTCACATATAGCTTTGCATCCGGTAGCTAATAGTTTTCTTGGGTCAAAGTTCTTGCCCTTTTTAGATTCGCCAGATAACACAAATTTTTCCACTGCGTCCGCAAAAGCTAATTGCAATTCCGTGTTTACATTAATTTTTGTAACACCTAGACTTATAGCTTTGACAACTTGCTCAGTTGGAATTCCGCTGCCACCATGTAAAACTATTCCGATATCAGTAGCATTAGAAATTTTGCTTAATGTTTCAAAGTCTAATGATTTTCATGATTCAGGATACTTACCATGGATATTACCAATTCCAGCAGCTAAAACATCTATACCTGTTTCCTTCATCTTAAGTGCATCAGAAACATTCGAAATAACACCAGCAGATGCAATTCCATCTTCTTCGCCGCCAATAGCACCAACTTCAGCTTCAACCGAGACATTAAATCTCTTTGCAAATTCTACAACTGCTTTAGTTCTTTCTAAATTTTCATCCATAGAAAGCATTGAACCATCAAACATAACTGAAGTAAAACCGGCCTCAATTGCTTTAAAACATGATTCAAAATCTCCATGATCTAAATGGAGAACAACTGGCACAGAAATTTTTAAGTCACTAACTAATGACTTAACTAATGAAGCAACAGTTTTAAAACCACCCATATATTTAATTGCTCCCATACTTGCACCTAGAATAACAGGAGATCTTAATTCGTTAGCAGTAACCAAAATGTTTTTGGTTCACTCTAGATTATTTATATTTATATGTGGAACAGCATATTTGTTTTTCTTGGCATCTAACAAAATATCTTTTGCATTAGTAAGTGTGTATTTTTCTGACATTCTTATTCAAAACCTTCTCTAGTGATTCAAAGACCTTGATTATTTCTTTCAAATCGTGAATCAACTGTTAATAAACGATATAACTCGCCAATTTTATTTTGACGAATCTTGCTATATTCAAGCTCTTTTTGAGTCGCTTCCTTTTCTCATTTTGACTTAAGTTGTGCTTCAACTTCATCAAAAATAGTATTAAATTCCATATACTGACTGCCACCTGATTTTTCTAATAAAAATTCAATAGCAACATCTAACATTGTTTTCATATACATCCCCTAATTAATATTATTTAAATTATATAGTTAGTTCTTATAATTCTTAATTGTAAAGTCGATTTTTGCACTTATGTCAATAAGTTCTTGAAATAAGTTTTTAAATACAAATGCAAAATCATTGTAGTTAAGGTCGCTTGGATATATTTTTATATTCCATTTTTCCTTATCATCAACTAAAGAAAGAATGAATTTGTCAAAAAGAGTTTCAAATTCATATTCTTTATAATTATTATTTGAATTATTAGATTTATCATTTTTGACAAATCTTAAAATTAACTTACTGTTATGATCCTTTTTAACTTGTTCAGCTGTTTTATAGAGTTTTTTAAAAAACTCAACAGTTTCATAAATCTTGTTGCCTTTTCAAAGCCTTTTGTCAGAACCGTTTGCAGAATCATCAACTTCTGGTAAAACTACTTTATTTCATTCATATCATAAGTTTACCAAAGCATGTGTGTGATATGTATTGCCTTCTGGAGTAATTCCTCTTATGTTTTTGTAGTCAATATTAACTTTTTGAGAATCAAAAAATTTACGTGAATACTCGCTTTGCATTCCAGAATATTTTTTGCTTAAGCTATCTAAAAATAAACTTTGATATCTATGTCTCTCTTTAGATTTTAGATTTTTAAATAATGGTCAACCTGGTAAAAAATCAAATTCATTGCAAAAACTTTTAAATAATGAATCAGATTTGCTTTCTTTTAAGTCTTTAACATAATCACTTATAATGTTGTTAACTTCCTCATTAAGAATGGAAATATAACCAATATTAGTTCTTATATTTACTTCTTTTCCTACTGGTTTATCTGTTAATTCGTTAAATAAATCAGCTCCCTTAATTGAACTATTAATAGGAATAAAAGTTCCATTTATGCCTGTTTTATAGCCTAATTCTAAATTGTACTCCTGGTCTCCATTTTCGATTGTCTTCATATAAGGCAAGATTGTATCGACAACATTTTTTCACTCTTTGGTAATTAAATCAATTTTTTTGTAGTTGTCTAAATAGTATTTTTTATATGAATCGTTTTCGATAAATTTATTTATCTTAGTTCATACATTTTTATACTGATTGTAGTAATCAAACATATCCTTAGAAAATTCAGTATCAAATACATCCTTTTGCCTATAAAAACTCCCTTGACAACTTGCAGAGACAGTTGCAAGAGACAAAGATAATGAAGATATAGCAACTAACTTTATTTTTCTTTTTGACATAAATTTTTTTCTTGTTTTTCTACTAAAAGTTTAAGATTTCTTACTTCTTTAAGTGTTAATTCTCTATACATACCTTCGGGTAGTTTATCCACTGTTAAGTTAGCATAGGAAACTCTTTTTAAAGTAAGTACCTTGTGCCCAATTTTCTCAAACAGCTTCTTGACATGGTGATATGAACCAACATGCAGTGAAACTAAATAGCTTTTTGTATCAACTTGATCCACTATTTGGCGACTCATTTTTCCGTCAATTTCAATTCTTGCATTTAACTCCTTAAATTCTTTAAGAGTTAATGGACTATCAATTCTAGCTCTATACACTCTTTCGATTTCATATTTAGGATGTGTTAGCTTATTTACTAATTCATAATCAGTTGTTAATAATAGTACACCAGTAGTGTTTCTGTCTAATCTTCCAACAGGAACAATTCTTTCATTTGTGTTAATTAAATCAATAACTGTACGGCGTCCTTTTGGATCATTAGAGGTTGTAATAGAATTTTTAGGTTTATTAAGCAAGAAATACTTAAAAACAGGGCTTTTAGTCAAATTCAGTATTTTTCCATTAACCTTAATTTCATCATCAGCGCTTGCCTTATCTCCCAGCGAAGCCTTAATTCCATTAACAAAGACTAATCCACTAGAAATCATTTTTTCAGCTTCGCGTCTAGACATTAATCCAGATTGTGCTATTAATTTTTGAACTCTAAATAACTCTTGCATATTTTTATCACATTCTATTTGTTTCATTTATTATTGATTTCATTTTGTTCTTTACTAAAACTTATGTTTTTGGCAAGATTATATTCAATGTTTCTGTTGACAACTTCTTTAAAGCACTCATCAAAATTTTCTAATGCCAATTTTCTTAATTTTTGCACCCCAGCAAAAGCACGCCCATCACAAATTTTGTCTGCTATATATAGAATTTTATCTAAGGTTGATAGTTCAAGCGCAAGGGAAGTGTGTACTTTAATGGCATTAAAAATTTCTTCATCATCATTCATATAAATATATTTAAACCATAAGGCGCCGGCAACTTGATGAAGTTTATATGAAGGTAACTTAATAGGATCAAAAGAATCATTAATGAATTGTCCAATAAATGCTCTAGAATCTTTTTCATCTAACTCTTTACATATGTCATGAAATAGTCCTGCATAATATGCCTTTTTAGCATCATAATTTATCGATTTTGCTAGTGTAACAGCAAATTCAGCAGCTGAAACACAATGCTTAGCTCGCTTTGCTGTCAATAAAGAATGAATTATTTCCTTAGCATATAAAAAATTATTTCCTATATATTTATTAACTTTAGGATCGGTTAAATTTAACTCCCCTTGTCTAACTTTTGTTGATGATTCACTGAAAATTGGATTATTCATTATTTTTAAGCCATATTTTTTGGCATTGATTTTATTAATATTTTTGTTTCTCTTGTACACAACAAATTGACACTTTTGAGTCATTTCATCAACGAATTCCCATTTATGAAACTTAGGAAGCAAATCAGAACCTATAATAAAAAATAATTCATCATTTGGAAACTTGTTCTTAAAGTATCTTATCGTTTCAAATGTATAGCTAACTCCGCCGCGTTTTATTTCAAATAGTGACACTTCAGAATTGCCATTAAAATTTTCTAATGCTAGGTTAAGCATATTAATTCTGTCATTGTCTGGCGCAACAGTGTTTTTCTTTTTAAATGGGCTAATAGCAGTAGGTATAAAATAAATTTTGTCTAAATTCATTGTTTTATAGGCATATTCTGCAATTTTTATATGCCCATTATGAACAGGGTTAAATGACCCACCAAATAATCCGATTCTCATATTTCCTACTTTCTTATACCTAAATCATCTTCCAAGTATCTACTTTGTACAGACTCTTTTATTTTTTCTTTAGAAACGCGATATCCCGTTTTTAAAATAACTTTTCCAGCTTTTTTGTTTATATCATTAATTATATTATTTACTTTGGTCTCTTGTTGACGTTCTTCATAAGTATCAAAAATAGTTAGTTGCTTGAAGTGATCAAATTCATTGATTAGGTTTGTCAGCCTTACGCCAACGCCCCTAATTGGTTGTTCTTTTCATAATTTTTCAAATAACACTATTGCATTTTTATAAATTGTTTCAACATCATTAGTTGGTTCGACTAACTTCATTTGCTTGCCTTTTCATACTTTCGAAACACTTCTTATGATAATTGTTAATGTGAAACCAACAACATTTCTATTTTGTGCTCTGAGACTAATTTTATTAGCTAAACTTTTTATAACTTTATATATTTCGCTTCGTTCATAGAAGTCATAAAGAGGAAATGTTAGTTCATTTCCAATGCCCTTTAGATTATTATGCTCATATGTTAATTTATCGGTGCCATTTCCTCTAGCTTCATTAATAAAAGATGACAGTCTGTTTCTGAATATCATATACAATTCAGGACTTAATTCACTAGAACGTGCTAGGTTTCCTATAGTTTTTACGTCAGCCTTTACTAATTTGTCTGCTGTCTTTTCGCCTATTCCATAGTATTTTTTGATATTTAATGGTCAAATTTGCGACTCTAAATCCTCATTGTTTTCAATAAATTTAACACCAAAAGGTTTTGCTAAATCACTAGCCATTTTAGCTGCTCATTTTGAATATGAAATACCTATAGAAACAGGGATATCAAAGATTTCCTTGATATCTTCTTGTATTTTTCTAGCCAGCGCAACAGGATTTTTTCCTTCTGATATTGAAGTCACATCAACCCAGCATTCATCAATCGAACCTACTTCAATATTGGCAGTATAGTTTGAAGCAATATAATCAAAAATATTGTTAGAAGTTGTGTAGTACAAATCAAAATTCGGCTCAACAAAAATTGTGTCAGGCATTTTTTTCTCTATCATAAATCTAGGTCAGCCAACCTTAATTCCAACATTTTTTAACTCATAAGAAATACTAGAGCAAATTGATCTGCTGAGTCCATTCGAAACAGCAACTGGCTTATTTTTTAGTTTATGGTCTTTTGATCTATGTGCGCTTACAAAATATGAGTCAAAATCTATGTGAAATATTATATTTTTATTGTTCATTTTTTAAATTTTCTTTTAGTGGTTTGCTTAACATTTGAATGCAATCTAGCCTATTTGCGTGTTGGTTAACATTGTCAAAAACTAACAACTCACCCAGCATTTTCTTATCATCATCGCTTAATAATTGATTCTTAATATCTTTTTCAAATAAGTCTATAAAATAAAGTGATTCGTTAATGCTTTTGTCATTTAAATATTTGCATAGTAAATTAGATGATGACATAAAATATGCACACCCATTGCCATTAAAATGAAGGTTTTTAATAACTCCATTTTCAATTGAATATTCGGCCTCTAAATAATCACCACATGAGTTGCTAAATGATTCAATTTTTTTATTGGTTACTGCACTTTTAAAAGAAGGATTCAAATAATTGTGCATAATAATTTCTCTTTTCTCTTGAAAACTATAGGACAATGAAATCACCTCCTTTTTTTAATGTTTCTACTAATTTATTTATATCACTTTTGTTATTATAAATTCCCAAGGAAACTCTAACAAATGAATCGTTGCAATAAAAGTTTTTTAAATAGTGCGCACAGAAAATTCCAGATCTTACATATATGTTGTTGGTTCCTAAAAAATGAGCCACATCTTGAGAGTTAATATCTTTAATATTAAAAAGAATTATATGATCATCCTTTTTTGAATAAATTTCAATATTGGGCACCATTAATAACTGGTCATATGCATAGTTACTTAACTCATTTAAGATTTTCTTGCTTTTATCATATCCTACAAATTGATTAAAAAAGTCAATTGACTTGTTAAACATAAAAATAGCGGAAAAATTAGGTGTTCCAGGTTCGAATTTTTCAATACTGTTCTTAATTATAAAACTTTTGTCTTTGCTTATTAAGTTAACTGTTCCACCGCCATAAGTAACAGGTTGCAAATTATCTAAAATACTTTTTTTAACAATTAGTGCTCCTAGTCCAGTAGGACCATAAAATTTATTTGCACTAAAAGCAATCACATCGCAATTTTTTAAACTAACTTTTTCATAAACTATGGCTTGTGCAGCATCATTTACCAAAATGGCTCCAACTTCTTGACACCTTTTGTATACTTTATCAATGTCAACTTTTGCTTGAAAGTTATTGGTTAATTGAGAAAAAGCAACAACTTTTGTCTTCTTGCCAATATGCTTTTCTAGATTGGCATCGTCGATAATTTTAACAGGTAAATTTTTCTCTTTCGCTATAACAAGTCATGGTATTAAGTTAGATGAATGGTTGTAACCATGAAGAATTATTTCATCACCTTGTTTCAATATTTTTGAATACATTTGAGCAAATTTATTAAGAGAATCAGTTGTCCCAGAAGTGAATATAACTTCATCACTTTCTGAATCAGTAAGAGTGGCAATTTTTTCTCTTACTTCATTCATTACTTTGTATGTGTATATACCTAAAGGAGAGTTGTTAGTTCTAGTACTTACTGAATACAAATTGTAAAAGTTATCACTCTCTTTGCTTGCAAATTTAGGCTTTAATGAAAGTGCTGCTGAGTCCAAATAGACTATTTTGCTGGCTAATGGGAAAAATGACCTAATAGACTTAGCCATTTAAGTCCTTTCTTGCAAAATAATCTAATGCATAATTATCAGTTGCCTTAACTAGCTCATAAAGTATACTATCTGACCATTGCGAATGTCCTGAATCTTTTAACAATTTTAGTGTTGATCTTGGCATATTTTTGCTAACTATATAGGCACAATATGGCTGACAAATAAGATCATATGCTCCGTGAATAATATTGGCAGTAATGTGGCTAATTTTATGAATGTTTTTTAATATATAGCCTTCTTCAAAAAAGCAATTGTTGTAAAAATAATGATTCTCAATTAGTGCTATTTCACTGTTGGCTTTGGTATCAGATTCATTGAAATCTCCGCCTAATAATTTAACATTTATTGACTCTCATCTTGCTCATTCATTCATTGCCTGTATTCTTATTTTTGGATCGGAATCATTCATAAGTTGATGATAATAACTAATTACATCATTCCTTTTTTCTTGTGGTACTAAATTGATATACCTTTCAAAGTCAACTGGATTCATGTAATTTGCACCTTCTTGGTACAGTCAGATAAGATCGTGTTTTGTAGCCAAAAATACACCTCGCAAGATAATGTGCAACACTCTCTGTGGATGATTTATGGCATAACATAAGGCCAGTGTTGAGCCTCATGAACCACCTAAAAGAGCTCATTTATCAATCTTTAAATGCTCTCTTATCATTTCTATATCATCAATTAAAAATCACGTTGTGTTATTAACTAAGGACATTGAAGGTCTACTTTTTCCACACCCCCTTTGGTCAAATAAAATTATTTTATAGACTTTTGGGTTGAATAATCTTCTACTGTTTTCATTGCAACCAGCACCTGGTCCACCGTGGATATATAAAACTGGAATACCGTCAGGATTACCTGAAACTTCGTAATATATTTCATGCATTCCATCATTTGTTTTTAAATATCCACTTTCATAGGGAACAATAGGATCATATAAATAATTAGTATTCAAAATAACTCCCTAATATTTAGTAATAATTGGGAACTCACTAGTTAAGTCAGATACTTGTTTTTTCAATTCGGCTATTCTATGTGAGTGTTTTTCTTCATTTTCACTAAACTCAACGCAATTTTGCAAAATTTCATGCATTATAGAACCTAATTCATTTCATTTGGTGAATTTTCTAGAGGTCATGGCTGCTGTTCCTATTCTGATTCCCGAAGTAACAGCAGGACTTAGTTTATCAAATGGAACTGTATTCTTGTTAACTGTTATATTAAATTTGCCTAATATTTTTTCTGCTTGTAAGCCAGAAATTCCATAGCTTTTGTTTACATCAATCGTAAACAAGTGATTATCAGTCCCACCAGAAACAATCGAATCTCCCTGTTTTATAAAGTAATTAGAAAATTCTTTCGCATTTTTGACAATATTTTGTGCATACTCGATATATTCAGGTTTTAAAGCTTCGCCAAAAGCAACTGCCTTACCGGCTATTGCATGAAACAATGGCCCACCTTGATACCCTGGAAATACTCATCTATTAATTTTTTTGGCAAGCTCTTCATCATTTGTCATAATAATAGCGCCCCTTGCGCCTCTTAGTGTTTTATGCGTTGTAGAAGTTATAATATCAGCATATGGCACAGGTGAAGGGTGAACACCACCAGCTATTAATCCAGCTATGTGCGCTATATCTGCCATCAATTTTGCGCCGCAAGCATCAGCTATTTCTCTAAACTTTTTGAAATCAACAACTCTGGAGTAAGCAGAATAACCGCAAATAATAACCTTTGGTTTTTCTTTAATAGCTAACTCTTTAATTGCTTCATAGTCTAAAAAACCTTCATTATTGACAGAATAAGTAATTGAGTTATAAAAAATTCCACTAAAACTTATCTTATATCCATGAGTAAGATGTCCGCCTGAAGATAGGTCTAGTCCCATAATTTTTTCACCCGGATTAGCTAATGATGCTAGAGCAGCAGCATTCGCAACTGATCCTGAATAAGGCTGAACATTTGCAAATCTAACACCAAAAAGCTTTTTTAATCTCTCAATAGCTAATGTTTCAACAACATCTACATTTTCACAGCCACCATAATATCTTTTTCCCGGATATCCTTCACCATATTTATTGGTTAAAACACTACCGACAGCAGTTAAGACATCATCGCTTACATAATTTTCAGAAGCAATAAGTTCAATGTGCTCATTTTGTCTATCTACTTCATTATTGATTGCACTTTCAATCTCTTTATCGTTCAAAATTATTTTCTTATACATATTCTTACCCTACTTTTTATTAAATACTTCATTAATTTTGCTTATTTCTTCAGTGGTTCCAGTCAGCCTTAGAGTAACATTTCTTTTTTCGCCATTATCAAATGAATCGATTTGTTGGATGTTGAATAATTTAGCAATAGCATTAATTTTACTAATTGTGTCCCTGAGTGGCTCATTTTTGTTAATAGTAAAGGTTAAATCAATTGACTTCAATGGACTTGAATCATAGGTGCTAAATTCTATTTTTGACTTTTGCACACTTTCAATATTCATAAATTCAGCAACTCATAAATTTGATGAATTCACAGTTGGATGAACTTTTCCAATTCAGCCTATAAAATTGCCATTATGGAAAATTTTAGCAGACACATTAAGATGAATGAATTCATTATCCCTGAATGGAACAAATTCTAAATTATCAACTTTTAGGAAGTTAAAAACATCTTGCCTCATTTGTTCAAATGTTTTCTCATTTGACAATAAACCGTAAACAAATTTATTGTCATTAATCATTCCGTGCTCAAAAAATGAAATATTACTTATCTTTCTTTTTAAATTGAAATCTGCTGATTCTAATAAGGATGGTACTATTGAGTTTCTAATTTCTTCTCTTTCCTTTGAAACAAATGTCATCAATTTTACTGTTTTTTCAAAATTAAAAGGATTAAATTTATTTGATTCCGATGACACTAAACTAAAAGTTCTTATCTCATTGTAGCCCATTGACTGCAGAATATTTTTATTATCAACTTTATGGGAAATTTTAAATGATTCTAACTTTGGACTAGTTGCAGAAAAATTGCTATATCCATAGAATCTGAAATACTCTTCAATAACATCTTCATAATTTTGGATATCGGTTCTATATGTTGGTGCAATAACTCTATTTTTGTCCATTGAAAAACCAATTTTCTTAAGAGTCTGCTCAACACTGTCAAACTTTGTTAAGTCCTTAATGTTGCAGTTAGCATATATGGATAATTTTTTTCTGCTTTGGATAATTGATTTGCCTTTTCTAATTTTTGGCAGATTAATAATCTGACTAACAACTTGACCATCTATGCCTGATTTATACTTTAAAAAGGAAATTCCGTTAAATGATATTTGAGCATTAAGTAACCTGCCAGCTTGAATTGATGACGCTGAGTCAATTTTTATTTCTCTAGCACTATGACGAACTAATAATGGATCAAATAATCCTACTTCAAACACAACTTCTTTAGTATTTTCATCAACTGCAGAACTCTCACAACCCATAACAGATGCTAGTGATAAAACCTTATTTTCATCCTTAATAGCAAGAACATCAGAAACATTAATTTTTTTGCCACCTAAAATTTCAATTTCGCCACTAAATTTAGAGCAAGTTAACGATTTTCCAATCTTATTTTTGTCATAAACATGAGCAGGAGAGCCAGTTACTAAAAGCGTAATATTTGTTAAATCAATTGCATAAATGCCCTTAGCATTTATCCCATGCTTAACTAGAAATAAAATATCCTGTAAACTTGTTTTTTTATTCTTTATTTTAGCTTCAAAAAATGTTAATTCACTAGCTTCATCTTTTAAAACTTTAATATTACTTCTAAAACGATAATGATCCTTTGGTGATAAATCTGGTCATACAAATTTTGTATTATAGAATGCTGCTAACTCCATTGCTAAAACATAATATGAATTGCTTTCGGCTCTATTTGCGGGCGTAGTTATATCTATAATATAGTCATCTAATCCAAAATAGTCCATTGGATTCATATTTTCATTAATTGACGAATCATCCAATAAAATAACCTCATTTGGATCGAAAGGAAGCAGTGAACTGTCATAACCCAATTCAGAAAAACTAGCAAGCATACCGTTAGAAACTATGCCAGCCATTTCTTTCTTGCCAAAGACAATCTCGCCTTTCTTAGCACCTTCGACAAAAGCAACTATTCAAGAGTCTTTTTTAACATTTGAGGCTGTAGTTTGGATTGTTATATTCCCTGAATTGGTTTTTATGTTAACAACATTTAAGTTTTTGCTATTTTCATTTTTATAAACATCAAGCACATAACCAAATTTAACACCTTCTACATCACTAAATTTTGTTATGCTTTCAACCTCATATCCTAAATCATTTATACTTTTCTCAATCGAGCTGTCAAGTTTAATTTCCGGCATATATTTATTAAGTTCTTTAAGAGAAACTATCATTTTAATTTTCCTTTCGTATGCTAAAATCAATTGGATTGGTCAATTTGGCATTTACTTTTTTAAAAAAATTTGAGTCCTTAAAACTATGATTTGTTTTTGAATAACTTAAAGGAGAAGGATGAGAAGTATAAATTATTCTTTTATCATCGACTTTGTCCTTGATTAATGAATAGGCCTTCTTTCCCCATATGCCAAAAATAACATTACAGTTTAGTTCTAGTATAAAATCAAGCAGATTAGAAATAAATATTTCTCATCCAAAACCGCTATGACTATTAGGCTTATCTTCACTAACAGTTAGAACGCTATTTAATAATAAGATATGATTTTTAGCTCAAGATTTTAAACTAAATGTTTCAACTAGGGCACTTGGATAGTCTTTTTTTAGCTCAGTTATAATGTTTTCTAAACTTTTTGGACAATGTTTGTTCTCTGTACTAAACGCTAGCCCGTCAGCATATCCTTTTTTGTAATATGGATCCTGCCCGATAATAATTAATTTCAGCTCTTCAGGATTACTATATTTAAGGCATTCAAATATTTTGTCCTTACTAGGAAAAATATTATTGCTTTTAGATTCGTTTTCAATTAAGGCAAATAGATCTATAAAATATTCTTTTTTGGACTCGTTCTCAATAAATTCATCAAATTTATTTTTCATTTTTAAATTGTAAAAGTGTTCTTAAATCATTTTTATATAAATATCTAATGTCGCTTATTGCGTACTTGATCATTGTGAGCCTTTCTAAGCCCAAACCAGCAGCAAAACCATAAAACTTTTTACTATCATATCCTGCTTTTTTCATTACATTAGAATGTAACATTCCTGCTCCTAGGACTTCGATTCATTTATTTTTGTAAAAAATGTCAACTTCAACGCTAGGCTCAGTAAAAGGGAAATAACTTGGTCTTAATCTGATTTCTAATTCTTCTTCAAACACATATGATAGAAGCGACTTAAGAGTTCATATTAAGTTTGGAAAACTAACTTGCTGTCCTACACTTACAAAGTCAAGCTGTGTAAATTGATGCGAGTGCGTTGCATCATCCTCATCATTTCTATAAACTTTACCAATTGAAAAAATATTGGCGCATTTATTGGCGTTTTTTTCTAATTCATAAGCAGTGATTCCAGTGTTATGGGTTCTTAATAAAATATTGTTTGTTATATAAAGTGAATCATGAGAAGCTCTGGCTGGATGATTATTTGGAATATTAAGTCTTTCAAAGTTATATTCCTCATTTGTAATTTCGCCACCAACGGCTTCAAAATAGCCGTTTTGTGTAAATCAATCTCTTAACCTTTGCTCAATAATGCTAATAGGATGGAGCGATCCTAATTGCTTTAAAGGTTTAGTTACATCAATAAATTCATTTTCAATAATCTTATTTATTTTATCTTTTTCTAACTTTTCTTCAATTTCTTTAAACTTAAGTTCATAAAATGATTTAATTTCACTAATTTTGATTCCTATTAATTTTCTTTCTTCAGGATTTGAGCTCTTTATCTTTGATTTAAGCTCTTCTATTTCACTACCAGGTCCAAAAGCTAAATTCTTAGCCTGTTTGTATTGTTCAAAAGTTTTAATTTCATCTCAATTTATTTTAGAGCTCATCTTTTTCTCCTTTTAATTGCTTAATAAATTTGTAGTATTCCGTTATTCTTTTCGAATCTGTTTCCATTGGTAAAAAGAACCTCTTGCCTTTAGCTTCCTTTGGCAAATATTCCTGTTTTACAAAATGATTAGGAAAATCGTGCGGATATTTATAACCTATAGAATCACCTAATTTTGAAGCTGAAGCATAGTGTCCATCTCTCAAAAACTTAGGAACATCATATATATTGCCAGCATCAATATAATTTTCTACATTTTGCATAGCTATATACATAGAATTACTTTTTGGAGCCAATGCCACAGAAATAATTGCATAAAAAATAGGTAGTTTTGCTTCTGGTAAGCCAAGCATTTCGGCCGATTCAATTGCATTTTTAACTCTTAGTTGCAAATTTGGATCAGCAAATCCAACATCTTCATAACTACAAGCAATAAGTCTTCTAAATAGACCTTGTAAATCACCAGATTTTAGTATTATCGCACCATAATACAGCGATGCATCAACATCAGAACCTCTTAATGATTTATGAAATGCTGAAAGGTTATTGTAATGCGAGGATGAATTTTCGTCACTGTAAAATGATATGTTTGGCACAAATTTTTTAATATCATCTAAGCTAATTTGTTTATTTTTGGTCATTAAAACCAACATCTGTAAGTTATTAAGACAAGATCTGTAATCTCCATTTGACAACTTAACAAAAACTTTTATTGTCGAGTCATCCATTTCATAATTTGGAAAATGTTTTTTTAGATTTAATTTCACCCCTTCAAACATTTCATCTTCGCTTAACTTTGTAAATTGTAATATTTGCATTCTGCTTCTTAAAGCTGGGTTAACTCTAAAATATGGATTTTCAGTAGTGGTTGCATAAATTATAATTTTGTCAAATTCTAAGTATGAAAGCAAGATATCTTGTTTGTCTTTGTTTAATCTGTGTATTTCATCAATAATCAAAACTTCATTATCAGACAGCATTTTGGTTAATTCAGCCTTGGAGTTAACTGATGCATTAAAATAATTATATTTTAAGCCTAAATCATTTGCCAGAGCCACTGCCGATGAAGTTTTACCAGTTCCTGACTCTCCAAAGAAAATAAAGCTAGAATGAATTCTATCTTTCGCAACTTTCTTAAGTAAATCAACCACTTGTTTTTGCCCAATAATGTCATCTAATGTCTTAGGTCTTAGTTCATTTGCCAAATTATTCATATTAATAAATTTTAAAGTTTTTTAATTACTTTTTATGTTTTTTTAAAAAATCCCAAAATAGTATAAAAACTATGAATTTTTAAATAAAAAAATGGCGTTCACAACGGGAATTGAACCCGTTACCCCAAGCTTAGGAGGCTTGTGCTCTACCTGGTGAGCTATGTGAACACACAGTGATAAAATTTTATTATAAATTTAGCTATTGCTTGTTTTATTATCAAAAAATAAAAAAATGGCGATCACGAGAGGATTCGAACCTCTGACAACAAGCTTAGAAGGCTTGTGCTCTATCCTGCTGAGCTACGCGACCACTTAGTTAATTATAGAAAATTTTTTTATTTTTGTAAGAATATAATTATAAAAAATAGAGATATCTGAATATCCCTATTTTATAGACATATTGGCTAAAAAAGAGTTAGTTGGTCTGAATCGTTTAGACTATCTAAGATCTTCATTTGGTTCATTGTATCAAAAACAGTTTTTGAAACACCTGTTCTAGTTTTAAAGTCTTCCTTAGATAAAAATGGCTTTTCTTCTCTTGCGTTAACTATATCATTTGCTTTAACTGTTCCCAAGCTTTCGATTGTTGAAAAAGGTGGTATTAGACATCCTTTTTCTTTATCGATAAGCCACTTTTCAGCTTGGGATTTGTCAATATCAACATTTGATATATAAAAACCTCTCGCGTATAATTCTTCAGCTACTTCAAAAACGCCAATAAGATCGTTTTCTTTATTGCTTCTATCTTCGGTTTTCTTTAACTCATAAAGCCTTTTTGAAACTTTAATTCCATTAGGCTTATCAATCATATTTTTAATATCATCTGCTTTTGAATGGGCAGTAAAGTAACTTGCATAAAAAGCCAATGGTTCGTATAGCTTAAATCAAGCAATTCATAGTGCCATAGTTACATATGCTGTTGCATGCGCTTTGGGGAATAAATATTCAATTTTTTGCATACTTTTTATAAGCCAGTTTGGAACATTATGTTTTTCTAGTAGTTCAACTTCATCATTTGATAAGCCTTTGCCTTTTCTTACTTTTTCCATTAGTGTAAACGACATCAAAGGCTCGATACCTTTTGCAATTAACATAGGCATAATGTCATCTCTACAACAGACAACTTCATTTAGTTTGCGCCCTTTTTCTAAAACTAATTCATCAGCATTATTAATTCAAACATTAGTTCCGTGACTAAGACCTGAAATAGAAATTAAATCTGCAACAGTTTTAGGTTTTATGTCATTAAGCATTTGTCTAACAAATGATGTACCAAATTCAGGTAAACCTATTGCTCCTGTTTTTTCATTCGAAATTTGTTCGGGGCTAATGCCCATTGGTTCAGTTGAACTAAAAAGTTTTATAACATTTTGATCATTCTTGGGAACGTCATAAATATTAATACCAGTGTACTGCTCTAGCAATTTTATAGATGTAGGATTATCATGGCCTAGGATATCAAATTTTAATACATTATCATGAATGGCTTTGTAGTCAAAGTGTGTTGTTAGTCAAGATGAACTTTGGTCATTTGCTGGGTAATTTATAGGAGTAAAATCAAAAATATCAAATTGCTTAGGGATTATAATAATTCCACCAGGGTGCTGACCTGTTGTTCTTTTAACATCTTTAATTCTGTTCGCTAAAAATTCAACAAAAATTTGTGGGATAGTTTGTCTAGTTTGCTCAGCATATGACTTCACATATCCAAATGCTGTTTTTTCAGCCACTTTGGAAATAGTTCCAGCTCTAAATGTATGACTTTTACCAAAAAGTCTACGGATTTCTTCATGCACAACACCTTGAAATTCCCCAGTAAAGTTAAGATCAATATCAGGGACTTTATCAGCATTAAATCCTAAAAATGTTTCAAAAGGTATGCTTTGCCCGTCACCTTTTATAAGCGTATTACACTCAGGGCAAGGCTTATCAGGCAAATCATATCCACTAGTTACGCCTGGAGCATTAGCTACTTCAAAATATTTACAATTAGGACAACAATAATGAGGGATTAACGGATTAACTTCAGAAATTCCAATTAATGATGCAACAAATGACGAACCTATAGAACCTCTGCTACCAACAATAAATCCTTGGTCAATTGAGAGTTTCACCAGTTTATAACTTATTCAATAAATTACATCAAAACCATACTTAATAATTGGATTAAGTTCAGAATCAATTCTTTTTTGAATTATTTCAGGAAGTTTCTCTCCATATTTTGCATATGCATTTTTATAGACTAAGTCATATAATTTTTTCTTAGAATCATCAAATTCAGGTGTAAACAAACCAGATTTAATTACTTCAATATTTTCAGCCATATTAGCTATTAACTGAGTATTATCAATGACTAATTCTTCTATTAGCTGGTTATCTTGTAAAAACGCAAATTGCTTAAGCATTTCTTCAGTAGTTAAAAAGCGTTGATTTGGTATAACTAATCTTCCTTCTTCGGCTTTTTTATAGTCAAATAAATAATGTCTAGCATTCTTTATTCCTTTTGCATAAACAAGAGATTTAAAAATTTCTTGATCTCATGGATCTAAATACTTAACATCCGCAGTTGCAATAAAAATCTTAGAATGTTTTTTTGCTTCATAGATAATTTCGCTCAAGCCTTTTTGCAGTTGTTTTGTGGTTATAAATCCGTATCTTATTCAGTGTTCAAAACATTGAGGCGCCGGAATTTCAATAAAATCATAAAGTTTAAGCTCATTTATAAAATCATCATGGGATGAGTAAAAATACTTATCAATTAATAAGCCTTTTAATGTTCCAGAACCTACTAAGATATCCGTTCTATTCAAAGAAGCAAAGTCTTCCTTGAATGTTATTGGACCATTAATATATTTTTTGGTTAAGCAGTCAGTTATCAACTCAAATTGCTTCTTTAAGCCTTGATTATTTAAAGCAATTGTTGAAACTTCATACCCATGCATTTTTGCATAAAGTTCATTAGAAGAATACTTGCTTAGGTCATCAAAAGTGAAAATACCCTTGGCATTCAATTCTGAAATAATATTAACTCATACATTTGCCAAAACCTTGGCATCATAATCCCCACGGTGAGCAACATTTGGATCATAAACAACACCAAGTCTTGACGCAACATCTTCTAATTTGTGGCGTTTATAGCCCGGGAAACCAATTCTAGAAGCTACCAGAGTGTCAATAACTGTGACTCTTGGGAATTGCATATTGTTGAGCCTAAATTGTTCCTTTAAAAAGTTAAAGTCAAATTTTGCATTATGTGCAATAGCTATTTTTCCATCTAAACAATCATAAATTTTTTCTAGACCTTCTTTTATATAAAGCCCCTTAGAATCAAGCATTTGCTGTGTAATTCCGGTTAATTCAGTAGTAAAACTACCAATTTTATCTTTTGGCTTAATAAAAAACTGAGTTGTTTTTCCTACTTTTAAATCCTGATTAATATCAACTGCACCAAATTCAATTATTTCGTGGAATTTTGGACTTAATCCTGTTGTTTCAATGTCAAATGAAACATATGAATAGTCTTTAAAACTGCCCTCAGGAATTTCGCCTAAAATTGCCTCATTTGCCTTATTTATAGTAGTGAATGCAGTTCCGTATATGGCTTTAATTCCTGATTTTTTTGCTTTATTAAATAATTTGGGATAGCCCTGTGCGCCATCGGTGTCCATAATGCCGATTGCTGGCATTTTTCATCTTTTGGCTCTTTCAACAAAATCATCGGCATTAAAAAGTCCATCCATTGTGTTCATTTTTGTTGAAATATGGAACTCAACTCTTTTTCTATCTTCGGGTGCTTTATCTTCATTTATATTTAGTGGACAAGCTGTTAATTCAAGCGAATCAACATAGACAAAGAAGTTGTTTCCTTTAATCTTGTCGCTACTTGGAATTGAACCTTTAACCTTAACTCAAGATTGATTTTCAGGGTTAATTAGATTTTTTTGCTCATTACTCAATCAGTCAGTGTCTAAGAATCACATACAATTAACAGCACTCTCAAAGTCACTTACTTTGAATTGGATAGTTAACCGTTTGTTTTTAGAAAAAGTTTTTTTAGAAGCAAATAATATACCAACAAATTCTACATTAACTCTGCTTGGCGCATCATTTAAATCTTTGATAGAGTACCTTGTATAACTCTTGTTAAGATTCCTCTTTATCCTTAGTGGACTGTTACTATTACTTTCATATGATGTAGATGACTGGTCTAATTCAATCATTTTTTTAAAAAGTTCTCTTTTTATCTTTTCAGATTCTTCCGCATTTGATGATAAATTTTGATCATTAGAAGTTAAGTTTGTTGCATAGTTATATGAAAAATCAAGCGTTGCAAAACCATATTCTTTAAGTTTGTTTAGTAACTTATCAATCAGCATTCCATATTGATTCTCGAAATCCCTATCAATGTTTTCAAAATAGGCATTATTGTCTTTTACAACAAATTTATTTTCCCAATTAATCTGTTTTAAAGGCATAAAACGTGTTTTATCAATTATTTTATTAACAAAACATAAGATATTTTCTTTGCTATATGAATCGCTAGAAAAAACAAATGAAACATCTCATTTGTCTCTGTTAGATCTTATGAAGGATTTTAATTTTCTTACTGTATCATATGAAATAAAATTTTTAAAGCGGAATTCTAGCTTCAATTTATCATTTGAATTTTCATCATAATTAAGATTAAAAAGAACCAGTTCGGTTCCTTCTAACTCGTTATTAATTTCTATGTTATTAGCTTTGCAAAATGCTTGAAATCTTTTATAACCTACAGAACTCATACATATATTATATTAATACTAATACGATATATAAATTAATTTATTTAATTTTGCTAATAATATTTAACTATTAGATAGTTAATTTACTAAAAACACTATTTTATAGATATTTTAGAAAATACACCTATAGTAAAATAACTCCTTCTTTCTCAAAAAATTCTCTATGCTCATCAGGTCAAACGCTTGCTTGAACTTCGCCAATGTGCTTCTTTTCTAATAAGAACATACTTAATCTGCTTTGCCCAATACCGCCGCCGATTGTGTAAGGTAATTTTTGACTTAATACTAACTTATGGTACTCGCCCATATCACTATCTTTTTTTCTAGAAATTTTAGCTTGTTTAGTTAGCGAATCACTATCAACCCTTATACCCATTGATGAAATTTCTAAGGCTGCATCATTAACTTTATCATAAAAAACCATGTCACCATTTAATTCCCAATCATCATAGTCAAACGCTCTTTTTGAATGAGGCAAGCCATCAGGCAATGTGTGACCTATTTTGTAAATAAAAACAGCTTTATACTTTTTGGCAACTATATTTTCCCTTTCCTCGGGACTTACATTTGGAAACTCTCTGTATAACTCTTCGGAGTTAATAAATTTTATTTCAGATGGCAACTTTTGGTCTAATACAGGATACTTAAAGTTAATTTTGTTTTCAACATATCTGATTGATTTATAGATTGTTTCGACAATTCTCTTCAAAAATTCTAGGTTTCGATCATCTTTGTTAATAATTAATTCCCAGTCTCATTGATCAACATATAATGAATGCTTATAGTCTACTTCATCATCCTTGCGGATTGCATTCATATCTGTCCATAAACCTTCACCAGGTAAGAATTTGTATCTTGATAGCGCAGATCTTTTTCACTTAGCAAGTGAGTGCACAATTTCGATATTTTCTTTTCATTTATTTGGTGAGAAAATAACTGGGATATCACCATTTAAGCCATCATTAATTTTAGAGCTTGAAGTAACAAATAAAGGGGCAGAAACTCTTGTTAATTTTAACTCTTGATTAAGTTTTTTTGTAAAGGCAAATTTAAGATCTTGAATAGCTTGTTGTGTTTCTTTTAAAGTCAGTTTAGATTTATACATACTTGTTCTCCGCTACATTTTCATTGGTATTGTTTATTTTATTTAGCTTTGCTTGATGCATCATTTTTATTAACAAAAGTGAATATAGGAGTAATGATAAAACTTGCCATATTAGTGCACTTATTAATTGTGGGGCAATTCCGGCATTAATTATAAAAAACACTCAATATAATGTTCAAAACACATTAGCTAAGATGAATGTTCAGACCATTGAAGCTGACATTCCTGAATAATCTTTAGAATCAATTGCCTTCAAAACCTGAGGAAAGAATGCAAATGTTGTAATTATTGGCACTATTTGAGCAATACTCATTTGTGCAATTTGGGGTAGTTTTCATTCTAAAACTAAGGCTGAAATTGACAAGCTAATTACAAAAATTGAAAGTAAAAGCGATGAAAACAATACGATTCATTGATTTCTTTTACGTTTAGGATCACTTGAATATCTGTAAGTAAGTCACAACGTAATAACATAAATTAAAGAGCAAATGCAATTAGATATTACAATAGCAAACATTTTTTGAACCGGATCAAAAGCACCTAAAAATATCCATGAAAGTATTCCAAATAAAAACATTCAGTATGAATAATACTTAACATTTCCAGTTTTCTTGCACTTGTATAGATGAATGGCTTGCGGAAGACCTAAAATAAGAGTCATTGACATTCCTAAAAATCCAAATATTATCACAAATCATGCCGAAATAACGTTTGATCCATTAACAAAAAAGGTACTATAAATTGCATCTATATTCATAGTAAATATTATAAAAATAATAGTAAAAAAATAAAGCAAGAAAGCATAATTAATTCGTTGCTTTATTTGGCTTTTTCATAGACTTATTGGAGTTTTATTGTGCTTGCTATATTCGTTACTATTTCATTAACTTTATTTGCTTTTTGGAAAAATACAGCATGACCGCATTCGTCCAAAGCATATGGAGTTATGCTTGGTATATCATCAATTAGCTTAAGCATTTCTGCTTCAGTAGTAAATTGGTCATTTTTAGCATAAATTAGTGTGTATGGCTTTTTAGCACTATGGTATAGTGGTTTTAGAACATTATCTAGGTAAGAGGTATTAAAAAATTGATTATCGACAATGTGTGAAAACATCTTTTTGGTTGCTTCTCTGTTTTGTACATCTTGCATTGCAAATGCTTGTATGCCTTTTATGTAGAATGGATTAGGATTGTATACTAAAGCTTTATATGACTCGATTGCATCCTCAATGCTTTCGGGTAGCATTCATTTTTTGCCATCACTAAAACCTGCATTAAGTTTTGCATTGTAATTAAATGGTGCCACTAAAATAAGCTCTAAAACATTTAGTAAGTCAAAACACATTAAAGACACAGCAGCACCCATTGAGTGTCCCATTAATATTACTTTTTTATTTGGCAATACTCTAGCTATGAACTCTCTCACCACTTCAGCATAAAATTCAATCGAATATTCGCCTAAATTGCTGCTTGATTCACCACAACCTGGTAAATCTAATGCATAAATAGAATAATTTCTGTTTTTTATGCTTATGAGTGGTTGAATTGTTTTAGATCTATCTTTGAATCCATGAACGAATAAAAGAACTGGAATATCATTGGATGTGTCTTCGTAGATGTAATGAATTTTCTCGTTTTTAATTAGAACTGTACTATTCACTTTTTACCCTAAAATTATTTTGACAATTTCATCCTCTGTTAGAGTACCAAAGTAGTTTTCTATATCAATTTTTGTTAAAACTTCTCTAACTGATTTTTCATCATAACGTATACCTTTAAATAAAGGCTCAACGTCTCTAATATCTTTTTTACTTAAAAAGTCACCAGCAAAAATTATGTCTTTAATAATAGAGTTTTCAATTGTGCCATAAACTGTAACAAGTCCGCCTGGGAATTTTTCAGTTTTTGAATATGTAAAGTTTGCTGAACGATCGTATATTCATTTTTCAGAGCTAAATAGACTTCTTAGCTCTTCGAATCTTTCAGCATATTTTTCATATGGAATTTCTTCTAATGTGCAGTTTTCATTTTCAACAAAGTATTTAACTAAAGTATCTTTGAATTCATCAACTGTCATTTTTTTAGGCAATAGGTCATTGATATTTGCAACTCTAGAACGAATTGATTTAATACCTTTGGATTCAAATTTTATTTTGTTTGGATTAAGCGCTTTAGATAATATTGTCATATCAACATCAAAAAGTAATGTTCCATGTGAAACTATTCTTTTGCCACTAATATATTGTGCATTACCGCTTATTTTGCATCCATTGGCGTGAATGTCGTTTCTGCCATGAAATTCAGATTCTAATCCTAATGAGTTAAGGAAATTAATAATTGGTCTAAGGAACTTCACATAGCTATTATCATCAGATTTATCTGAAATAAAACTAAAGTTTAGGTTACCTAAGTCATGGTAAACAGCACCACCACCTGACTTTCTTCTTGCTAATACAATTTTGTGATCTCTAACATATTCACGGTTGATTTCTTCATATGCATTTTGGTTGTTACCAATGATTATTGCATTTGCATGTTGATAAAGCACTAAAACATCGCCAGTGATTGATGGATCTTCCATTATTAGATTCTCATAAGCCAATGTTTCATATGGCGAAGTACTTTTAACAATATAAATTTTCATATAGCTCCTATTTTGAATTGTAGTTTATATATTAATTTTATTACTTTATATTTTTCTTAATTATAAATTAGCATATTGATGGTATGTTTTAAACATTTATTGCTTTTTTATAGTGATAAACAAAAAATCCCAAGCATTGCTAGGAATTTTTGAAATTATGCTTTGTGTTTGTCTAGATATTTTCTTCTGTAGTAAGTTGATTTCTTAAATTGGTGAATACTTAGTGTCTGAATGATTGTTCATAATCCAGAAATTATTCAATAAACTTGAAGACCAGCTGAAAATATTAGAGTTACAAAGAAGAAGACAATAGTCATAATCCGTTGAGTTCTATTTGCTTTTTTAAGTGCTTTTTCTTCCTCAAGACTAGTCCGCTCTTTGAACTTTTTCCTGTTCAGAATTTGAGGAAGGAACTGTGCTACACCTTGCACAATGGCAACAACTAGAAGAACTCCTAAATATTGCCACTCTCCTGAGAAGAATAATCTTCGCCATGATGTTTCAGCAAATGAGATGCCTAATCACACAGTAGACTTAAATTCAGGTAGAGACTGAATAACCCGTCACATCATAATAAAGATAGGTAGAGAAATTAGCATTGTTACAAAAGCATCAAATGGATTAATACCATGTTTTTTATAAAGCTCAGCAACTTCTTGTTGTTGTCTAGCTTTCATTTGCTTATTGTTTTTGAACTCAGCATATTTAGCATCAATTTTTGCTTTTTTCGACTTCAACTCTTCTTGCTTAGACTGGTTAACAGTTTGTTTAAATGTTATTGCCAACATTGCACTACGTAAAATAATTGTTAACACTAAAATTACTATAATTGTTCCCCAGCCACCTAAATGAGACAAGCTTGTTGACAAGTGAGCTGATAATCAAGCTGTTGGGAACACTAATAGTCCATAAAATGGCCCTAGTTTTCAAGCATCTGCTCAATTATAAATAACTCTTTGTGGCTCATCGCCTGCATATGGAATTTTAACTGCATCATTTAAATTAATTGTCATTGATGAGTATGGTGCAGGGGCAAGAAGTCTGCTTGAATTTCTGAGTTGTTCATTTAAGGTTGTTATTTTTTTTCTTAAATCAGTGGCCTCTTTACTGTTTTTATCATTAATCTTATTATAGTCATTGCTTAAACTATTAATTTCTTCAATAACAGAATTCTTAACAGGTGAAATTTGATTTAATGCACTGAAGTTTAACTCATTAGCATATTTGTTTAAAGCTTTATTATAGTACTTAAGAGCATAAAACACATTTGGTGCAAATTCTAATTCATTAGATTTTTTATTCTTAATTTTATCAACAAAGTATTTATTAAAACCATTGAAGTCCGCAGAATAATTTTCGTTTTTCAATGTTTTTTCAACTTGAGATAATGCTTTTTTATAATACTTAGATTTATCTGAATAGAATGTGTTTGTTGCTAATGTTTCAAAAATGTCTCGTCTGAATTTAGCAAAGCCAGTAAAATTATTTCTGTTTGCAAATGTTTGATATGATAATTCTTTATCATAGATAAAAGCATTCTTATCATTTTTTTTCTTTTTATCATTATTGCTGTTAACATCCAAATTGCTAATGAATTTGCCTTCATTAATCAATTTCGTGCTATTAGGATTTATTTTGAAGATATTTTTGTCTTTGTCATAAACAAAATTAGCATCAAAATCAAAACTTGGGTCAATTAATAATCATTCTTTATATTCATTTGGGCTATAAATTGTTTTGTAGCTACTTTTTGCACTGGCATCTTCAACTGGTTGCACTGCAAAAAGATAATTATTTGAGTTATCGCCTGTACCTTTAATAATAGGTTGGTTGTTTCATAATTTTTTATCATGATCTCTTAACTGAATAGCTACATTTCAATTTTTATAAGCACCATAACTGCCTTGATGAGCACTTCTAAGATTTTTTATAATTTCGCCGTAATTCTTGTGTGACAAGTGGAAGTTTGCACCATCGTTTTTTTCGAAATATAATTGATCATCGTTTTCAAGTTCTATATTAATTTTATTGTCTTTTAAATAAGTATTTTCTTCTTTAGTTAGCTTGTGAGAAGTATCTAATGTTGTCACATGCGGACTAACATTTTCCTTACTTGTATAAAACTCAATACCGTTTCCGGTGTAGTTAGATGACTTAACAACACAACTTTGGACGCACCCTGTCATTGCGATACCAAAAAGCAGGACATAAAAGACAATTTTTATTCAAAATCACACTTTTTTTCAAGCGCTCTTCTTTTTTTCTTTTTGCCTGTCCTCATTGGAGAAATAATTGAAGTTATTTGATCTATATTCTTTCATTTTCCAACTTCTCTTAACTTGTTTTTAATTTATTGAAAAGTTTTTGGGTTGCATTAAACTTAGCCACAAACTTCTCTTTTAAAAATTCTTTACGCAAAATTAAAACGCAATGGAATTTCAAATCATAAGCATTTAGCTTATGAATGATTGCTTTAACTTGCCTTTTATAATAATTTCTGAAAACTGCATTGCAAAATTTTTTAGGAACAGTTATACCTAACTTAAAGCTTGAAGCTTCTTTGTAGTACAAAACTAAAAAATTGTTTGCATGTTGCTTTTTAGATTTAATTATTTCATCAAATTCTCAACTTTTTTGAAGTCTAAATTCTTTTTTCATGAGGTGTTAAAAATTATTTATCGTCAGAAACAGTGAGTCTTTTTCTTCCTTTGGCTCTTCTAGCAGCTAAAACTTTTCTACCATTTTCAGTAGCCATTCTAGCACGAAATCCATGAACTTTTGCTCTTTGTCTTTTCTTAGGTTGATATGTTCTTAAGCTCATATTTCCTCCTGTTAAAAATTAATGTTTTAAATTGGTAATGGTTTATATTATATAGTAAACTCTAAGATTTCAAATTATAAACTCAACAATTTGTGGGCGTTATAAATTGAATAATATTTTTTCTTAAAAGCCTATAAAACAATCATTTAAGCAAAAACTGCATGAGCATTTATGATTGTTATTTCTGCAGGGTGGTTTTATCATAAAAAACATTGGCTTAGCAAATATTATGAAATTAGTTGTGAAAATAGCATTGACTATAAAAACATAAAGAGTACTTATAAATGCTAATATTGATATAATACAAGTTATGATTCAAAAAAACAGGAAAAAGTCTAAAAATAGTGACATTAATAATCCAAAAATTAGTGTTTTAATTCCTTGTTTTAATATTGAAAGAAATTCATATTTTTCACTTAAAAATGTTTTGAAAAGCACATATAAAAATTTAGAAATTATTTTGCTTAATGACTACTCAACTGATAATACCTTGCAAATAATTAATGACTATGCTACTAAAGATTCTAGAATTAAGGTCTATGATTTAAAGGATTATCATGAGCATGTTGGCATAGGTTTTAACAGACACTTTTTAATTGAAAAATCAACTGGCAAATATTTTATTTTTGTTGATGATGATGATAAGTTGCACAGAAATGGAATTAAGATTTTTGTTGATAACTTAGATGATGACTATGATGTACTGGTCGCTGAGGCTTTATATAGTTTTGAAGCTTTCAAAAACTTTAGGGTTTTAGTTCCTGAAACCCCGCGTTTTACTGGCTATGATACTAATTCCCCAATTGAGCACTACTATAATAACATTTTAGTTCCTTGGGGTAAGATGATAAAGAGAAGTTTTTACTGCAAAATTGTTGAAAAATATAACAAAAAATTTTCGGGTGGCATATATGAAGACGTTAGATTTATGCATATGCTCTTTTTTACAAACCCGAAGTTTAAAAAAATCAAAAAGAAAGTGTATACATACCAAATTAGAAAAAATTCATCTGCCACAAACCTAGAGGCATGAGCAAATAAATTAAAATTACTGTTTTCATCATATGAAGGCGTTTTTAATGAAATTACTGAATTAAGATTATTGCCTAATGAAAAAATTATTAACTTAATGAAAAAATGTTTGTTTGTACAATTAACTTCGCTTTGCTACTTACTTTGTAGTTTACAAACTAGAAACAAGAAAAAGGCAATGAGAGAATTTAGCACTACTATGCTTAAAGAATTTATTAAAAATAATAATGTTGATGTGTCTCCGCCAGCAAATTTGTCGTTGTTGTCTTTAACAATATACAAGTCATCAATAAAATACTTTAAGTTGTAAAATTATTATTATAAAGATAAAATTAGAGGTTTTATGTTAAGCATTAAATTCATAAATGATAATCGCGACTATGTCAGAAAGGCATTAGAAAATAGAAATTTTGACCTTTCAGTTTTTGACACACTTTTAAGTCACATTGACAAAAGAGGCGCAGCAATGTATGAGGCTCAGCAAAAAAGAGCTGAGTTGTCAAAATTAAGTAAACAAATAGGTGCCTTTAAAAATGACAAGCAAAAAATGCAAGAGTTAAAAGATAAAGCATCTCAACTTAAAAAAGATGTTGTTGACTTGGAAAAAGTGGCTGATGATTTTGACAAAAACGCCTATGAAATACTCATAAGAGTGCCAAATATATCACTAGATTCAGTTCCAGTGGGAAAAGATGAAAATGACAATCATGTGATACAAACATATGATAGTCTCGGTAGAAAACTGGTTTCAAACGTGTTGCCTCACTATGAAATAGGTAAAAAACTAGATATTTTTGATTTTGAAAGAGCTGTTAAGTTATCTGGCTCAAGATTTGTTATTTTTAAAAAAGATGGTGCAAAATTAGCACGTGCATTACGAAACTTTATGATAGATTTGCACACTGCAAATGGTTATGAAGAATATGCAGTTCCTGTTTTAGTTAAGCCAGAAATACTTTTTGGCACCGGTCAGTTGCCAAAATTCAAAGACGATCTTTTCTATATGGAACAAACAAACATGTATCTTATTCCTACTGCTGAAGTTCCATTAACAAATTTATATAATGATGAAATAATAAATCTTGAAAAACCAATTAGACTAACTGGATTTACTGAATGTTTTAGATCTGAAGTTGGCTCAGGTGGCAAGGATATGAGAGGCATTATAAGAAATCATCAATTCAAGAAGGTTGAATTAGTTAAAATAACTTCAGAAAAGGACTGAGAAACTGAGTATAACCAAATGCTTGAGCAAGCTAAACTAGTTCTAGAAGAGCTAGAGCTTCCTTATAGGGAGCTTAAGCTTTGTACAGGTGATTTAGGCTTCTCGTCAAGAACAACAGTTGATTTAGAAGTATGGCTACCATCTGAATTAAAATATCGTGAAATTAGTTCAGTTTCTTATATGGGAGACTTTCAGGCCAGAAGAGCAATGATAAGATACAGAGACGAAAATAATGAAGTTCAATTTGCTCACACTATGAATGGATCTGGATTAGCAATAGATCGATTGATTGCGGCTATCTTAGAGAACTACCAAAATAGCGACGGCACAGTTTCTATCCCAAAAAAATTAATTCCTTACTTTGGAAATGACAAAATTTCTAATTAATCTATATATAAAACAGCATTTTTTGTGAAATTATGCTGTTTTATTTTTCAAAAAAATAGTGGAAAGGTTGCCACATATTTATATTTAATGTCTATATACCTATTAAAGAAGAAAAATGGATAAACTATAATTTTAATAGAAAATAATTTTTTTGGGGGAAATATGAAAAGAGTCGCTATCAATGGTTTTGGACGTATAGGCCGTCTCGCCCTTCGTTACCTTTTAGACACAAATAATAAAGAAGTTGAAATTGTTGCTGTTAATGATTTAACAGAACCAAAAATGTTAGCTCATTTGCTTAAATATGACACAGCTTTTGGCCCATTAAAAGCTGATGTTGTTGTTAAAGATAATGCGTTTGTTGTTAATGGAAAAGAAATTAAGGTGCTTTCAGAAAAAGACCCAGCACTTTTGCCTTGAAAAGAACTTAATATCGACATTGTTTTAGAGTGCACTGGATTTTTTGTTAAAAAGGATCTTGCACACAAACACATAGAGGCAGGAGCTAAAAAAGTTATAGTTTCTGCTCCAGCTGGTAAGGATGTGAAAACTATTGTTTATGGTGTTAACCATGAAACCCTTGTTGCTGAAGACGAAATTATTTCTGGTGCTTCATGTACTACGAACTGCTTGGCTCCTGTTGTTAAGGTGCTAGTTGATAACTTTGGTATTGAAAATGGTTTTATGACTACTGTTCACTCATTTACTGGTGATCAAATGCTTCAAGATGGCCCACATCGTAAAGGCGATTTGCGTCGTGCTCGTGCTGCTGGTCATAACATTGTGCCTTCATCTACTGGTGCTGCTAAAGCTATTGGATTGGTTGTGCCTGAAGCTAATGGAAAGCTTGATGGCTTTGCACTTCGTGTGCCTACAATAACAGGTTCATTTGTTGACTTATCAGTTCAGTTAACAAAACAACCAAGTGTTGAAGAAGTTAATGCAGCTTTTGAAAAATCAGCTAGCTTAACACTTAAATATGAAACAGACCCTATCGTTTCTTCAGACGTTATTGGTTCATATTATGGTTCAACATTTGATTCAACATTAACTAAAATCAAAGAATCAAATGGCCACAGAATATACAAAATATTTGCCTGATATGATAATGAAATGTCTTATACTGCACAATTAATTAGAACATTAACATACTTTGCTAAACTAACTAAGTAACAATTACTTAAACTCCTTTTCAAGGAGTTTTTTAATACTTTAAATTGCGCTTGTTTAAAAATGATTGATCGACTTTGGTATAGTGTTGACTAAGTTCATTAGGGCTAAAACTTCTATATTTCAGGCTTATTGGTAAAAATACACAGTTTATGTAACTTTTATCTTCGTTATAAAAATATTTTTTATCCTTAGTGTGCTTAAATTCATATAAAGAACTTGATATGCCATATAAAACCATTCTCTTATTATTACTATCAGCTTTACTTACAGCAACTAACTGACAGTGATTATAAGCTGTATCATTATTTGTTTCTGGTTTAATTTTGAAATATTCAAACACATTTGAGTAATCATTGTTTGGAAAGGGGAGCACAAAACTATTTGTTAATATTTTTATAGATTCTAATTTTTTAGCAAAATATTTTTGTTTACTTTTAGGAATATCATTCAAAATCTGCTCTTCAGTTAACTCTTTTGTTAGAATATCCTTTATTAAGCCATTTATGTTTTTTCTATATTTTCTAAATAGAGTTTTACAATAATTAAGACCTAATGAATGAATTAAGAATTTAGTATTCATAATTATTCTTATTCTTAATTTTAGATCGCTTGAACTATTTTGTTTTATCAGTGAAATTGATTTGACACTATTTATAAAAATTGCATAGTGAGCGAAGATACTACAAAACTTATTTTCATTTTCCATACCTTAATAAACAATTAGAATCTTAATAAATAAAAAGCTGTAAAAAATAGAGACAAACAACATATTTTTCCCATTTTTGTTCATTTTAATGCAATTCACAAGTTTTATATTATTGTAAAATTGATATATGATAAATGACACAATTACAGCGATTTCATCAGGTGGAAAGATAAACCAAGCAATCTCAATAATTAGGGTAAGTGGGCCCGATAGTGTTAATGTTGTGCAAAAAGTTTTTACCGGTAAAGTTGGCAAAAGCCATACAATCACATTTGGCAATATAGTTGATAACTTAAACAATAATGAAATTGTTGATGAAGTATTGTGCATGTGATTTTTAGGCACAAACAACTTTGTTGGTGAAGATACTGTTGAAATAAATTGCCACGGCGGAGTTGTAATAACCAATAGAATTCTTGAGCTATTATTAGCTAATGGCGCAAGACTTGCTGAACCAGGTGAATTCAGTAGAAGAAGCTTTTTAAATGGGAAAATTGATCTTATAAAAGCTGAAGCAATTAATGATTTAATTCATGCTAGCACAGTTAGCCAGACAAAATTAGCGATTAAAAAATTCGATGGAAAAACTTCATTATATATTCAGGAGTTAAAGAAAGAATTATCTTTTTTAATTGGCGAAATGGAAGTTTCAATTGACTATCCTGAATATGATTTTGATAATCCTTTTAATGACAAATTAACAGCAAGATTAAAACAAATTAGAAATAAAATAAATCAGACTATTGAGCTTAGCCAAACTTCTAGAATGATCTTTGAAGGAATTAAAATAGCCATTTTAGGAAAGCCTAATGTTGGAAAAAGCTCTATTCTAAACTCAATTTTAGAAGAAGACAAGGCCATAGTAACAGACATTGCAGGAACAACAAGAGACATTGTAGAAGCTATGTGGCAATATAAGGGATTATTATTTAAATTTGTGGATACAGCAGGAATAAGAGAGACTAAAGAAAAAATTGAAAAAATTGGGATTGATAAATCATTCGAGCAAATTGACAAGGCCGATGTAGTCCTTCACATATATGACCCCAGTCAGAAAAATGATGAATTTGATGAACAAATCAAAAGCAAAGCCCTTTCGCTTAATAAAGTATACATTCCAGTAATAAACAAAAAAGACTTGGTTAAAAACATTGACGATAATTTGTTGTATGTGAGCGCAAAGCAAAATGACTTAGACGAGCTAAAAGAAAAACTTGTTTCTGTTTTTAAAAATGTTGATCTGAATAATGATCAATATGTCAACAATTCTCGTCAGCTAGCGCTTATAAAACAGGCTCAAAAATCGCTGGATGATGCATTAAATTCAATTGAAAATGGATATGATCCTGATGTTGTGATTATTGATCTTAGACAAGCATGAAGTCATCTTACTGATATAACTGGTAGAGCTGATAATGAATTGCTGCTTGATGAAATGTTCAAAAACTTTTGTCTCGGAAAGTAGGAGTAAACTGTGAGTATAAAGTATATCGACTGCCACACTCATCCAATTAAAGAGTATTATAAAGACAACTATCAAGTTATCGAAAAAGCCTATTTTAAAGGTGTGTCGGCAATGCTAATAACTGGTTGCGATCCCAAGGAAAATCTAGAAGTTTTAAATATTTGCTCTCATTTTGACTATGCCTTTCCTGTTATCGGTGTTCATCCCAATAATTCAACCGGTGCAAATGATGCAAAAATTATTGAAAGTCAATTAACTAAAGATGTTGTTGCTATCGGTGAAATCGGATTAGATTACCACTATCCAGACACTAATAAAGAAGTTCAAAAAGAATCGTTTATTGCACAAATAAAAGTGGCTCAGAAGTTTAAACTGCCTGTTGTAGTTCACATGAGAGACTCTTATGAGGATCTATATGAAATACTTAAACAATATAGCGATGTTCAATTTATGATTCACACATTTAGTGGTGATTTATATTGGGCTAAAAAGTTTAACGATTTAGGTTGTTATTTTAGCTTTAGTGCAATAGCTACTTACAAAAATAATTCATCTTTAGTAGAAGTATTGCAATATCTACCAGTGGAGAAAATTTTAACTGAAACTGATGCTCCATATTTGCCACCAGCAAGTAAGAGAGGAATGTTAAATTATCCAAATTATGTTAAACATACAGCAAACTATATTGCTGGAGTTAAGGGAATGTCTATAGAAAAATTTACAGATAAAGTTTTAAAAAATGCTAAGAGGTTATTCAAGATAAATGTCTAATAATTATTTACAGCCAAGAGCTAAGAAAAAATTTGGACAAAATTTCTTAAATAATGCAGATGTTGTAAAAAAAATAATAGACATTATAAATCCTGAAGGCAAAAAAATTCTTGAAATTGGTCCTGGAACTGGTGCTTTAACTAAATTTCTTGTTGATAAATGTTCAAAATATGTAGCTTTTGAAATCGATACAGATATGATTGCTTTCCTAAATGAAAATAATTACTTTAATTTAGGAAGCACCGAATTAATTCATAAAGACTTTCTGGAAGCAGATCTGAACCAATATGCCTGTTTTGAAGTAGTTGGCAACATTCCTTACTATATAACTAGCGATATAATATTAAAAATAATTGACAATAGATTTTTATTTAAGAGAGCAACTTTATTGGTTCAAAAAGAAGTGGCTGATCGAATAATTGCTACTCCAAATAGCCCTGATTATTCTAAATTAAGCATTACTTGTCAATATGTTGCCAAAGTTAAAAAAGAATTATTTGTAGGTCGAAATAATTTTACTCCTGTCCCAAAGGTAGATTCAGCTATTGTAACGTTTGATTTTTATCAAAATAAGGATGATAACTATAGTAATTTAAAGCCATTTTTTAAGCTTTGTTTTAGTGCTAGAAGAAAGAAATTGATGTGATCTTTAAAGCAAACATATAACCAAGAAAAAGTTCAAAATGCTTATAAAACTTTAAATATTGATGAGAATATTAGAATTCAACAACTTAATTTAGATACAATTATTAAACTATATGAGCAATTAGAATCAAACTAGATATGGAGGCATTTATGACTAAAAAAATTACCATAATTGGAACAGGTGCTTGAGCTAGTGGGTTGGCTAGTGTTTTATCTTATAACAACCACAAAATAAAAATGTGAGGAATTGATCAAAAAGAAATATCTGATATTAATAGTGGCATAAATTCTAAATATTTTGGCAATAGAAGATTTAACAATCCTGAAAATATTAAAGCCACGTTAGACTTAAAAGATGCATTAAGCGAACTTGATTTAATGATACT
Source organism: Mycoplasmopsis bovis PG45 (assembly GCF_000183385.1). Lineage (GTDB taxonomy): Bacteria > Bacillota_I > Bacilli_A > Mycoplasmatales > Metamycoplasmataceae > Mycoplasmopsis > Mycoplasmopsis bovis. The sequence continues at coordinate 66,802 of NC_014760.1, read as the reverse complement.
TGCTGTTCCATCAAGCGCTATTGATAGTGTTTTAGGTCAAATTAGAGACGTGTTAGGAACACAAAAAATCAAAGTCATAAATGTTGCTAAAGGAATTGATTCAAAGACTAAAAAATTCTTTTCTGATGTCTTGGTTGAGAAATTTTCTAGCAATATTGAGCACTACTGCTCAATATTGGGCCCATCTTTTGCTACTGAAGTATTTGAAAATGCATTAACAATGATTAATGTTGTAGGGCCAAATGAGCAATTTTTAACTGAAGTTTCTCAGACGTTTAATAACAAATATTTTAGATTAGTTGTTAATCCTGATGAAAAAGGTAGTGAATTATTTGCTGCACTTAAAAATGTTTTAGCAATTGGAATTGGTGCAATAACCTATATGCATCCATACAAAAACACTGAATCAGCATTATTAGCTGCTGGTGCTAAAGAGATCTATCAGATATATAAAGAATTATTCAAAACATCTAACAATGAATTGCCTTTAGAACTATCTGCTATTGGAGACATATTTTTAACCTGCTCAAGCTTAAAGAGTAGAAACTTTCTTTTTGGTACTCAAATTGCCGAAAAAGGCCTTAAAACAGTCTTAGAAGAAAATACTAAAACAGTCGAAGGATATCACAATGCAAAAATATTAGAAGAAATACTAAATGATAACCAGTCAATCAATGCTCCGTTCTTGCGTTCAATCATTGATGTCCTATATCACAACAAGGATGTTCATAAATTAACAGACTTCATTGAAAAATACAACTAATTATTATTAATATTTTGCTGGGAAAAACATTGTGTTTTTCCTTTATTTTTTCTTTTTTAAATCATCCTTAATAATTAAAAACTTATAAGATGAAATGAGAGTCAAGAGAATAATAATTGGTTCTATAGTTTTAGTTGCTGTTGCTGCTTCTACAATAGCAATTACTTTTGAATCAAAGCGTACTTCATTTTCAAAGATATCTACTGATGATAGTGATGTTATATCAATCGATGTTTCGGGTGCAGTCCTATTTAAAGGTAAGCATTACTTTAAAAAAGGAGTTAAATTACGTGAAATACTAGCAGTAGTTAAAGAAAAAAATGCTGATCTTGCAAAAATGAATCTAGACAAAGAATATAAAAGTAGCGAGAAACTTTTTGTTCCTTTTTTAAAAAATGACACAGTGGTTCCAAACAATAATAAGCTTAATTGATTTGAATTTAATAATGAGAACCAACTAAAAAAATTCGGCATATCAAAAAATGCAGCAAAGAAGTTACTTGAGTTAAGGAAAAATAAATTAAGAATTGAATGAGATGATATTCGAAATTTAAAAGGTATCGGACCAAAAACTTTTTCAAAACTAAAGAAAGTTTTAATCTTGTAAATACCAACTTGCTATCATTTATTTTGCCTTTGTTTATCCATTTGTCGCTTTTTAGTTACGAAACTAGATATGTTTGAATGACTTCGTACATTATTTTAGCTTTTTATATTTTATACAAAGACTGAAAATGTCTAGGAACTGGATTGCTGGCAATTATTTTATACTTATGTTTAGTGTTGCCGACGATTGTCAAACCTCTATTAGATAATGGGTTATACATTATAAGAGGTACTGTTGTGAAACTAGGAGCTAACTATTTTATAATCAGCAACTCAAAACATAATGTTTTGGTATATAGCAATAATAGTGTATCAGCATCAAGCATTGTTCAAGGATCTCTAGTTGAAGTTAAAGGAAATTTAAATAAAAATTTATCAGATATAAAATTTGATAAATCATTTGTGCTATCTAACTCTATTAAATATGTTGTGAACAATCCAATTGTTAATAAAGTGACATATCAGACAAATAGCTTAAGCAAGATAATTAATGCCTATGGTTCAAATAAAATTTACTTTGCTAGATACTGAAGCACAATGGTTTTTGGTATTAACGATTCTCAAATTGCAAATGTAAAGGCAAGGTTGATTAATGTTTCGCATCTGATAGTCATTTCAGGATTGCATTTTGACCTATTGTTCTATTTTATTGTATTTTTAGCTAAAAAAATATTTAAGAAGCAAACAAAAACATTATATTTTGTATTCATACTTTTATTTTGTTATATCACACTGCTAAATTCATTTGTGTCGGCAATTAGAAGTTTAATAATGCTAATTATTAAGCATCAAAAAAGAGTTGGCAATTACAAATTCAAATATTATGATGGCTGAGCGATTTCATTAATAGTTGTATTCACAATAAATTGCGACTTAGTTTTTTCGCTATCATTCATTCTTTCCTTTAGTTGCTCATTTATCTTACTTGCGCTAAATCGCTTGCTAAAAATTAGATGGGCTTTTCTTAAATCATTATTAATATTTACACTAATTTATATTTTTAATCTTCCAATAATAGCCAAGATTAATAATGAAATAAATCCTTTATCTTTAATTTTTGGAATCATTCTTGCTCCAATATTTGAAATTTATTACCTTATGTCAATAATGTTTTTCTGAAGTGTTGATTTTATGAATTTTGCCTACTTTCTTTTAGACAAATTGTTAGATATATTAATAGATTTTTCATATCCACTTACAATAAAGATATCATCAAGTTGACTTATCCTACGTTTCCCAGTTTAAGCATAAAACAAGAAAACATAATTATGTAAATTTTTGATTTCATAAGTTATGTTTTTTTATAATGTAATGTCTAAGTGACTTTTTCTTTTGTTAAAAGTTCTAATAATATTTGATAAGTTTTCCAACTTTCCTGTAACTCGTTGTTATAAACTTGTATAGTTTCGATTTTTTGTTTATTTACAAATACTTCAATTTCTTTAACTTCTTTGATAACATTAATCACTTTATGCTCAGTGATTTTACTTTTTCCAGTCAGTCCTAATTTTGAATTTAGAATGTAGATGATGTAGTTTAAAAACACTAATGAAATGAAACATAAACAAATATAACCAACAATATGGTTTCAAGTTGATAAATACATTGGACGAAGAGATAATTTACCTTTTAATGTCTTGAAATTAGACTCAATTTGTCATTGTTTTGAATATAAATTAATAACTTCTTTTACTGATAAATCTGTTCTGTTTGTTTCGTAAACATAGTATCCATCATATTTTTGATCTTCTTGTATTTTTTCTATGTCAAGTTCATAAAATGCACCTTTGTTTATAGGTTTGAAGAATCTATATTTTTTAGATCCCGCTAGATCATCACAAGAAACAAGATTATCTTTATTCATTTTCTTAGTGAAATTTTGAATTAAAATGTCTCTATCGTTTTTGTCTTTAGTTGCTCGTTTTTGACTAAAACTAATTATTTGTCTTCTAAAATGTCCATTAATTCTTTTTTTATTGTATGAAGATGCAATATCACGAGTTTTGTATATCAAACCACCATCATTTACATAATCTTTTTCATCTAATACATACTCTTTAAATTGTTTGCTTCCAGCTTTCATTCTATATGAGATTATGTATTTTCAATTCTTAGATTCTAAAAATCTAATATTTCTATTAACACTCATTCCTTTGTCAGCAATTATAGTTACGCTGTTAACTTCATAAATATCTGCAATTTCAAGCATAAATGGTATGAAAGTATTTGAATCAGTAACATTTCCTGGAAATATTTTGTAGTGTAACGGTATCCCATTTTCATCAGTTGCCATGCCTATAACAATCTGGTCTTCTTTAAATTTTCCATCTTTTGAATAGCCAGGTTTTTTATAACCTTCACGAGAAAATGTTTCAAAATAAGTAGTTGTTGCGTCAAATCATAATACATCAATTTTTCTGTTAGTATTTGCACAAATTTTTGCATTTAAATTTCTTAAAATTTCATCTTTGTTTTTTGCTATATAGTCTAATGATCTATAAAATGAATTTTTTGAATAAGTGTCTATTTTTTCTTTTTTTGCTGTCATATAAGTGTTAAAAACACTTATTGGATTTTTAATTCTTTGATAAATCAACTGTAAAACAACATCTTTTAATGTTGTCGATTTTGTGGGAGAACAATCGTTAAAAATATTGAAATAATCAAATAGTTTTTCAACTACTTCGTAACCTTTAAACCTTTCTAAAACTTCTTTTTTGGTCTCTTTTTTATCTTTAAGAATCTCATCTAATTTAGTTCTTGCTTGTTCTTTTGTTCAAGACAATGGAAAGTTTGCAATAATTGCTTTGATAATTGTTAGCGGATCATCGTGATATTGTTTTAATTCATGCAAATAACCATATCCTAATCTGTATACAAAACCTTTGTTATCTGGTCTTGGCACTCCAATTGATAAGTATTCACCTTTTTTAACTCTTGCTATTGATGTTCTTCATTGTCTTTTTGCATCATTTTTCGACTTCTTCATGTTTTTATTATATCATATTTAAGCATAAAAGTATAATAAATTATATTTTTTTTGTAAAAAAAATATAGTCGCCAAAAACTGAGTGTTTTCGCGACTAAGTGGGAAACGTAGGATTTGAAATTTATTACCTTATGTCAATAATGTTTTTCTGAAGTGTTGATTTTATGAATTTTGCCTACTTTCTTTTAGACAAATTGTTAGATATATTAATAGATTTTTCATATCCACTTACAATAAAGATATCATCAAGTTGACTTATTGTCTCACTAAACATCTTTGCTTGATTTATAGTACTATCAGTCATAAACATATATACAAATAATAAAAAAGTTAGGCAACTTGCCTAACTTGGTAACAATGTTATATGGCGCGCCCAAGAGGAGTCGAACCCCTAACCTTTTGGTCCGTAGCCAAACACTCTGTCCAGTTGAGCTATGGGCGCATAATATGGAGGCACCAACCGGACTCGAACCGGTAAATCGGAGTTTTGCAGACTCGTGCCTTGGCCTTTTGGCTATGGTGCCACAAGAACTGATCTCTAATTGCCGTGTAATGTATTATATAATAATAGGCTTTTATAAAAAGAATATTTATAAAAATAGAGATCAATTTAAATTAAACAGTCATTATTTCTTTTTCTTTCTTGGATACTAATTCGTCTACATGCTCAATGTTTTTATCAACAATTTTTTGAACATCTAGTAAATATCTTTTTTGAGCATCTTCAGAGATTTCATCATTAGATTTTATTATTTTGTTGGCGTTTTGACGGGCGTTTCTAATGCCAACTTTAGCAGCTTCTGAGTGCTTAGATAATGCTTTAACTAACTCTTTTTTTCTTTCAGTTGTTAATGGTGGGAATTTTATACGAATTTGGCTGCCTTCATCAACAGGATTAATGCCTAATTGAGCATTTGTTATTGCTTTGATTATGTCTCTTACAGTTGTTGCATCAAAAGGTTTAATTAGTAATTGCTGAGCTTCAGGCACGCTAATATTTGCTAACTCTTCTATTGGTGTTAAGGTATCATAGTAATTAATTTTTATACCTCTAATCAATTGAGGATTAGCTCTTCCTGTTGACGTTTTTGAAAGTTCAAAAACTAAGTGATTTATTGCTTTCCCAATTTCTTCTTCTAATTCTAAAATAATTAATTCTGTATCCATTAGCTTACTACCTCAGTGTGATCGATATCCCCTTCAATGGCTCTTAAAATAGCATTAGGTTCATTAATATTAAAAATTATCAAATTTATCTTGTTGTCTCTAGCCATACTTGTGGCTGTTAAATCCATTACTTGTAGCTTTTTATCTAAAATTTCATCATAAGAAATTTTTCCAAATTTTTTGGCATTCTTATTTGATTTAGGGTCACAATCATATATTCCAGAAACACCATTCTTGCCCATCAAAATCACTTCTGCGCCTATTTCTGATGCAAATAATGTTGCAGCAGTGTCTGTTGTAAAGTATGGTCTGCCGGTTCCACCAACAAATATAACAACCTCGCCTTCTTCTAGGTATTTTATTGTTTTTTCATTAACATAGTTTTCAGCAACCTTTTGATCAACAACTAATGACGATTGAATACGAGTTTTTAAACCAATTCTTTCAAAACCGCTTTTTAATGCCAACCCGTTCATTATAGTAGCTAGCATTCCAATGTAATCAGCTCTGTTTCTAGGAATTCCATTTTTTTCAGCACTGGCGCCTCTAAAAAAGTTTCCGCCGCCTATAACTATACTTATTTGTATTCCTCTGTCTGAAATTTGCTTTAGCTGACGGGCAATATCGCCAACTAAGTCATAGTCAATTGCTAAGCTTTTTTCCTTATTAACTAAACCTTCTCCAGAAAGCTTAATTAATATTCTTTTATACTTATTATTCATTAATCCGCCCACATAAACTTATTATTTAATAATTAAATAAAAATTTATTAAATTATAAATTAAAAAGTGGGATTTTTTAAAAAAGTGGACAAGACAATGCCTAAAAAACAAGGAAATTCAAAATAAATATTTGTATTCTTTCTAACATTTTCTGTATACATCTGTTTTATAGCCTATTTCGTAAACCATAATTAATAAAACTTTCTAAATCAAATTTTTTTAGGAGTTGTATATCTTGAATAAAAAGTTTTGTAAAATGCTGCGTTTGTTATTATGCCTAAATACATAAAATATGACATTATTGACACCAAAAGTGCAATATACATAAAAATTCCAAATATGCCGAATTTATAGTAGTCAATTAATGATGTTAGATATCCAAATATTGTAATAAAAACCATAGTTGGAAGCGAAGCAATAAGCACACCAGGAAGAAGTGATGACCATGGAACAATAAATCCTGGACTAATCTTAAATAAAACAGAAAGTCCGACATATAAATTGAGCATTAAGTAAAGTGAAAATACAATGTAGAAGTAAATATTTTTGTCTAATTCACTTGCCTTATGCACTCCAAAGAGCTTATAAATTGATAAATAAATTAATGCAGAAATAAAAATAAATAGTGCGATCCCAATAACTATAAAAAACCCTTTTAGTCTATTAAAAAAATAATTGCCAGTTGTTTCATGCTTATAGATGTAATTTATACTATAAGTAAACTTGCCAAATCCGCTTGATGAAATGAATAATGATGCTAAAAACAATGTAATAACAAGCACAAATGTTTTGGCATTTCATGTTTGTGGAACTGAATTGATAAATGAATCTAAACCAGGAATAATTCTTTTTAGAATCTCGTTATTAAATAAAGTGCTAAATTCACCAGGAATTAGTGATAGAGCAACACTTACACTTAATATTATTGGTATAAATGAAACAAGAGAATAAAATGCAAATGAAACTGGAATAAAGACAAAATCTCTGCTAGTAAATCTTTTGTATACTCTACCAACTAACTCACCTAATTTGTTTTTATTTTTTCTCAAACTAAGTGGAACAGCAACAAGCATAACAATCTTGATGAAAAATTTTATAACTATTTCTAAAAGTGATCGTTTTGCTTTTTTCACTGTCAAAATGTTCTTGCTAAATAAAGATCTTTTTAGTGATCTGTTATAGACTCTATTCATCTTCTTTACATTTTTATTAGTGTATAGTTTCATTTTAATTCCTTATAAAAAATTATACTTGCTTTAGCAATGTATTGGTTTATTGAATTCTTGAGAAAAAGCAATTAAAATTAGCATATAAAAAATAGAAGCTGAGCTTCTAAATTAATTATTTTTCCAAGGTCTCTTAGTTTTGATTTTGTATTGCTTATTACTTTTTTAATTTTTGAATAGATTCTTCATTTTGTTTAATTTGAGCCTCTTTTTCTTTAATTTCTTCTAACTTTAGTTCTTCTAGATCTTCATATTCAAAGGATAAATCAAGAATAGATTCATCAAGATTATCCAATAAATTTGTCTTTTGCTTTTCAAACCTGCTTTCTAGTTCATCTAATGATTTATTAATGCTGTCTTTTTCAGATTCTAATAATTCTAAAGTTTGTTCATGTTCAGAAACACTTTGTGAAGCTTGAAGACTTTTTAAGATAAGCTCTTGTAATTTTTCAATGTTATCAGCAAATAGTTTTGCAAGTTCTTCTGCACTAGAACGTTTTAAAGAATTTTCGGCAACATATGCTCTAATTTCATTCAACTGTTTTTGTAGCTTCTTATTATATTGTTCTAATATCTTTAACTTCCCTTCTGCATTAAGTAACTCGCAGTATATGTAAGCTTTTTCAAGAACTTTTTTGTTTGCCTCTGCTACTAGTGCATAAAGTTCTTTCTTTTCATGTTCAGCTATTAATATATCTTTGTCTATTTCCTCTATAATTTGGTGATTGAAGCCTTCATTTTCATTTGGGTTAATGAAGAATGAGTCCGAGAAGTTTTCAGTTAGATCTCTTTTTAGTCTTTTTAATGTTTTTGATTCTTCTTCAACTTCTTTTAATTCCTTTTTTAAGTCTTTTTGAATTGACTCCGTCTTAACTTTTTCCTCTTTTCAAGATTTCTCTGCTTTATCTTTTTGTTCTTGTCAGCTTGATGAAATAAGTGAACGAAGCTCTTCAATCTTGCGTTCTAGATCCATGGTTTTAGCACTAAGTTCTTCAGCCTCCTTTATCTTTGTCTCTAAATCATCTATAAAATCTTGATACTCTTTATTAGATGACTCAGCATCTCTTAATGCTTCAATTAAATCTTTAACATCCTGAATACCAGCTTTGCTCTTATTTATTTCGTCTTGCTTAGTTAATAGATCACTTATCTTTTTATTAATCAAATCTCTTTGTTTTACTAGCAATGCTTTTTCTTCTTCATATGCATCAACAACCTGAACTAGTTGTGACTCGTAAGATTCTCTTAACCTTTCTTCCTCTTTTTCTGACTTAGTTTCTAATTCAGCAAATTCTTTTTCTAATTTTAGTTTTTCAGCAGTTAATTTTTCAATTTGTTTTCTGAACTCAGCCTTCTTGTTACTCTTATGATCGATTTGCTTTGTTAGTAATTCAAAAAGATCTTTTGTATGAGCGGCTGAATAGTATTCATGCATAAGGCCTTTGAAATATGCTTCTTGCTCTCTATACATTTGTCTATTTAAAGCTTCTTCAACCAAATCAGTGTATTCATCATCAAATAATCTCATTGTAGCTTCTGATGACTGATATTTGTGATAGTATTGCCTACGCGCTTCATCTTGTTCACGTCTCTTTTGTTTGTCTAAAGCTTTATTTTTTTGGTCAGTATATGTATCATCAAAAATTTTAGCAGTAGAGTTAGATGCTGCTGCTTCGGCTCAAAAAACTTTATTATTTTTAAGGTTTTGATCTAAAATTTTCTTAACTTCATCAGTTAAGCGTTTTTTCTCTTTTTTAATTTGCTCACCTGTTGGGTGTAATTCTATATCTAGTCCCGATATTGAGTCTCTATATGTGTTCATCAGTAAACTTTGTCTATCTAATTTTGGGATTGGTCGGTTGCTATTATTATGGTTATTATTTCCATTTGATTGTGAGCTATTTTCATTATTTGGCTTGATTTCATTAGGCTTGTCTTCGCCTGGCTTGCCATTATTTTGACCTTCTCCTGGCTTTTTGTCTTTTTCACCTTTGCCTTCTTGCTCCGGTTTCTTATTATTTTCTGTAGCTTTAACACTGAAAGTAACAACTACTTCACCACTGTAGTGTTTATTTTCATTTTTAGCTTTAATTACTGCTTTATTTTCACTAGCATCCAAAATAACATCTATATCGCTGTTTTTAAGATTTCTGTTTTTGCAACTAAGGCTTCTATAATTGTCTTTATGTCTTTTTTGCTAATTTCACCTAGATTAACAACTTTAACAACATCTGATAAAGCTTTTTTATCTTCTACTCTAGGTTCATCAGACTTATTTGCAGGATTAATATTATTAAAACAAGATGATGAAACTAAAGGAAATGTTAGTGCTAGCATTCCAGAATTCACTAACCATTTTTTCTTCATTTCGTACCTCGCCCTTTCTAAATTTAATATATTTTTAACTATTATATAAAATCCCCCCCCCCAGACATTTTGCACAAATGTCTAGGAAATTAAAAAAACACACAAAATGTGGAAAAATTTCACCTTTTGTGTTTTATTTCCTGTGTTTTTTTGTAATTTTTGATATATAATTAATTAATTGGCACACATACATTATTTGTTTGTGTATTTTTGGGATACTGGTTTGGAATAAGAAGGCAGATAATAAGCATAAATCACATTTATTCTCACGATAGATTTTTTATTAAAGTGTTGTCTTATTTATTTAAAACAAACAAGTAAGTGTCCTTACTTCATTAATTCGCTTCTATTTATTAACAAAGCAAAAAGCGCCGCAAGTTAACTTGTGGTGCTTTTTGCTTTATTAATGAATATTATTTTTCCTTGCTTTCAACTACTGAATAATCAAAGTCCGTTGGAACTTTTTTGCCAAAATGCTCAACTTCAACAGTTACTTTGTGAATTGATTCATTAGCTTCTAAAACTTTACCAATGGTACCTTTGAATGGTCCTTCGATAATTTCTACTATTTCGCCAACTGTAAATTTGTCAATATTTTTGCCAGAATTAAAATCTTCTATTAGTTGTTTTTCTTTCTCAAAAGCAAGATCAATTTCTTTTTTAGTAACCGGGGTTGGTTTTGTTCCTTTACCTGCTGAACCTATTAATCCTGTTACATATTGTGTGTTACGCACAACAAATCAGGCTTTATCAGTCATATCCATATTTATGAAAATGTAGCCACCATACATATTGCTCATTTTAACTTTATATGGCTCACCAAGTGCTTTCTTTTCGGCTTCTTTAGCAGTCAAAACAGGCTTTTTGAAAATTTTGAATGCACCTTCTTCAGTAGCATTTTGGTTAAAACAGTCCTCAACTTGTTCACTGACAATTCTGTTTTTTAAAGACTCAACAACTTTGTCTTCTTTTCCAGAAACAGTACTAATCATATATCACATGAAACGTTGCATAAGTATTAAATGCCTCCTGTTTTAATCCCAGATTTTGTAAAAATAAAAGTAATTAAAGTAACAAATCCAATAACAATTAAGGTAAATATCAATGAGAACACAATAACTTGAATAAATGAAGCTCAACTTTTTTTAGATGATGGTCATCTGACTCTTTTTAGTTCCTTGACGAACTTACGCACCAAAAATTTCTTCTTTTTTGCTTCTTTTACTTCACTTTCTGCTGTATTTTTCTTAACCATTATTTCTCTTCCTTGTGCATTGTGTGTTTGTTGCATTTTCTACAAAATTTTTTGACTGTAATTCTATCAACTGACATCAAGCTTTTGTTGGTTGAATAATTCATACTATGACAATCTTCACAACTTAGTGTTACTTTTTTTCTAAGCATAGATTAAATTATATATAAAATACATAATTTTATAAGATTTTAAAAAGGTGGTGATTTAGCTAGAATAATACAGTGCTATTTTTTCGATAATACTATCTCTATAGGAATTAAGTTTGTATGTAGAATGTGGTATTCATTTTTTAGATAGAATAAGCTCAATATTTGCAATGTCAGATTTGCTAAAAAACCTGTGAAACAGTCTTATAAAGTCAACTTGGTCTACTTTATCATTCATTTCTTTTTCTGCGCTAATGTCTGTTATATAAATCATTTCATCGATTGAAGACATATTCAAATCTATTGACCTTTTCTTACGAAGCCAATAATTAAGTTTATTTAGACAAAAATTCTTAACTACTTGAGCTATATATGCGTAAAAGTTAGACTCACTTTGATACTTATACTTACGCAAAATAACTGGGCAGTCATTTAAAAATTCATTATATATATCGTCTGCTGTTATAGGAACTTTTTTATAAGTTGATATAACTTTATTGATAAAGTTTAATACTTCAGATCTTAAATTATTGTTAATTGCAATAATGATTTCTAAATTAGAAGAACTATTGAAAAAATCTTCTAAATCTTTATGGTCACTTAGTAAAATTTTTTTGAATTTGGAAACTTTTCTACTTACCATTATTAACTAATTCAAATAATAAAATTCCAGTAGCAACTGATACATTCATTGATTGAACTGTGCCAAACTGTGGAATATAAACCTTAACATCAGTTGTATTAATTATAGGCTTGGAAATTCCTTTTTCTTCATTTCCGACAACCAATGCACAATGTTCATTATATTCAACCTTATTGTATGGAACAGCATTTTGATCTAACAGTGAAGAATAAATTCAAAAACCTCATGATTTAAGTTTGTTAATACTTGCTACAATATTGCTAACTTTTATGATCTTAACCCCAACAAAGCCACCTGAACTTACCTTTAGTACAGTTGAAGTTACATCAGTCGATCTGTCCTTTGGAATAATTATGTGCTTGATTCCTGCTGCATTTGCAGTTCTTAATATTGCTCCAAAATTATGTGGATCTTGAATGTGATCTAAAATAAGCACAGTTTTAGGATTGTCTTTTTTAATTATGTCTATTTCATAGTAATTAAAGTCTTTTAAAAACAATAAATAGCCTTGATGATTTTCTGAATTATAATCCTTAAAAAAATTAGCATCCTTTACTACTGTTTTTATATTTGAAAACTCCTTAATTTTTTCAGCATGGAAATTACTCATCACATAAACTGCTTCAATAGGAAGTTTCGCTTTAATTGCATCAGTAACTGAGTTCTTGCCACACATATATAATTTTTTCATAAAGGTAACCTCATTTTTTCATAACTTATTCCAGTGTGAATAATTACTAAATCAAGTGATTTTTTATTAATTTTTCTCTTAGCTTATCTGCACTTTTATAGTCTTTAATACCTATAAAATAATGTCATTTGTCATATATGTCTAAATATTTTTTGTATGAATTTATGCTTGTTAATTCCTTGTGGAAAAGTGAAAGTATAAAAAAAATATCTTTTGCTCTCTCTAATGAAGGGCTTTTATTAAATTGCCTAATTTCGTTGTTCAATTGGAAATTAAAGTCAGAAAATTCTAGTTTCGAAACAGATTCTAGAGCCTTTAATACTATTTCGGACTTTTCATAAGCCTCATTACTAATGATTTTGTCTTTAAAGAGAGTGAAAATTTTGAACAGTACTTTTTTATACTTTATTTCGATGGCTTCCATATTTTCAATTAATTCTTTAGTGATATTAATGTTAGCACTAACTTTAGCATTAAAAAATATCAACTTCAATATAGTGGCTCCATAAGCATTAATAAAATCATTTGCTAAAATCACATTTCCAACTGATTTAGACATTTTTTCGCCATCAAGGTTTAATTGTCCACAACGAATTCATTCTTTAGTCAAAGGCTTGCCATACAAGGCATAGTGTTGAATATTTTCATTTTCATGATGCGGAAAAGTTAAGTCCATTCCGCCACCGTGGATATCAACACCATTTTGACCAAAATGCTTATCAATCAGGGCGCAACACTCAGTGTGTCATCCTGGTCTGCCTGCTCCAAAATTAGAATAAAATTTTATACCAACAGCTGTTGATTTTCAAAGAGCAAAATCAGCTTTAAACTTTTTATGAAGGCTGTTTTCTTCAAAAACCATATTGTCTAAATTTTGGTTAGACACTACTCCATAACTATCTTTGTTTTTTAAAACATCAAACCAAACATTTCCATTAACATCCTTATAAGCATTGCCAGATTCGTATAATCTATTGATATACTTATTAATATAACTTATATTATGAGTAACTTTTTCAATTTTGCTAATTGTGTTTACATTAAGCTTTCTTAATATCTTTTGATAACTCTTGAAATAATATGAAGCTACTTCACTTTCTTTTATATCTAATTGAATTGCCTTATTAATAATTTTGTCATCAACATCAGTGATGTTGTGCACAAATTTAAATTCTTTGCCTAATTCCCTATAAGCCTTAAGCATAAAGTCAAAAGTCACTATAGGTCTTAGATTGCCTATATGAGGATCGTTATAAACTGTTGGCCCACAAACATAAATTTTTAACATAACAAAATTATATTATAGTAAGCAATTATTTAATTGTCTACAGCTTGTTCATTTTGTTTTATAAATTCTTAAATTAAAAAGCACCTAATTTGAGTATTGAAAAAATAATACCAATTTTTGGTTGTTCTGACAAGAAAATGGCCTAAAGCATAAAAAAAGAATAAAGAAAAGATACTTTTGAGTACTCAAAAGTGCAAAATTTTGTGTTGATGTTAATTTTTATTGCATTTGCTTAGCACATTTAAAGCCTGAGACACCTTTATAAATTCTTGGATGTGAATTTATAAAATCGGCTATTGGTTTTAGATCTTGACCAACATATTTATCTATAGATTTTCCCTTTGGAATGTATCTTCTTAAAAGCCTGTGAGCATTTTCAATGCTACCTTTTTCTGATGATGAATAAGGATGACAATGGAAAATTTCTTTGATTGATTCTATCTCTGGAAGTTTGTAATTTTCACTTCCATTATCAATAGTTAATGTGTCAATAACAAGATTATTGTCCTTAATCAATTTCTCCAAATTTTCTTTTATTGCTTTTGCATTTCTTCTAGAGAGCGTGCAATAAAACATTCTAGATTTTCTGTTGATTAATGTAAGAATGCAATAATTGTCAGATCTTAAACCAATTACAGTGTCCATTTCATAATCATTGTCATTTAGCCTTAAATTAACTGATTCTGGACGTTCAGTAATAAGTTTGCCTATTGTTTTCTTCTTTGTCTCATGCTTTACTGTTGTTCTACTTCCATATTTACCGTTTGATTTATATGGAAGAATATCTAATTTTAGACCAAAAGCACTATGTTTAGCCAATATACGGTAAAAGTTTTGAACTGATGGAATATATGAATTTTGAAGCTTTCCCTGTGCTTCTAGTTCTCTTATGTATTTAAAAATAATGCTTGCCACAGACTGTTTAACAGCTTTACTATCTAAGTTAAAACTATTTCTATTCTTCAAATAAAAGTACAGTAACTGTTTGTAAAACTTAAAAATCTCAATGTATTTCATAAGCAATTTAGAATTGTTTTCTAATCTTTTTGAATCATGTCTTGTTTCAATTAAATTCAAAAATTTGAGAGCACTAATTACATATATTGTTTTGCCTTTTAAGTCCATACCACACAATTTACAACTCTTTTGGTATTTAGCATAATCAATTTTTGTTCCGACTGTAATTCTGTCAAATAAGTTATAAATTGCTCTAGATTTAAAACCTACAGCATCAGAAACAGTTTTAATATTATGACCAGATATTAGCTTTTCAAGAATTTCTTTAAGTCTCAACGGGCTAATGTTATTTTTATTGGTTTTGTGATTTGACTTGGTCAATATTTCATCTCAATTCGTTTCATCAATTACATAATGTACATAATTAAACTTGTACTTGCCGTGCACATTTAATTTCTTTTTAAGCAAGCATAGGTCAGTTGAATAACTAGTATTTTTGTCATTGCTAATCATATATAATGTAAAAGCCTTTCTTTTTTAATTTAGATACTCAAATTTTAACAAAAGGCAACAAAAAGCGCCGCAAGTTAACTTGTGGTGCTTTTTGCTTTGTTAATGAATATGTTCATTTTGTTTTATAAATTTTTAAAGCAAAAAGCACCTAATTTGAGTATTGGAAAGACAATATCAATTTTTAACGATTCTGGCATAAAAATGGCTAAAAGAATAAGAAAAGAATAAAGAAAAGATACTTTTGAGTACTCAAAAGTGCAAAATTTTGTGTTGATGTTAATTTTTATTGCATTTGCTTAACGCATTTAAAGCCTGAGACTCCTTTATAAATTCTTGGATGTGAATTTATAAAATCGGCTATTAGTTTTAGATCTTGACCAACATATTTATCTATAGATTTTCCTTTGTAATGCATCTTCTTAAAAGTCTGCGAGCATTTTGAATGCTACCTTTTTCTGATGATGAATAAGGATAACAATGGAAAATTCTTTGATAGATTCTATCTCTGGAAGTTTGTAATTTTCACTTCTATTATCATTAGTTAATGTATCAATAACAAGAATATTGTCCGTTGCTTAGTCTTATGTTTTACTGTTGTGCTGTTTCCATATTTACCATTTGATTTATATGGAAGAATATCTAATTTGAGACCAAAAGCCCTATGTTTAGCAATATACGATAAAAGTTTTGAGGTGATGAAATATATGAATTTTGTAGTTCTCTTTGTATTTAAAAATAATGCTATCAACAGAAGTTTAACAGCTTTATTTTCTAATTATTATTTGTGCAGTAAAAGCAAATTAATTACTTGCAGAACTTAGAAAAGTCTTTGTGCTTTTTCTGTAGCTTAAGGTTGTTTTCTAATCTTTTTGAATTATGTCTTGTTTCTATTAAGTTTAAAAATTTTAGAATACTAATTTCGTATATTGTTTCGTCTTTTAAGTCTATACCACACAATTTACAACTCTTTTGGTATTTAGCATAATCAATTTTTGTTCCGACTGTAATTCTGTCAAATAAGTTATAAATTGCTCTAGATTTAAAACCTACAGCATCAGAAACAGTTTTAATATTATGACCAGATATTAGCTTTTCAAGAATTTCTTTAAGATGCAATGGACTAATGTTGTTTTTATTGGTTTTGAGATTTGAATTATTTAATATTTCATCCCAATTTGCTTCATCAATTACATAATGCACATAATTGAACTCGTACTTGCCATTCAGATTTAATTTCTTTTTAAGCAAGCATATGTCAGTTGAACAAATATTATTTTTGTTATTGCTAATCATATCTAATTTAAATGCCTTTCATTTTTTAAATTTGATACTCAAATTTTAACAAAAGGCAAGAAAAAGCGCCGCAAGTTAACTTGTGATGCTTTTTCTTTCTTAATGAATATTCAATCTATTTTTTAAATGTGCTGGTCTAACTACCAATTTATTAGAAATTTAGAACCTATATTATTAAAATCTATCAATAATAAATTAATTTTAAATTTTTTATAACAATTTTAATTTTTTATTTAAAATAAATATGTTATGAATTTTCACAACCTATATAATCGAATGAGCAAAAACTCAAACATTAAGAACATTATCTTAATGATATTTTATGTTTGGCTCTAATTTATTAGGTTATTTTTATGTAAATAATATTTGTTGTTTTATTAATCTAAGAGTAACAAAATAAAGTAGGGCAAAAATCCTTCTTTATTTTATTTTGTATTAATTTTCATTCTTCTTCATAACACAATAACTTTTTGCAAGATATCTACAATGCAATCATTAACTTAATATGGAGGCTTTATGCCTAAAATAAACCTTAAAAAACACGTGTGACACAAATACGCAATATCTGGGGGTGTTTTGGCTGGAATAACAGCTATAACTCTTGGTGCAATGTATGGCTATTCAAAAACCTCAAATGAGAAATTAGGTAGAAAAAACTTCACTGACGAAGCTGAGCTTAAAAACATTTTTATTGGCAGAAATGCTAAGCCTAAATCATACTTTCTAGAAGTTCATAATAATAAGCACAAAGTGGATTATGATCCGCTTAGCGAGGTTGTAACTGATGGTAAAACTAGATTAACAACAACTGAATACCTAGATAAGTACTATGCTAAGCATCATGCATTACCATATTTGAACATAAAATATGGCTCATTTAACTTTTACAACCAATACATTGAAGCGGTTAGCCCTATAGAGTTTTACAAATTTACTGAATGATTTATGAAAAATGTATCTTGAGGGCCTGAAATTATTACACTTAAGTCATTCTCGATTGTTAAGGGTGTTGAAATGGCTGGAAACAACATAACCCTAGGTTCACACTCAAACAAAAATAAAGAATACACAACCATCAAGTTTTTCCCTGATGCGTTTTTTGGCACACTTCCAATTTACTCTAGTCTAAGTGGAAGGGGTAATGCTCAAGACTCACTCACTTACAAATTGAACAAAAGTGTTCTTAGTGAGCCTGAATTAAGAAAATTTTTAGCAAACATTGGCAAGTATAATGCTCTTGCTAATATTTCAAATAAGACAATTAATGAACAATTCTTCAGAGGAATTACAAATGTTAGATATCTAAAAAATCAAAAAGTTTATGCTCTTAGACGTCCAGATTGAGAAAAGCAAGTACTAAAAGTTACTTATTCAGATGTTGAAAGAAACAGGTTAGTTCAAAAATCACCATATTTATTGATTGTTGCGGCTAATAGTTTGGCTGAAGCAAAAGAAAAATTCGCTACGAAATTAAAAGAATATAAAGACAAAGATTCATTAAAACTTTTAGACGGCTTTAGTGCAGAAAATGTTAATTTTGAAGAAAAGATTATTGCCAATGCCGAAATAAAAACAAATAATTACAACAATACTAATGAAATAGTAGATAAAGCATTACTTATTCATTTTGATGATGGTTCATCATACACAATTCACAATGCTTTTGGTGAAGTTTTAAACTCATCTACAGGTCAAAATGGCGAGAAGTCATTTAAAAATTTAAATAAATATATTCAGTTTGATAAAGCTCTAAAGACTGTAAAAAATTTAATTGAAGACTTAACTTCTCGTTTTATTGAACAAATTAGAACAAAATTTGAGCCAAACAAGTTTTCTGAAGAAACTCTTAAAAATTCATTAGCAAAATTTAGTGAGTTAAATGGCCTTTATAGAGAGTGACTAACATTAAGACAAACCATTGAATATATGGAGACTGACTTACGTAACTATGCTGGTGCAAGGAAGGCTATTGAAGATGCTGACAAGCTTATAAAACAACTTGAGGATGATATTAAAAAAGCTAATAGTAATGAAACAAAGAAAAAAGATTTAGAAGCTCGAAAGACTAAAGCAACAGCTGACAAAAAAGCTGCTGAAACTGTTATTAACATTACAATTTTCAAGAAAACTCGAGAAAGCAGAGTCAAAGAAAGAGAAGGGACTATAAAAACTCTTGAAAATAATGTTAAACAGTTTAAAGATGCTATAAACAAGGCAAGCTCGGATACTAAACTTAAACTCACTTTGGAAAGAGAAATTAAAAGAATTGAGCTCACAATTAAAAACGCACAACAGTTGAATGAAGATGATAAAAGCTTGCTAAATGAATTAAAAGATGTAAATAGTAGCGAAACAACAAACGGCAATAACAGTGGTGCACAACAAAAACTTGTTGATGCATTGACCGAAATCCTAAGCAAAAACAAGGAAAGAGCTTCCGCTTTATTAGACACAAATAAAAAAACTGGCAAAATAACAACATTTGCAAATGAATTATCAAGCAAATTTGGCATTAAAACAGATGGTATTGAAACATTAAATTCTCTTGTTACTATGTATGACTCTTTTATCAATGATCCAAGCATTGATAAATTGCAATCTGAATCGTTTTCGTCTAAAAATGCCTCTGAAAAAGCAAAGCTTCTTAAACAAGTTGATAAAACTGTTTTTGATACTACTCAACAGTTAAATAGACTAACTACAGGCACAAGTCCAACTGAGCAATTTGTTGAAAAAGACTATTTTGCAACTGATGTGGCTTACTTGCCTTCTGAATTAATTTCAGTTGAAACCTTGGTTGATGCTAATACAAAAGCGAAATTAAACTGAAGAGATTTTTACAATCTAGAAGAATTTGTTAAGGATAGAAAAAACATTCTTCAAG
This sequence comes from Mycoplasmopsis bovis PG45, assembly GCF_000183385.1. Classification (GTDB taxonomy): domain Bacteria; phylum Bacillota_I; class Bacilli_A; order Mycoplasmatales; family Metamycoplasmataceae; genus Mycoplasmopsis; species Mycoplasmopsis bovis. The sequence continues at coordinate 47,292 of NC_014760.1, read as the reverse complement.
ATGGGGCAACTGAGTTTTATGCGTATTCAAAATTTGTTAATGATCAAAAAACTGAATTAAGTAAGAAAAACGCACATTTAGGTGCTGATTTTGACTATGCTACTATTTCCAACAAGCGTGAAACTCTTAAGAAAGATTTAGAAAAAATTAATGCAGAAATCGCTAAGTTCGATAACAAAGTTGAAGCAATTAAAAAGCTAGTGGCTCCATATTATGAGAATAAAGACTTATTCCCTAAAGATTTTAGCTTACTATACTCAGAAGTGTTGGATCCTAAAACCAACAAAAAGAACTTTGATGAGTTTTGAAGCTCTAATGCTAATGTTGTTTTGGAATACTTAACAAAAGCACTTGGAGATGATAATGCTGAAGATGATGAAGGAAAAACTATTAATGGTTTTATCAAAAAACATAGTCAGAATGAATTTGAGAAATTAACTAAACTTCTTGCAGAAAGTTCACAATTAGTCGAAAAAATTAATTCAGGAAAATCTACTGATGATGACAAACTTAAAGAAATAGAACTAGGTAATAAAATTAGAGAACTTAGAGACAAAATTGATGAAAATGACAATCACATTCAAAATAAGATCGCTAGAGTTATAAACGCTAAAATTGATTTCCAAAAAGCTATAAATTTAGTTAAAGAGCTAAAAAAAGATATTGATGAATATAAGAAAAACATTGCAAAAAGATATAACTCGACTTTCTTAATGCAATTATCTGATTACCAACTAAGCTTTTTAAGCTCACAAAATGTGCAAAACAACAGTGAATTAGTAAATGCTTACAAAAAACTTATAAGCTCGTTTAATAATTCATCAACAAGCTTAAATAAAAAAGTTGAAGAATACATTAAATTAGTCGAAGAAAGTAAAAAACAAATTGCACAAACACTAAGCAATGAAGATTATGCTGCTCAATATTCATTACTAAAATATGGCGATGAAGATGCTATAGAGAAGAAATTAGATGAAACCCGAAAAACCATCATTAAGAGACAAGTTAAAGAATCTTCATCTAAGTCTAAATGAGACAAAATAACAAACGTGGTTTTAATAAAGGCTCTAGAAAGTCACAAAATTGATGATTCAAAAACCTTAACTGAAGTTTTAAAATCATATGCAGACCGTGTGCTTGCATTAGTTAAAGAATTTTATGAAAAAGCTAGTGATAAATCTCATTCAGTATATGATCAACTTAAGAAAAAATATTCTGATGACCTAAAAAAAGTTGAGGACTCTATTAAAAAGCTTAAAGCGGAAAAAGCTACACTATTAAATAAAACTGGTGAGACTGCAAAAATCAACAAATTAGGGCAAGAGATTGATAAACTTTTTGCTGATTCTGTTGTGCTTGCTGAACAATTAGAACAACTTAGATTTTTCAAAAACTGACATAAAACTACTTTTAATGAATTGAGTGACATTAAAAATAAGATAGATTTAAAATCTCTTCCTGCCCTGCACTTATTAGTTCCATTTAACAAATTTGAGGCTGAATTAAGTGTGTTTTTAAATTATAAAAACACTTCACTTGAAAGTAACTTATTCAAAGAGCTAAATAGACTAAAAAGAGTTTTAGGTGAATTAAACACAGATATAAGAACAAAAATCAGGCCGATGGTAAACAATGAAGCTAAGGCTTATTTTGAAGCTTATGAAACATATCTAAATTACAAAGATGAGCTTGATAAACTAAGAGCTGAAAAAGATTTGCTACAACGTGGCAATCAACATCTAAGAAGTTTAAAGAATGGCAATAAGCACACTGAATATGCCGAGATTTACAACAACCTTCACAAAAAATTTGAAGAAGATTCAAATAAAAATGAGTCTGCATTACTAAATTCATCGTCACTAAAAGAAGATCTGCTTTCTTTATTTGAAAATGAGGCAAAAAGCGAAAGGGCCAATGTTGCTTCATTTAAAAAAGATCTCTCAAACTTTACAACGGCACTAGAATCAAGCATTATGAATGACGCAATTGTTGCTAAGGCTAATTCTTATCTAAATGATATTAAAAAGTCCGATTCAGCTGTTGATAGTGAAATGAAGAAAATTAAAGAATCAGAAAATTCATCGCAACTAGGCAATGAGTTAAAATCATTTGAAAATAATATAACTAATGCTTACAAGAAAGAATCTGAAGCTTTTATAAGCAATTTCAAACAAAACATAATTGTTGAACAATATAAAGTTCTTTATAGGGAACTTAAGACAGCCAAAAATGGTGATGAAAACGAATCTATAAACAATAAATCAGTTCCTGAATTTTTAAAGAAATTTGAGAATCCAACACGTGAGTCAGGTGGTACTGTTGGAGATATTGTAAGAAGACTAGGAAGAAACTTGCCACTTCCTGGTAACGCTACAGTTAGCAATCAAAATTTAAATCTAGACAATTTCCTAAAAGCCTTATATTCTAATGTTAATGGTATTGAAGTATCAACAATAGAGACACTCAAAAAATTTGTTGCTGAATTGCAAAAACAAGCCACAGGTTTAGTAACAAAAATACTTCAGGAAAATCAAAAGCATAAAGAGCAAAAAGATAATTTCTCAAATAGTCTTTTGAAACATTTTAATACTAAAATTGAATCAATTTATAAACAAATTAACAAAGATGACTATGATAACTCAAGCGTTGTTTCTGATTTATCAGCGCTTTCTGATATAGTCACTGAATTTAATAAAAAATTCAATATTGAAAGTTCACAAAATAGTGAATTAAGCAACTATGCGCAAGAATTTAATAATTTGTCTAAGAGAATAGAAGAAATTGTTAAAGAACTAACCTCATATAAGACCTTGATATTAGGTTTCTTAAACAATGAGGGATGAGAAACTAAAACTAACAGAGACATTTCAAAATATCAAGCTGCTTGAGTAACTTCCCCATTCATAGATGTTTTAAAATCGGACAAAAGTAAATTAACAAAATTAACTGACTATATTAACAAGAGAAAAGATATTGATGAAAAAGCTAAAAAGACTTATTTGCAAGCTTTAACAGTTGAAAACTTTAAAAAAATTGAGGCTGAATTATCTAAATTTAAAAAGCTCCCACAATTAACTCCTAAAGCAGGTACTGCTCCTATAAATGGTGAGGTTCTATTCAACTCATTTGTAGGAAGAATGGCTAAAGTTGAGCAAGATATAGATAAAAGTATTGACAAATTTGGCAAATATTTAAATGGTCTTGGTGAATACTTTAACACATTAATTGCTCCTGCTATAAGAGATCATAAATTATATGAAGCATATAATCACTCATTAACACATTCGGCTAAGATTGTTGAAGGAATTAGAAAAAATCAGTTGCTAAAAAAAGCTAGAGAGCTAGATAAAAATGTTCAAGCAAGACAAATAACTAATGAAAATGATGTTATTATAGCTAAGTCAAAAATTGAGCTTATTGATATTCTAACTAAGAAAAAAATACTTAAGCCAAATGCTACTGCCGCTGAAATTGATAAATTAATTTTTAAAGCAGACATTTCAGATATTAAGAAAAACGGAAGCTCATTAGAAGTTACTATTAAGAATGTTGATCCTGAAAATGCTTTTGGTTCAGAAACAAAATTTGGTAGCAAATTTGTCAAATTTTCAGTAGATGCTAATGCTGATAAAAATATTATTAAAAATATGAATGAATTTTTCTCAGTATTAGGCTACAAAAAGATGGTTGCTCCTTCAGTTATAAAAGAAGAAAATGAAGTTAGCAATCCAGAAACAGGCAAATCAGAAAGATCATATGATGTTTTTGCTGATGCATATGAAGGATTGACTGACGAGCTACTAAAAGAAGTTCCTTATGCTGGTGAGTGACTAGAAGGCTTACACATTAAAAAGTCAATTAACTCTGATGGTGTAATGGAATATTCATTAGAAAACGGCTATTACCTAGGCTTTACTAAAAATAGCCGTGTTGGGTTATGAGCAATTTTGAAAATGTCAGATCCTAACTTTAAAGGTATATCAACTGACTTCCTTAAATTTGTTGGAGCCCATGAATATGGTCACCACATAACTTTAAATGGCGCTCATGACTTGAGTAACAAAGGAAGTGATCCAATATTTGTTAGTGCGCTTACACCAAATGCAACACCTAATATTAATAACTACTATAGCAAAGATGCTGTTGAATTGTATCTTAAGGCTCGTACCCACGTAGAACTAGGCACAAAACGTCTTTTAGATGAATTTGGAGCACTTAAAGACTATGGTGAATATGCTGAATTCCGTTTTGCCAAAAAAGGTAAAGATGGCAAAATAACATTTGACGATAAGCCTGATGATGCTATAAAATCAATGGAAAAAGAATCAGACATATGAGGTGTTGGTTTAGAAGATAGAGATTTATGAAAAGCACTGTCAAATAAGAACAGACGTTTCTTACAAGACTTTGCTGGAATGCTTGAAGCAGTTAAGAACAGAAGAGAACAAAATGGATTGAAGGGTGCTGATGAAAAATGACTAAGTCCATTTGACATGTGAGTTATTAATGCTATTGACTACTACTCAGGTACACTTAACCCAACAGTTAACAGCGCATTGAAAGATGCTGCAAAAGTTAAGTATATGGTTAAGAACGATAAAGGCGAATATGAGTTCAAAGAAGCTAGTCTTTCAATGCTAAAAGGCATAATTAAAGATGGTCAAGGCAAATTAATTGAATTTGAAGAAGTAATTAAGAATGGTTTAAAAGTAATTGAACCTAAGGTTGTTGAAGGCGTAAAAGATGCTGAAGGAAACTATGTAATAATACATAAAGTACTAATGCATAATGCTGATGGTTCACCCGTGCTTAGTGTTCCATTAAATGTTGATTTAACTGACACAAAAAGTCCATACTATGACAAAAATGCAGTTAAGTTTGTTAATGATAAGATAAATACAATTGTTAAAACAATTAAATCACTAATTGTTGATAGATTTAACATTAATGGATGAAACACTTCAGACACAAGATTGTCGCTTGATCCTACGATTTCAATTGACTATCCGGAGACTAGAAATATATTTGGCACAAGGTTGCCAAGCACTGTAACAAATATGTTTTCTAATATATACAAAAATTACCTTGCTAACAGAGATCCTGACCAAGGATACTATAAAAAAGGCAAAGATGGTCAAATACCATTTATTAAATACTACAATAAAGATGGCTCAGAAAATACATCATCAAACATCCTTAAAGCACTTCCAAGTAATCTAATTTACGAAAATCCTAGATATTATATAAACAGGAACAACAGTAGCGCTCCACATACGGTCAACGGAACATCATCTGATATTAAGTTAGGGCACGTTTTAGGCGCCTTATTTAACTCAGGAAACTCACTTAACAACAATATAAATGGTGGTGCTGGTCAAATATTATGAATTGATAAAGATACAATGTATATGCCTAATGTTAAGTTAGAAACTGCATTTGCAGATCCATTCTTTGCTCAATCATTACCTAGAGATTATCTTCAAGTATTTAACTCTAAGAAGATCATTAAATGACTATCAAAATACACACCAACATTTATAACATCTAGCTCAAATCCTAATGGAATTTGAAATATGCTAGACAGCTTAGGTCATGTTATTTCATTCCCAGATACTTCAAAAGCTGACTTTACACAAGTATCTAAATTAAAAATGAACTACACTGAAAGTCTAAAACGTTTAGATCATAATGTGTTAACTGGTTTGTTTAATTCATTTGCTTCTGCAATTAGTAAAGATGGCTCAATTGAGTTTGAAGACTACAAAAAATGACTAGAGTTTGTTAATGTTGACTTAACTAAAGCTAAGTATGATAAAAACAGTGATACAGTTAACTGAACAGTTGATTATGTTAATTCTAAAGTTGATATAGAAAAATTCAAAAAAGCCTATAAAACAGAGATAATAGACAAATTAGGTAACATGACAGAAATGTCTGAAGAAGAAAAAAATGTCTTCAGAGAATTCTATAAAAAAGCTTCTGCCGATTCATCTAACCAAATGTGAGCTAATGACATTATGAGAAGATTTAGCTCATCACTATTTGCAATGTTTAACTCGGCTTTAACATTCGACAAGCTTAAAGATAAAAATAAAGATGCAATGTGAATTTTTGACCAAAAACACGGTTATGGTGAGTTCAAAAAACAAGAGTTTAAAATTGACGGTGCTGATAGAAAAAAATGAGAAATTGGTGCTGAAGATACAATCAAAACATATGAAAAACTTGCTGAAAAATTCGAAGTAGATTTAAAAGCAATAACTTTAGTTGACTCGCTTGTGTTTGATGGCAAAATTCAGCTATACACCGACCAAACTTTTGTACATGTAGCATTACAACAATATGAATTAGTAAATATATTCACATCATTGGCTAATGCTGCATTCCATACTGGTCCATCTAATGATGTAAAGAATTACTTTATAAATAAAACAGAACGTAAGTTCAATGAATTGTTCTCTGACTATACATATAACTTTGCTGAAGTTATAAACCGTGATAACTTACAAATTACATACTCTCCATCAAATCATGATTTTGGCAATATGCCTTCGTTCTTATCTAATATAAGTGAATCAAACACTGGTTTAGAATACGTTGTGGATGGCACTACTACTGCTAAGTGAAAATCTAAAGCACTTAAATTGAATGATAGGAGCGGACGTAATGGTATTACAAATGCTATCTTAGATTATGAAAGATTAGCTGATAATGAAGAAAAATATAAAGCTGATGCGCTAAATTTAAGATACAAAAAAGCTGTTTTATCAGAAGATAAAAACCTAAGCGATGATTCAAACTACAACAATAGTTACTTTGGCGAGTTCCAATCAATAAACAATGGTTGATTTAAGGACAGATGATATCGTGACTTCTTAGGCTTCAAACTTTACGATGATAAAGGTAAAGAAATAGTTGATGACACAATCAGAATTAAAGACTTAGAAGGAAAAGTAGTAAATACTAGAGCTAGAGCTTACTGACAATACTATATCCAATCTCAGGGCGTTGGCAAGAGAAATATCTCTGGTATATGAAGAGATGGAAGTAAGGATGCTGTAGCAATGTTTGGTTACTTATCTAGTGACATTGCTGACAAAGCAAACTACATTGCTTTTAAAGACAAAAAAACTGGTGAAGTTAAAACCTTAAAGATAACTAAAGATAACACAAGCAATATGTTTTACTACAAAACTCAAAACATTGAAAATGAGAAAAAGCATAATGAAGCTAAAAGCGATGAAGAAAGAAGTAAAATCCGTCACACATTAGCTGATGAACAATATGACTACAGCGATGCAAATGGAAAACACAAAGGTAAAGGTTTTGTTTCTTGAGTAAGTGACTATGGAATAATGTCAAAATATAGAAATGCACTTCTGCTCCCAGGACATACATATTCAGTTTACTTCTCTAGTGATGAACAGGGAACTAAAGATATTCTTAATGCTGACCTAGGTCAATGAGAATCAATTGCTGAAAATGGTAAGACATTCTCACAAGCTTCAATAAGAATGGCAAAAAGCGAAAAACCTTATAAAATAGATGAAAATGGCAATAAAGTTTATGAACATATTCTATATGTTTATGACCAATTTAATGGGGTTAAATAGTTAAGGAGATATGATGAAAAGAATTAAAAAAATTTTATTAGGGGCGATTGCATTCAATTCTGCCTTAATACCTTTAGTGGCTGCTAAATGTGGCAAAATTGAAAGAAATTATGACCTTGGATTAGTTTCTGAACCTATTAACTCCCTTAACTACATTAAATTCTCATCTGTTTATAAAGTGTTGCCATCATTAGTTGAAGCTCCTATAAAGTCTGCCCCTGATGAAGCACTTAAAAGAATTTTAAGTCTGCCAGAATTGCCTATTGGTGCCTATAACAATGAGCAAAGACTAACTCCTGAAGAAATTAAACAAGGCAAAACTCAAATTGATAAATACTTTGAAAAGGTTACTCCTGCTGCTACGCCTAGCTCAAGATTCTATCCTCTAGATCAGTTAGGCTCAACAACTGGTTCACTTAGCTCAGATAGAGACGAATATCAGCCAGTTAGCATCCTACAGTCTGGTGGAAATGCAATTCAGTCAATGAATATTCTGCTTAATGAAGGAAAAAGTCGCTGAAGCAATGGCGATGAAGTGGTAGCTGATGACTATATTGATGCTATTCACTATATTTTAGATTTATCAACTGGTAGTCAAAGACTTACAACTATTTTGCAAAGAAAATTTGCCTATGCTCAAGCTGTTGTTGACATTCAGCAAGAGTACATAAAGGAATTTGGTATAACCTATCAAAACCCTTTCCAATATCCTTTGTTTAAGAAAATAGATAACAAAGTAATGTACGATGTTTTTGATCCATCATACAAAGAACTTTATCCATCTCAGTTAGAGCAAATTCTTAAAGATGGTAAATTTAAAGGTAAAAACTTAAGTCAAAATGAAATTAATGAAATCAAAACTAAAGAACACAAAATTCTGAATAAACTAAAAGATGCAGTAAAAAAATTAGGCCTATATTCAGGAAGACTTTACTGAAATTATTCAAATAGAGAAATTCTTTCTAGCATTCCTTACTCGCCTGATTTTGATCCAACCAAAGATGAAACAATAATAATGCTTCCTAATTATGATTACTTACAAGGTAAACATAGCGAAGAAGAGTTAAAACAAATCCCGCAACGTAAGGCTGTTAAGATCAAAAAATATCTTTTTAGTGACCCTAGACAAAAGTTCTCTAACTTGTTTCAAGAATTAATGAAAAAGTCAAGAGCACTAAAAGCTAAGCTTTCTGCTTCTTATAGTGATAGTAATGTTGATTCGTACAATCAAGCTGTAAATAAGCTTTATAAGGAAAATACATTAGTTAATGATTTTGTTGATTCATTTAAACCAAAGAACTACAGATGACATCGTGAACTTGCTTTAGATGAATACTCACTAAGAATAGAGTACTCAGCTAGTGAACCTTCATCACTATCAAATGTTGTGCAAGATATGCAATCAAACTTGTTTCCTATTAACCGTAAGTTTGTTGAAACTAACGGGGGAATTAATGAATTTGGCCTAAGGCATGATAAGTTTTTAACTGCTGGAGCCTTCTTACTCAGTGAAGTTGTATTAGGGCCTCAAGGTTATTTATTGCTGTCTAAAAACCCAAAATATTACTCGTCAGACAAAACATCTAGCGAAAGAATCAAAATATTCTTTAGCTCTGATCCAAATATAAATGCCGCTTTATATGATGATAAATATATAGCAGCTACAAGAATTCCGGCTATCCAACAATTAGCATACTGAACTGATAAAGAATATAGAAAGTATATGAAGAAGTCATCAGGTTTTGGAACAATTGCTTTAGCGTTTAACCTTGATGATGAGAGATTTAGAAAACTTCCTAATAATTCTGATTCAAAATATTTGTATGATGAGGACTTAAGAAATGCTATTTATTATGCTATAAATAGGGATGAAATGCTTAACATCGTAGGCTGAAACTCATCATACCCAGTTATTACCTGAACGGCATTTGGTCAAGGTTCGTCATCATTTGGTGATGCCATCGAGGTAGGTTTTGACCACTTAGAAACATATACTAAATATGACACTGAATTTACAACACCTATCCCTGTTCAAAACTACAGCCACTTAAACCACTTGTCTAAATCTTATAAATTTGAACATGTTGATAGAACAGATAAGGCTTTTCAATTAAAAATAGCAAACCAATATATGGATGCATTTAAGAAAAAGCATCCAGGCTTAAAGAAAATAACACTTAAATACATTTCAAATTCGACTGATGAGCATCAAAACGCTGGTATTGCACTGCAAGACTTTATGACTAAAGCATTTGGTGGCTTCTTAGAAATTGAAATAAAAAGCTTACCAGAGAATGTTTATGAAGACTTTAGAACAAAAGGTGAATTTGACTTATTGTACAGAAACTTTGATGCCTTTGGTTCTGATGCATATAGCTATGTAAAAGTGTTCTTTAGAACTGATGGAATTGACAGTGAAAATGCTAAGCAAACTGGATTTAGAAACAACCCTTCAGGTTCATGAACATATGAAAAATACTTTAAAGAATTAGGCTATAAATTAGATGAAAACGGAAAAGTAACTATTTCGGATGAACGCAAAAAGGAAGTTGAAAAAATTAAATTCCGTCTTGGTTTAGCTAACTCAGCTGAAAAAGTTTGAAACAAAATTGTTGAGCTTTCTTTAAGAAAAGAAACCTATAAGGATGAGCAAGGAAAAATTCAACATGAATCCTTAAGTCAATTTAATGACAGGGTAACATCATTCTTTACAAATCAGTTCACTGATGAAGAGATTAAACAAGGATGAACTGAACAAAGCGCTTTTGCCATAATAGCTGGCTTAGAAAAAATAGTGCGTGAAGCAGCACCGGTTGTACCTTTAATGGAAGTTGACACATATTGAGAAATTTCTAGAGTTGGCGGCACTGAAAACTTATTTACTTACTCGTTGCAATTTGCTTATGACACAGCCTTTCCACCTAAGAAGAATCTGCCAACTGATATAAGAGAAGAGGAGCTATAGGAGAATTTATGGAAAATCAGAAACAAAAAAATCAAAATTCCTATTTTACCGATAGTATTTCAGAAATATCGGGAAAATTAGTTGAACAAAAGCAATTGGTTGATTTTGACAACCGTTTTAAGCGAAAACTGAAATGGCATCAAAAATTATTTAACATTAAATCTCCTTGAATAGCAAGTATGCTTAAAGCGTTTGCTGTTATTCTAGAGTTCTTTGTTATTGCTTTCATTGTTATTACTATAACCTTCTTCTTAATAAATTCAGTTCCAGGTGGAACAGGTCTAACTGCTGGCCTTGATGAGGCAGCTAAACGTGCTGTAGAAGAAAAATATGGGCTTAACCAGCCACTTATTATTAGATATGGCATATATTTAAAAAATATAATTCATCTAGATTTTGGAATTTCTTTATCGGTTTTTCCTGGTGAAAAAATTAATGATTTTGTATGGGTTCGTTTTTATAAAAGTTTTCTAATTGGTATTTTCTCAGTTATGCTAACTTTAGTTATGGGAATACCTTTAGGAGTTTATGTGGGTATGAACCCTGATAAGCTTCCTGACCATATTGCCACTTTAGTTGTGTCAATTTTCTCATCTATTCCATCATTAGTTTTTGCCCTATGGCTCTTATTGATAGGCAGAAAACTAAATCTTCCATATATTTTTAATGAAAAAGATATTTCAACTTATGTGCTTCCTGGACTAGCTCTCTCACTTGGTTCAATTATTGTGTATATAAAATATATAAGAACTGAGCTTAACAGAGAGCTTAACTCGCAACACTGTAAGTTCTGTTATTTAAAAGGTATAACAAAACGCCGTTTTGTTTGAACACATGCGCTTAAACCTGCTTTATTCCCAATTGCAACATTTTTCCCAGTTGTAATATTTGGAAGCTTTATTGGTAGTGTTTTCATTGAACAAATATTCTTTATAACTGGTTCTGGTGGACTACTTCTTAATGCCATAACTTCAAAAGACTTTAACATAATCTTATTTATGGTAACTCTATTCTCCTTACTTACAATTCTTTCATATACATGTCGTGATGCACTTTATAAAATAATTGACCCAAGGGTAAGAAGAAGGGGTTAATATGGTTAAGCTATCTGAATGATTGAAAAATTGAAATAGAAAGAGAAAGAGAAGAGAAGAAAGCCCAAATAATGCTCTTGGTGCAGAGTTGGCACCAAATAAGTTTTTAAGACCGCTTGCTTACAAAGAGTGACAAATTGTTGGTAATTTATTTGAATTTAATGAAACTAGCAAAATGCATAAGCAGCAAAACTCTTTTGTTGAGTTCTTCTATCGCTTCAGTCGCTCATTTGCTGGTGTATTTGGTTTTGTAACTCTTGTTATTCTTATATTACTAGCACTAATAATTCCATTAGTTACTAAATACGACCCATTACAATTAGCTGTTGAAAATAAATATGAAACCTTTTTTACTGACGGTCACATTTTAGGTACAGATTCAGTTGGTAGAGATTTATGAGCTAGATTATGATATGGGCTTAGGTACTCACTTGCTTTATCATTTATAGCCACATTTATCCAGGTGATAGTTGGCCTAATTATCGGAATTATGATGGGTCACTTTAGAATTTTTGACAAAATAATGACCTTTATTATCAAAATTATTTCTAACGTTCCATCGATAATTATTCTTATAACAATAACTATTATTATTAAACCGACTTTCTGAGTTATGATCTTTGCCTTGTCATTCACTTCATGAGCTGGAATTGCTAACCAAATGCGTTCCCAAGTGTTACGTGCTAAATCATTTGAATGAGTTAGTGCATCCAAAATTTTAGGCACACCGACATATAAAGTGTTGATGAACTACTTGCCAATTTTAATTCCATTATTAATTACAGAAATAGTGTTCCATATTCCAGGAATTATTCTCTCAGAAACATCATTAGCTTTCATAGGCTTATCTATTCCAAATGTAGCTACTTTAGGTAATCTAATTAGCGAAGGTTCTAAGAACTTTACAGTTTTCCCACGTTATGTTTTAGTTCCATCATTTATGCTTATTTTAGTAACTGCTTCAATTCAATTAATGTCAGGTGCAGTACAAGATAGCTTGTTAAGACAAAGATAGGATGAATATGAATCAAGAAGAAAAGCAAATTAAGCATAAAAATCTACAAGGTTACAATAAAAAGTTTGCAAATCCAATAATATATGAAAACTATCCAGCACCTTTAGATATGATGGAAATTAAAGCTGAAAAAGACAAAGGTTTTTGAAGATCTTTTGTTGATTACTGAAAGAATTTAGGCAAGCAGATCAAAAAAATATTTAAAAAAGACAAAACTGAAATCGACTTATTTACAGGAACAAAGGTTGAAGATGTTTTTGGCGAACCAACTAATGTTGCTGCTGAAATTGAAAATATATATCTTACATTCAAAAACCCAGCTAACCCCAAGGAAAAAAACTTAGTTCTTAGAGGGCCTAGTTTAAAAATATATGAAGGTAAAATTCACGCCTTAATTGGTGAATCTGGTTCAGGTAAGTCTGTAATTACTTCCCTGCTTTATGGATTAACAGGCTCAAATGCGATAATTGAAGGTGGCAAAATCAGATTATATGGATTGGAAGTTCAAAACTTTACAACTTATAATTGAGAGAAGTCAAAGCTTAGAGGAAGAATAATTTCTGCTGTTTTCCAAAACCCTATGTCAATTTTGGATCCAACTATGAAAGTTGGTAACCAAATAATGGAAGGTATGCTAGTTAATAAATTAGTAAAAAGCAAAAAAGAAGCTTATCAAGAGTCTTTGAAATACTTAAAACTAACTAAGATAAACAATCCTGAAGATATTATGAAAAAATATCCTCATGAACTTTCTGGAGGTATGATTCAGAGAGTTGCTATTGCTTCTATTGTTTCTCTAAAACCTAAAATTTTGGTTATGGATGAACCTACTACAGCTTTAGACCCAACTGTTCAAGCTCTTGTATTAGATATCATAAGAGAATTGCAAGAAACATTCAACATTGCGATAGCATTTATTACTCACGACCTTGGTGTTGTAGCTTCTATTTCTGACTTTATAAACATTATGTATGCAGGACAGATAGTAGAATCAGGAACTAAAGAAGAAATTCTTTACAATGCTCAACACCCTTATACATGAGGTTTGATTACTTCTATGCCTGATTATAATAAAGGCGAAAGACTTCAAGTGATAAGAGGTGCTGTGCCTTCAAATTTAAATAACATTGATGGTGATGCTTTTGCAGTACGTAATGATTATGCTTTGAATGTAGACTTTATAGATGAACCACCAATGTATCAAATTTCTCCTACTCATTTTGTCAAGAGTAACTTATTGAATGAAAAAGCTCCAGACTATGAACCACCAAGAGTTATAAAAAATCTTTGAGCTAAATATCATTCAACATTAAAATCAATTTATGGAGATAGTTATTTTGTAGATGAAGTAATTTACAATTATTACAAAAATAAAGCTGATGAGCATAACAAAGTGGCTTCTGAACTAAACAATGAAAGAAAGCAAATTCTGGAACAAAGAAGCTCATCAAACAATGCAAATATAAACGATGATAAACCAAAACGTGATGATGAAAATAAGATAAATTCATCTGAATCAAAACAAACAGAATTAGACCAAGATGACTATAAAATAACTAAAAAATCTAAATTATCTAACTTCTTTGATAAGTACAATGATAATGTAAGTGGAGGGGCAAATGAGTAAACAATACTATGTTGAAAAAAGAGCCTTTGGCAAGTCGCTTTATCGTGAAGTTGTTGAAGGAACTAGTGAAATGCTTAATGCCTATCCAGAAAGAAATGCAATAGTTCAAATTAGAAATTTAGATATTGTTTATGGCTCAGGTGTAAAATCATTTACTGCTATCAAAGATTTAAACTTAAATATTTATGATGGTGAAGTTCTTGGTTTAGTAGGTGAATCTGGTTCTGGTAAATCTACAACGGGAAGAGCAATCATTGGACTAACTCCTTATGAATTTGGTCAAATTAAAATACTAGATCGAGTTGTACCCAAGAACATTGACAAAGGCTGGAAATTTAGCAAAAAATATAAGGAAACAATCGACTTTATGGTTAATAAAGTTCAGATGATTTTCCAAGACCCCACCAACTCTTTAAACCCTTTTAAGAATGTTGAATATGTTGTTGGAGAAGGTTTATCTAATACGAAAAACTCTAAGTTAATATATCTAACTGATTTTGATGAGGCTACTTTTATGGCTATAAATAGCCTCATTAAGTTAAAAGATCCAGACAATGTTATATATGAAAATCCACTTAAAAAATATCAGTTAGAAGGCGAAACAATCGAATCTTCATACAATTTTGTATTTAATGAATTTGTAAAAATCTTGGAGCAAAGAGCGTCTTCTAACCCTCAAGTTTATGATGAAATCTACAAGAAAATAATTGCTGAAAAAGAAGAAAGAGACAAGATGTCTAAGCTTTCTGAAAAGCAATGCAAGAAGCAATTGGTTATTGACATTTTAAAACAGGTTGGACTTGATGATACTGTTCTAGGTAGATTCCCGCTGGAATTTTCGGGTGGTCAACAACAACGTTTAGGAATTTGTAGGGCTGTTGTCTTAAGACCTAAACTACTAATAGCTGACGAGCCTATTTCTGCCCTAGACGTTTCAATACAGGCACAAGTTATTAATATTTTTAACGAATTAAAAGAAAAATATCATTTAACTATTTTATTCATTGCTCATGATTTAAGAATGGTTGAATATATCTCGGACAGGATTGCTGTAATTAACAGAGGAACATTATTAGAAATTGGCCCAACTGATGAGATAATAAATAATCCTTACCACCCGTACACCAAGAGTTTATTAGATGCGGTTCCTTCCATAGAAAAGGAAAAGGGTTCGCTTATGGGCAATATTTATGATCATAAAATTCATAACTATACAGAAGATTACCAACCTACATGACATAATGTTGGCAATAAGCACTTTGTGTTAGCTACTGCAACTGAAATTGAGCAGTATAAAATTGAATCTATGACAAAAGAGAGACATTAGTCTCTTTTTTTATCTCTGTTTTATAGGTATTTTAGCAATATCTAACTCATCTTATTTTTAACCTACTATATTTAGTGAACAATTAACTTGGAATAATTTTTGTCTTTTGATATCTCCAATTTATATGTTTTAAATTCTGGATTTTGATTGAAATTCAATTTAAAATAAACTTCTAACATTTGTGGATTAACAAATTTATAGTCAAAGTCAATATCTTTTTCATAGTCAGATAACTTAGATAGCACATCCTTAACAATCGCTGAAACAACATTATTTTCTAAATAAGGTATATTGTTATCATCAAACTTAATAAATTTGTAGTAATTTGTAGGTGACAAACTTGGGAAAGTCACCGAATAATTCACGATTTTGCTGTTTTCGGCAGGCGTTATTTTATTGTTATTAGATTTTTTTATAGAAAGCACCGCGAATGGCGTCACAGTTGCAGCAACACCAACAGTTCCTAATATTGGAAACAAAATTAGTTTGGCTTTTTTACTCATTTCTAAACCTTTCAAACATTTCTGTTGACGGATTTTCTTTCAGCTCAATAATTTCTTTTATTTGACTGCTTAAAAATCTAAATGAATATGTTCTCTGACTATCAGCTACTTCATCACTGACTTTCAGTTTGACTAATCCAGAGTATGGATCTAGCATTGGTCTAGTTACTTTCTGACTATTATTAATTTGCACAGTATGTATTGAGTTTTTTCCTTTATCTTTAGTTTTTCATATGAATCTATAACTTGTATTGAAATTACCTTTAAAATTGAATGGAATAAATAGACCTTTATTTGTGCCGGACACTGAATTGACTAATTGTCCTTTTTTATAGTCAAATTCATAATAATCATTGATGTTAACCTGCTTTATATCAGTTCCTTTGTTATATACCGATGACGTGGTGACAGTGTCAACAGAAAAATTATTAATATCCAAAGCAGAATTGAAAATAGAATCTATTCTTAAATCATTTAAAGATTGATTTTTTAAAAAGTGTCTGTTTGCTTCTCATATCTTTTTAACACCATCAAAGCTGTCTTGATTTGGAGCTTTCTCTTTAAATTCTGGATTGCCTTTTCATTCCTTTATAAAGAATCCTTCTTCCTTATGTTTCGAGCTTTCTGATTTTATCTCAGCAAGTTTAATAGACTTAGAATCTTGTGAAAATGGATTGATGTTTACATCTACATTAAAATATTTAACCTCTTCATTGGTTCTTCCAAATTCATCAAAGCTAAATCTATAGTACTCAGGAATTTTTATTACCGCATGATTATTTACTGCATTGATGGTTTTATTTTTATTTTGTAATTTGTCAAACTTAACTTCTCAAAAATCATAATTATGACCGTGCGCTGTTCGTCATGAATCCATTGGAAAAGTTACTACAATATTTTCCAAATCCTCAAATGATAATCCTAAATAGTCAGATGTTAGGGTCATAACTTGAAGCATTGCACAACCGTCTCCAGTTCTAGTTACGAAGTAATTTGTATCCATTAGAGAATCATAGCGTCCTAAATTTTTCTCTAACTCTTTGTTAGTATATTTTACATTTTGTCTATTGTCTGATGTTTGCTCTACAACTTTATTGTTAATAGCTAATGTAAAACTTAGATCTTCATCACCATCAATGGAAGTAGGGGAAACTCTCCAATATCTAAGAACAAACTTGTCACTATTAAAAATTCTTCTTATTTCTATTGCGCCTCTTTTTACCATATTTTTATGGGCTTTTAACGAACCTTCAAAAAACCGAAACGCTTTATAATCGTCTGACCAGTCTACGTAATGAATGCCTGTTGCCTTAGTAACAAATTCTCTATTATCGATTATTGCCACATTGCTCTGATTTACAGTGTTATTGTTCAAATCACTTATTATGCTACCTGGTAATATAATAGTAAACAAACTCCTCTATTGCTTCTTTTCTTAGTCTATAATAAGCTGACTTTGACATATTGTTTTTTGCACTGTATTCATCTTGATTTATAAAGTATTTTTTAATAAATTCTGCATTTTCTTTATTCATATAATCCAATGTCTCCACAAACCTAGATCTGTAGTTCTCTGTAGAATGATCTTTGTGTCCTAGCAAATTATTAAATTTTTCTCTGACTAGTTTTGCCTTGTCCATTTCTTTATCAATAAGTCGCAAAGTTTTAATGATGTTAATTTTTTCCTTAGTGGGAATTTCAGCCGTTGAATTATTTATGTAAAGAGTAGTATTCATTTATCTCCTTTCACAATATCAATAAGCACTCATTAATAAGTTTGTGAAAAAGTTGAAAAAAATGGGAAAAATGCTTTGTTTTTCCCATTTGGAATTGTTTTGACAACTAGTTTTTAGTTGACTCAAAAAATCTACTTATTACTGGTTGATAGTTTTCGGAAATTGAAATTAAGTCTAATTTTAGCTTGAGTATTTCTTGAATTAAATTCAGCTTTTCCTCTTTAGTTTTTATCTCACAATACACTGCGTCAGAATCAAAGTAATAATTTATATCATTAGCTTCTAAGTAAGGCCTAATTAATTCATAGTTATCAACTACTAATTTAATATTAAATTTAGTTCTATTTTCTAACTCTTTAATTGCTCCAGAATAAACTAATTTTCCTTCAGAAAGTAATGTGAAGCTATCAATATATTTTTCTAATTCATCCAAAATATGACTAGAAATTAAAATTGTCTTCCCCTCTAAATGTAGTTGTTTTAGTGTATTAAATAACTTAATTCTTGAACTGGGATCTAAATTGGCAGCAGGTTCATCTAAAATTAGAATTTCAGGGTCATTAATTAATGCTTGAATTAGCATAATAGACTTTTTTTGACCTGATGACATAAATGCAGGGCTTTTAGTCATATCTGGCACATGAAAACCATATGTATTCATTATATGTTCTATTTTATCTTTTATAGTGTTTTTATCAACGCCAGACATTAATGCAAGTGAATAAAGATATTCTGTTGCTGATAAATTTTTTGGAAAAATACTAACTTCAGGGATATATCCTATTTTCTTCTTGGCGGCAGGATTAGTGAAATCAAGCCCATTAATAAATAACTTTCCAAATATACCAGGATAGAAACCTAAAATCGATCTAATTGTTGTTGTTTTCCCCGAACCATTATTACCTACAAAGCCATGGAATTGACCTTTTTTTACTTCAAAACTTAAGTCGTCTACAGCTTTTTTATAGACCTGTGGGGCAATTTTGAATATCATTGATAAATGTTGTATTGAAAGGGCTACATCAGAATGTGGATTCTTATACTCCTTATGCTTTGCTTCAGCAAACATTTGACTATTTTCTTTCCATTTTTTGTATATTGATGCTATTGAATTTCATTGTTTTTTCATTACTTAAAATTCTTTCTTTCAAATTGTAAATAGCCTAATGTTATAAAGGTTAATGACACTAAGAGTGTCATTCCAATTGCAGTCGATGTTTCAATATAATTATTTCTACTTAATTCAATTAAGTTATCATTTAATTTAACAACCTTAATAATGCTTTGCTTGTATTCTCTATTAAACTTGTCAAAATTTTCTGTGCTTTGTGATAAATACGGAACAAGATTTTTGGTTTCAAGAGAATTTAAGAATTTATCATTTTGCTTCTCGCCGATAATGTTAAATATATTAACTGTTCAAAATAGTTGACTAAAAGCGTTTATGGCTCTCTTACGCATAATTTCAATATAACTATTTAATCTAGTTTTTTGAATAGCAGTTAGATTCTTTGTTTCAAATCTAGCTTTAATGTAATCATCGATAGCTGATGTATATTCTTTAAAATTAGCATTTGCTAAAAGAACGTAAGATAGTATTGCAGATTTTTTATCAATATGGCTAAATAACTTTTTAAGCTGATCATTTTTCTCAGTAGTTGATCTTTCCTTGATTTTAACTTTAACTAATTCAAAATTATGTTTATCTTTAAGCAATGCATATCTAGTTAATCCAGTTAAAAAATTAATAATTTCAAGAGCATTGACTGTATCAACTGTGCCTGTTAAATAGGCTTTTAAGTCTAAAAATGATTCACTTAATAAAATATTTCTAATAAAAGTTTTTTTGTTTTTATCTAAAATTATGTTAATCACTTTTTTAGTAAACTCATCAAACTCTTCAAAGTTTCTGTTTTGAATATCATTAAGTCCAACACTAAAAAGTGGTTTGTCTTCAAATCTGTCTCAGTCAAAAATATCTTTAAAATTACTAATGTTATATCCTAATGAATATAAATCATTATCAGTAGTTTTTACTAAAATCTGGTTATTAATATCAATGTTGTACTTATCCTTCAAATACTTAATTACTTCTTTATTAAGTTCTCCAGTTTCTTTATTTATTATTTTATTGTCTTTTTTGTCTAATAAATTGTAGCTTAGTGATACATTTCAGTTTCTTAAATTTTTGTCATATGCTGTAAAAGCAGGAAAAAAGTATTCTTTAAAATTCAATCAATATATACGTGAATAAAATGAATTTTTAGATTTATCTGCTGAGTCAGCAATTGATTCTCTTTTTTGAACATTAAATTTCTTAGAAAATGGATTAAAGGCTAACTTTTCTTTATTTTCTAACATATTTGCAGTTGTCTGATTTTCAATTAGCAAATCTTTTTGAGATCTAATTCTGCTGTTCAAATTTTCTACTGCTTTCGAAGAATCACCTTTTAAATCAGGCGAATTAGGAATTAATATTATTGGTCTATTAGCTGCTTGATAAGTTGTTTGAACAACATCAATGCTTGATGAAAACTTAACAAAACCTAATGTCATAATACCTAAGATAGGCATCACAGCAACTAAAACTTGAAACACTTTCGACTCAACAAAATTTTGCGCAATTGATGCTATACCTAGGGCAAGTGCTGCACATAATAATCCCGCAGCAAAAAATGACAGAGTAGAAAGTAATGCTTTTGTAAATGTAAAAGGTATTATTAGCTGACTAATAAAGAACATTGCACTCATTAGTGCCATTGAAATAACAAGACCTATTATGCTTGCAAAAACATTGCTAAAAAATATTTGCCTTCTCTTGATTGGTTTTGAGTACAAAAGGTATTCAATGCCCTCATTTTTGTATCGATAAAAAAATGTTTGTGTTACAAATGATGAAATAATAAAAGCTGCTATCATACAGAAGTTTGCAGATAGCTCTATATATTGGTTGCTGTCTAAAATTCTTTGAACATCAGCTGCTCCTACAGAAAGTCTGACAGCTGCTACCAAGATTATATAAAAAGCCCCTATAACTAAGGGTGATACATAAGAACTTGCTAAGCGGAAATAAATTTTGAGTTGCATTTTAAAAAATGCTCTCATTTGGCCTCCTTTATAAAATTTAGAGACTAAATTTTATTGCTTGCTTAAGAAAAAATGTTCTATTGTTTTTCCTAATCCCGCTTTTTTATTGGTGAATGGGGAAATAACATCGGCAATTATTTTTAAACTCACTGTTGAATTTTTCATAGCTATTAGTTGTCCTACATGACTAGCACATGTCGCATCATTAAGAGTATCGCCAATGTGCACACATTCTTCAGGACTAACTCCACGAGCTTTTGCATAAGTTACTTCAGCAAAACCTTTTGTTGATCCTTTTGGTGTAATCTCTAATACTTCATTGCGATTTCCGGTAAACGCTATTTCACAGATACCTCTGTATTTTTCTTTTAATAGCATTGCAAAAGAATGTAGCTTGCTTTTACTTGGATGTCATAGCACCATCTTGTTAATTTCAGTGTCATTTTTAAAGTATTGATATCTTTTAGCTTTTCCCCTTGTTCAACGCAATGCGATTGATATAAGTCAGTTATGAGTAAATGCTAAATCTTTAGTATCTGAATTAAAAATAACGCTAATTCCATGTTTTACTATTTCATCATAAATTTTTGCAACATCATCTTTTTCAAATTTATCAAAGTAAATTACTTTTCCATCTTGCTTAATGTATGCGCCATTTCAAGCAATAAAATTATCTAAACATTGCATAGGTTCTAAAAACACATTTGTTGCTTTAGTAGGCGGTCTTCCGGTTGAAACTACAACTTCAATTCCGGCTTCTCTAGCCTTTTTAATATATTCCAAATTTTCGGCACTTATTCTTTTATGCCCTTTAATCTTCAAATCAATTGTTGTGCCATCTAAATCAACAAAAATGATCTTAGGTTTAACTATACTTTTCATATTTAAATTCTATAGTAATTTTGAATTTAAACAATAAAGATAAGTAATTTAAGCATATCAGGGACATTTATGAAAATCCAAAAGCAATATGTTTTGCTTATCAATAATATGTTGCATATGTACATTATAATTAATGCATAATTAAAACATTATTGGAGGGTTAATGAGTGTTGTTGTAGTTGGTTCAATAAATTACGATCTATATGCAAAGGTTAATAACAAAATTTCTTTAAGAGATTCTAATCCTGCAAATATTTATAGTTCTTTAGGCGGGGTTGCATATAATATTGCAAAAAATTTGGCTCTATCCGGTATTGATACAACATTAATTTCAGCAGTAGGAAATGATTTGGAAGCAAATTGAATCAAAAAGCAATTAGAAAATGATTCATTAAATAGCATTCTTATAGCCAAAAATGACTATAAAACAGCTAAATATGTTGCCCTTATAGATAACAACTCAGATATGAATGTTGCTGCAAGCGACACTAAAATTACTGAATCTATTGACTATAATGACCTGTTTGCATATAAAAAATTATTGGATAAATCAACATATTTATGTCTTGACGCCAATCTTAGTTCATATCTTATTGTTAAGTTATGCAAGAATTTTAGTGATAAATTCATTGTTGCTGAAGCTGTTTCTAGTCAGAAAATTTTAAAGTTTAAACCTGTTTTAAAGCATATTTCGCTTCTCAAAGGAAATAAGTTAGAGTTCCAGGCTTTATTAAATACATCCGAAACTGATTTATTTATTTTAGCATCAAAGGTTCTTGAACTAGGGATAAAGTCTGTTGTTATAACTGATGGTGAAAACGGATGTATATACGCTAATAATGAAGGAGTAGTAGAATTTTATAGGCCAACCATTGTAAAAGCATTATCGACATCTGGTGCTGGCGATGCTTTCTGCGCAGGCCTTATTTATGGACTTATAAATAAGATGCAGATACTAAAAGTTGGAGCATCATTTGCAAAATTTTCGTTGCTTAGCTTAATGACAATAAACGATAAATTAAATAAAAGTTCGCTATCGAAAGAACTTATGGAGGTTAACTAATTATGAATATAGTTTTTAGTAAAGAAGTTGAAAGTGCACTTAAGCACAAAAGACCTGTTGTTGCCCTAGAATCTACAATTATCACTCATGGAATGCCTTATCCAAAAAACATTGAAATGGCACTTAATGTCGAAAGTATTATCAGAAAACAAGGAGCGGTTCCGGCCACAATTGCAATTATTAACGGTGTAATTCACGTTGGATTAGAAACCCATCAAATTGAAGAGTTAGGTAAATTGAAAGATGTTATCAAAACCAGTAAAAGAGACTTTGGATATGTTTTGGCTAACAAGAAAAATGGTGGTACCACTGTTTCAGGAACAATTTTAGTTGCTCAAAAAGTCGGAATTCCCGTTTTTGCTACTGGTGGAATTGGTGGCGTTCATAGAGGGGCCGAGAAAACATTTGATATATCAAGAGATTTAGAAGAATTATCTTCAAATAATGTTTTAGTGGTTTGTGCTGGTGCAAAATTAATTCTAGATTTAGGACTTACATTAGAATATTTAGAAACTAAGGGAGTTGAAGTACTAGGATATAACACTGATAAATTGCCTGCTTTCTATTCTTCATCTAGTGAATTTAATACAACATATAATGTTCGCACTCCTTATGAGGTTGCATCTATAATGAAGGAAAAGTGAGAGTTTACAAATGGCGGGATTGTTTTAGCTAACCCAATTCCTGAGCAATATGGGCTTGAGTATGATTATATTTTGGATAACATAAATAAGGCTGTAAAACAAGCTAATGATGAAGGTATTAGTGGCAAAAAAACAACACCATACTTATTATCTAGAGTTCTTGAGTTAACTGAAGGAAAGAGCCTCGAAGCAAATATTCAATTAGTTTATAACAATGCAAAAATTGCGGCCGAAATTGCTGTTGAGTTTTCTAAATTGAAATAAATTATTTTTTGCTTGTAATAGCTATTAAAAGTGAAAGTTTCATAGGGCTTTCACATAAATGAAAGTTCAAGTGCAACACCACTTAATGTAAAATTTAATTGTGGAGCACTTGAATTTTTAAATAAAAAGTTCTGCACTTGGCAGTAGGAAACTTTCATCTAACTACACTAAAAATTACAATCATCTAACATATGATGAACGTGCATTTATTGAAAATCATAATAAATATTGCAATCAAATAATTTTATGATTTATAAACCGGGAGATTAAATGAAAAAGCGTCTTGGATTTCTTTTGACAACAGGCCTATTAGTACCAGCAATCAGTTGCAGTAATCAAAGCATTAATGCTCAAAAAGTAATGCACACACACACACACAATAGACTTTCCGAAACTAATAAAAATCAAAATAAAGCAAAATCTGCTAGTGAAAATGACGATAAAAATAATTCAAAGTCTGTTGATTCAAAAATTACAAAAGATGCTAATTTCCAACCAGATAAACATCATCTTTATAAGGAGTCTGTTAGTCAAGTTCAAAATCTTTTTCCGTCATTTAAAAAAACAAGTTATCAAATAAAATCTTTAGATTGATATATTCATCCTAAAATTAGTGAAATTAACTTTTACAATATTAATGGCATAAATTATGTTTCAATTGATGATTTTTTAAAAATTTCAGATGGCATAATTGATATTGACAAAAGTTATCACAATGTTAATTACCAGTCCAAATTTTATAACCTACACAAGAAAATTGAATGATTTTATAAGGATAGTATTTTTACTATTAACTCTATAAATAAATATAATTCATCTTCTGATAACTCTCTATTGAATAAGTCACATTCTCTTAAGTTTGATTATCAAAATCAGCAATTAACTTTATCAAGTTATGGGTTTTTAGACTCTATATTACCAGTAGAAAGTGAGCACAATTTAAGATTTATCATTCAAAATGAATCTCTTATTAATGACACTCCTGTTGTTATAGATTTAAAAAAATATGGTATTAAAATGGAAATGGTTAATGGAAAAGTTTTGCTTCCTTTTGCTGTTTTAAATCAGCTAATTTTAGCAGAATCATCTTATCAATTCTACTTTAATAACGATGAAATATTAATATTTAGTTTTTATAAATTGCATAATCCAGAAAACTTAGAGTATAGAAAAAAGTTAAGTAGTGGTAAGTTAAATAAAGAACTTTCAAAAGACTTAAAAGAGTTCCAATTTAAATTCTTACACTTCCTTTTTGATAACTTCTATGGAATAAAAGGTAAAGATCAAAATTGAGCTTTGAAACTTTTAGAAAAACATAAATCTCATTTATTAGAATCAGACGAACAACACTATAAAACGGTTCATAAAATTATAAACAGCTTGGATGATTTACACACAAAATTGTTTATGAATGGATATAATCAAATCGAAAGTCAATATGATAATTTAAACAATGAGTTTAATGACACAAGCAGAATAAAAAAATACTGAAAACTATATTTTCAATTCAGGAAAATGGCTTCTAGGCCAACAAATAATTTCATTACAACAACACTAACGCCTGACAATAAAACATTAATTGTGCGTTTTGATGCGCTCATAAATGGAATTACAGACTATCTTAGCCCAATACTTGATGAGTATAAATCTAGAGGAATAACTAATGTTGTTTTAGATTTTTCCAATATGCTTGGCGGCTCTTTATATGCTGTGTTTGAACTTATGGGTTTTCTGACCAATAAATCATTTCACTATAAATTGATTAATCCACAATCGGGTTCTAAAAAAGTTATGAAAATTCAGCCCAAAACATTTAAGAAGGGTTTTAAGTTTTTCCTTTTGACTTCGCCAATAACTTATTCTTCAGGTAATTTATTTGCTGGTATTGTTAAAGATAATAAGATTGCTAAAATAATAGGTTTTAAAGCAGCTGGTGGTGCTTCATACTTGAAAATGTCTGTGTTACCTACAGGCAATATAATAGTTTTAAGTAGCAACAATGTTTTTGCTAATAAAAAATTTGATAGTTATGAAAACGGCGTTACCCCTGACATTGAATTTCCTAAAAATAATGATGGATCTAATAATTATGAAAAGTTATTTGATGCTTCATTCATTCAAGATATAGTAAACAAAAATTAGCATATAGGGCTGTTTTATAGACATAAAAAATCAGGATACCCTGATTTTATTTTTTGTTTGTTAAGTGATTTTCAATTGCTGCTATTGCTTCAGATAAAACGCTAGAATGGCTTTTATTATTTGAATCTATTATCACATAAGGTATATTGTATTTTGACAACAAATCAACAAAGGTACTTTTGTAAATGTTGTTCAAGTATTTAAAATATTCTTCGTTTGCATAAAAGTTATCAATTTCAACTTTTCTACCTCTTTGAAATATTCTTTGCTTGAAAGTTTGTCAACTGATGTCTAAAAAAAGAGCAAAATCAGGATTGCACTTTGAATCATAAATGTGTACAAAAAGTTTTTCAAATGCTTCAAAATATTTTTTATTCTTTTGGCTCAAAGTAGCTTTTGCAAAAATATAGTGTTCTAAAATAAATCTGTCTAAGAATATATGATCATCTTGAATATTGTGGTTTTTTAGAAATTCTTTTTTGTGTTTATAAAATGAATCAGTTAAAGACTCTACTAAAAATGACTGAAAAGCAATATCGGTGTTTGGTTGTTTTTCATAACACCATTTTAAGAATGTATTAAATACAGGATCGTTTTCGCTAAATTCTTCAATAAAGATTGAATTAGGATAATAATCACTTAGTTTTTTAACTAATGTACTCTTGCCGCTACTTATCATTCCGCTTATGCCGATTATCATTTTAGCCTCTTTTAAAGGTGTTTTTGTGATTTGAAATAATTTCTAAAGCTTTTTCAAAAACTTCATCTTCATTTAAATTGTCAGTTTCAATGATTTTGTATTCTAAATTAAATTTTTCAGCTTGTTTTATAAACAAATCTTTATATAAATTGTAAAGAGTTTTAAAGTACTCCTCGTTAGCATAGAAATTATCAATTTCGACTTGTCTTCCTCGCTCAAAGATTCTTTTAAGAAATGTCTCTCAACTCATGTCTAAGTAAATAGCAATATCAGGAGTTTCATCCTTAGTGATTAAATGAGTAAATAAAGCATCATAACCGTCTAAATAATTTTGACCTTTAGGCCTTAAATTCACATTGGCGAATATGTAGTGCTCAATGCTAAAACGATCTAGAAAAATGTGATCGGTGTGTCAGTCTTTATTTTGTTGATTAAACTCAGAAATTAACTCACCTAATTTGGTCGTGTGATTTTCCACAACATATGACTGAAAACCAATTGTTAAATTTGGTTGCTTTTCATACAATCATTTTAAAAATGTGTTGAACACTTCGCTGTCTTCAGCATACTCTTTAAGCATTAATGAAGTTTTAAAATGCTTGTGCAATTTTGATGTTAATGTGCTTTTTCCACTACTTATCATTCCGCTTATTCCTATTAACATAGACTTACTCCTTAACTTATTAAAACACAATTATTTTACATATTTTGGCTTTTTAATAAAGTTAAAATCGTAAAGATCAATAACATATATAGAAAAGCAAAAATATTTTTCATTTTTGGCCATTTGTGTCTGTAAAACAGACCTATTAGCATTATTGGCTTTTAAAGAAAACTATGTTGTCTTGTTATCAGAATGTGGGCTTATTGCCTGTTTTACAGGCTTAAAAGCAATAAATAAAATCAGCTAGCAAAAAGCTAGGCTGATAATATTTTGTTACTTATCTCTTGGACTTATCATAGTTTATACCTGAAGCTGCAGGGCCAGGAGACAGTTTACTAAATGCCATAATCGAGATAAGCGTTAAGACATATGGAATTGCTTTAATTAGTTCTCCAATTTTTTGAACTCTATCATTAGTTTCAGTCGATACAATATTAGCAAATTCTACGCCAAGTAGTCATGCACCTATTTGTTGGAAGAAACCAAAGAATAAGGCACAAACTGGAACAATTAATACATTTCAGTGAGACATTATCATAATAGCTAATGCAAGGAAACCAAATCCGTTAGTTTGTCCAGAAAATGGTAGTTTTTGAGCAAACACACCACCAGCCATTCCGGCTATACAACCTGAAATAACAATGCCCATTCATTTGTATTTATAAACATTTATTCCGGCTACGTCAACAGCTTGTGGGTTCTCGCCAACAGCTTTGAAACGAAGCCCTCATTTTGTTTTGTTTAAAGCAAATCATGAAATAACTACAACTGATATTAAAAGGAATAGTTTAAAACTTAAAATGTTTCCAAATTCATTATAATTTGTGCTTAATGCAAGTTCACGCACAGTGTGATCAATTTGCTTTTGTGCATTACCTAAAAGTGAAGGATTCATAATAGCAGCACAAATACCTACAGATAAAAGGTTTAATGCAACCCCTGTTATTGTGTGCTCAGCTTTTAATTTTATTGTTGATAAACCTAGCAATAATGAGAATAATGAACCAAATAGAGCAGCAAAGATTAATGAAATAATCTCTATACCCGGTGCATCAATATTTGCTCCTGTTATTCTTCCACCACTAGTTAAAAGCGCTGAAATAATGCAATATCCTAAGGCCCCCATTGACATAGTACCTTCAATTGCAATATTTACAGTTCCTGATCTTTCAGCAAATATTCCAGCAATAGCAGCTAGGCCAAGGACGCAAGCGAAAAATAATGTTTCATTAGTTATAAACGCTATATTTTCCATTATTCACCTCCTGTCGCGAAGCTTTCTATTAGTTTAACTTTTTCTTTATATGCAAAAAATAGATCTTGATTTATTGTCTTGATTGGATTTTCGCTGTTTGAATTGTCGACTGTTTCAATTCCTTTGTATGAAGCTAATATGTCTTTTCTATAAATTGCATAATCCGATTTAATCTTTGCTAATTCTTCATTTAGCTTGTTTAATTCAGATGTTAATTTTGCAACTAATTCATTATTTGATTCAGATTTTGCTTTTTTGAGTTCTAACTTATGATTTTTAATCATTTGTTTTTTATCTTCATAAAGATAAAATAGCTCGTTTTTAAATTGATCTAAATTATGTTCTTTCACTATTTTATAGTGCTTTTGGTCATATGTTTCTCTTAAAAAGATTAGTCTTGATTCAATTAGTAGATAGTTATCTAATAAGTCTTCTTGAATTTTGTTAAGTTCAACTTTAAGTTGTGTTAACTTAACATTTTTAAGGTTTTTAATATCTTTTTTATCAAAATAGCCATATGTAGCCAACTCTTGATTAAGAACAGATTTTTGTTTTGCTAGTGCTTGGAAAATCTTTTCAATGTCATGATTTGAAAGTTTGGTTTGTGATTTTTTATCAGTTCCCAGTTTAACCTTGATTAACACTTCATTTTCAAGAGCCTTTATTTTAGATTTAATTTCATTGTATTTTGGTTTGTTCTTTTGGTAAACTAATTTCGCTTCATCAAGTAATTTTTTGGTATTTTCCTTAACTGTTTTTACTTTTTCTTTATATGTTGCATAGTGACCTTTATATACTTTTTGGGTCAGCAATGCTATCCACATCCTAAACTTGCGAATAGGTTTAAAATTAGTGAACATAACAGCTAGTGCTGATGTGAAAATAATAACACCAACAACTAAGTCAATTCCTCCCTCTTTAACGCCACTAGTTGAGTAATAACCAATTAACTCAATTCTAGAAAACTCTAGCATTGTGTAGAAAACCGATGAGAAAAGTATTCCTATTGGGGAGTTAATTCCTATTAAAGATATGGCTATAGTGTCAAATCCTAGTGGTAGTGGACTGGAAAGAGCAACAACATCATATTGTTTGGCTTTATAAACAAAATGTATGAAACCAGCTAGCCCGGCGAGTGCCCCAGAAAAGCCCAATGATAAAACTGTTGTTAACTTTTGATTAACGCCTGCATATGAACTAGCGTCCTTGTTTAGTCCATTCATTTTGATTTTGTATCCCAATGATGTAAATGCAAAGATCATATATAGTGTTAGCGCAACAAATGCAACTAAAACTATTCCTAATATTCAAAATGAATCTTTATCAAAAAGTCCACCAGTTATAGTTATTGTTGCTGATCCGGTTGGACTATTAGCGAACACAAAATCATTATTAAATGGCGATTTTGATCCAAATATAAAGCTTCCGATATAAACAGCAACTCAGTTGAGCAAAATTGTAGAAACAACTTCGTGTATATTAAAAAACGCTTTACATAATCCTGCTATTGCAGCATATAAAAATCCTATTACAATAGATAAAAGCATTATTGCAAATACTAAGCCTTGGCTTTTTATAACTCCAGTAGCATCAATTACATTGCTTTTATTGATAAGCGCAAAACAAATAACACCTGATAGTGACATTTGTCCAGCTACCCCAATGTTGAATAGCCCTGTTTTAAAAGAGAATCCGACACCTATAGATGCTAATGAGTAAATAATAAATATATATACTCAGTCTATGTTTCCTTTATTTGTTGTTGCTTTAACAACTTGCGTAAAAAACTCAAAAGGGTTGGTTTGGAAAAATAGTAAAAGCACAACGCTAGATACGAATATACCAAAAACAACCGATCAAATAGAGTTATAGGCTTTTCTTCTAGTTGATACTGCGCTATCGGCATTAACGCCTTTTTTGACTTTGCTTCAGAAGTTTTTGAAGAATGAAAGAACAGGGTTTGTTGTTTTTTCAGCAGTACTATTCATCGCCTTCTCCTTTCAATTCTTCATCTTTGTTTGATGCGGCCATCAATAAACCTATTTCAGTTCTACTAAACTGTGAAGCAGGTTTAAGATCTAAAATTCTTCCGTCATTAATAACAGCAATTGTGTCTGCTAATGCTAGAATTTCATCTAACTCATATGAAATTAGCAATATAGCCTTACCCGCTTGTTTTTCTAAAAGAATTTTTTTATGAATTAAATCAATAGCGCCGACATCAAGCCCTCTGGTTGGTTGAACTATTACAAGCAGATTGTGCTCTGTGGTCATTTCTCTACCGACAATCGCTTTTTGTTGGTTACCACCAGAAAGCGATCTGGCTAAAGAGTTTCCGTGGTTTGTTCCTCTAACATCAAAATTTGTGACAATACTTTGGAACAATTCTTCTTTTTTATTGGCTTTAATGAAGCCAAGTGGGGCATAGTATTTATCATTTATTAGTCTTAGTATTGAATTGTCTCTAATACTAAAGTCCAAAACTAATCCATGCTTGTGTCTGTCGCCTGGCACAATATTAATTTTTGCAAATCTGTTTTTCTTATCAACACTCCAGTGTGTAATGTTGAATTCTTGAACAGACTTTGGATTATTTGGATCGTAATCAAAGTTTTTAACTTTTATTTCACCATGAATAGGTTTTAATAATCCAGCTAAAACATATTCTAGTGTTTCTTGTCCGTTTCCTTCAACTCCAGCGATTGCTAAAATTTCTCCAGGGCGCACTTTAAACGAAACGTTTTTCAGTGAAACAGAGTCTCTGCTTTTCTTTGTAGAAACATTGTTAAATGAAATAAATTCAGATTTATCGTAACCTTCAAAAAATGCTGTGTTTTTTGTTTCAACAACCTTTTGTCCAACCATAGCCTCAGCTAACTGTGGAATAGAGGTTTTGGATACATCATATGTTCCAATTACCTTTCCTTTTCTTAAAACAGTTGCTTCGTCAGCTACCTGTTTAACTTCATTGAGTTTATGGGAAATAAAGATAATTGTTTTGCCATTTTCCTTGAATACTTGCATTGTTTTTAGCAAACCTTGGATTTCTTGGTCGGTTAAAACAGCAGTAGGTTCGTCAAAAATTAAGATTTCAGCATCGCGATAAAGCATCTTCATAATCTCAACTTTTTGCTGAGTCGCAACTGTTGCTTTAGATGTTTTTTGGTTTAAACTAAAGTGTAAATCATAAAGCTCTTGGATACTTTTAATCTTGGCTTTAGCTAACTTAAGATCTAAAGTTCCTAAAGAGTGTTGATATGTGAACTCTGAACCCATAATCACATTTTGTAAATTAGTATAGGCAGCAACCAATTTAAAGTGTTGGTGAACCATACCTATTCCAATTTCATTAGCTTGATTTGGGTTTTTAACAATAACTGATTTACCATTAATTTTGACAGACCCTTCAGTTGGTTCATACAAACCAAACAAAATTGAAGTTAGAGTACTTTTCCCAGCTCCATTTTCGCCAATAAGTGCATGAATTGTTCCTTTTTTAACTTTAAAAGTCACGTCATCATTAGCCCTTATACCAACAAAATCCTTAGTCACATGCTCAAATTCAACGGCATAATTGTGTTCCATAAAACCCCCTTTCTTGTATAAAATATATTAAGTAAATATGCTTTAATTATATATAAATTAGGCTATATTAACTTGTGAATATGAAATTCAGAACATTGAAGGTAGCTTATGAGTAAAAATATAATGATTATGAATATTGAAGCTAAAAAACTAGAAAAAATTGCTTCATATGATGAGGACAGAAAATTTAAGTTAATAGTAGTTCTTTTTTTAGGTTTTGTATCTATCTTAATGTTTTTTATGACATTGTTAGCGATTGTCTACTTTAGACAAAAAGCTCAATTTATTGCTTTCACCGTAATAGCATCATTGAGTTTTTTATCTTTAATTCTTATAATTAACCCTTTTTTGTCACTTTTAAAGTTAAGCAAATGAACAAATTTCTTATTAAAAAAGAAAGACGGAGAAAAATTGTGAAATGAGCACCGTCAAGGAAACTTGTCAATCAAATTTAACTTATTTATAGGGGCTTTGGTTTTTAATATTTTAAATAAAGGTAAAACTAAAATTTCCCAAAATGAAAGAAAAACGATAGAAACGACTTTGTTTTTTCAGCAATAAATTTGGCTTTTTCACACTGCTATTAGTAATATTAAATTTAATATAATATTGTTAGTTCTAAACTATATTGAAATTTTGATAAATTTTGATTCATTAGAACTTAATATATTTGAATTAGGGATCAATATGAAAAAAAACAAATTCTATCTATTTTTAGGAGCCGCTCCTGTTCTATCAGTGCCATTGGTTGCTGCTTCATGTGGTGATAAATACTTTAAAGAAACTGAAGTTGATGGAGTGAAAACTGTTACAACACTTTCACACATCGTGTCTCGTAAAGGATTAAAACTAAGAGATGGTTTAACCGTTGATAATGCACCAAGGGCAGCATTTATAACTGATGAAGGATCTGTGCATGATGAATCATTCAATCAATCTGGTTGAGAAGCAGTTCATAAAATTTCATATGAACTTGGATTAGATAAGGCGCAAGTTAGTGGTAATAAAAACTTAAGAAATAAAGTTTACGAACCTAAAAAGGGTGAATTAGCATCTTCATACAAAAACGCTATTGATAGTAGTTTTAGATACATTGTTCTTTGTGGATTTACTCACAAAGCAGCGCTTTATGGTTTAGAACCAGAATACATTAAAAAGATTAAAGATAATAATATTGTCTTTATTACTGTTGACTTTGATATCCAACAAGATGCAAGCACTGGCGAACCTGCAGCAAAAGCATTTGTTGACAAAATTGGTCAAGGACGCTTAATTCCTGTAATATTTGACACTAAACAAGCTGCATATATTGCTGGTCGTGCTCTTGCTGACTACTTCTCAAAAATTTACAAGGATAATCCTGAAAAACGTACAATAGGTGCCTTCGGTGGTATTCCTTGACCAGCAGTTTCTGACTTTATAGCTGGTACATTCCAAGGTATTATTGACTGAAATAAAGAACACCCAGAAGCTAAGACTAAATCATTAAATAACACAATTGAATTAAAAACATCATTTACTTCTGGTGAACCCGTTGCAGTTGCTGCTATTAACTCAGTAATTAAGGCCACAGCTTCATATCCAGTTGCAGGATCATTATCTTCTGACACAGCTAAAGAAATTAAGAAGTTAGGCGATAAAAACAAATTCATTATTGGTGTTGACGCTGACCAAAAGAATGCATTAAAGGGTCATAGAATATTTACATCAGTTATGAAATTAATTGGTCAAGCTGTTTATAACGTTTTAGCTGACTTATACTCTCAAGGTGAAAATAGTCTATCGCTTCAACCAGGCTTTGAAATTGGTAAAAAAAATGGTGAGGCTAAAGTATTTGGTTATGGTGAAAATGAAGCAAGCAAATATGTAGGTGTTGCAACTTCAGGATTATTAGACTCAAAGAATGATGAGATTGCTAATAAAGCATTGGAAGAAGCTACTAAATACTACGAAAGTAAAAAAGCGGAAATTCAAAAAACTTTATCAGGTCAATTGGAAGAAGCTAAAAAAGCTTTAGGTACAAAATGACCAGACCAACCTGCTGACCAATTTGGGAAAATGATTAACTGATTGGCTAAAGAAACACAAAAATAGGCTACTAAAATTAAAAACCAAGACATTTAATCGTGTCCTGGTTTTTTGTTCTAGTTTTTAGCTAATCTAATAAGTTTTACTAAGTAAATTAAAGCTCATAAGTAGTCGTATGCTAATTTGAAGCCAAAATATATTGTTAACTTCATAAATTCTTTTTTAGTTGCTTCATTACTTACTGTAGCATTAAATGCTTTGTTGTATCTGCTAATTAGTCATCAATCAATAGCCATATAACAAACCATTAAAGCAAAGCCAAATGCAGGAATTAATGAATAAAGTCATGAGCTAAAAATGAAAGAGCTTATTATTCAAATAAATAAAAAACTTATGAATATAAATATTGTTAATGCATATGCTATTTTAATTTTAATCAAATCAAAGTAGGCTAATATTGCCATAATAGCCATAATAACAATTGGGGCAATTATGACACCAAAAGTTTGAGCAAGAGGTAAGTTTATATTTTGTGCACCTTTAGCAAACGTTTCTAATAATTCAACAATTGCAAATGATAGTACAACAATTCCAAACAGAACCATGCTTAATGTTATTATGACAAGCTGCGTCCAAAAGCTCATTCTTGGGCCTACAATAAATTCAACAAAAATAAATATTATTAACAAGAACGAAAGCCCTAGTGCTAAAAAGATGTTTTGCTTCATAAATACTAGTGCATGGCTAAAAAATACAAGCATTACAATAGCGCTAATAAATGCGACAAATGTAGAATATGAAAATCAACCAACTGAAGCACCTAGAAAAGCATTTTTTCTGCTTACTACTGATGTGGCTCTATTGAATCTGTTGAATTCATTTTGACTACTTTTTTGATTTTCTATCAATCTATTTTCCATGATTTGTATTATACATTAAAAAATTCCCAATTTTGGACACTATATAATTTTAATAATTTACTAAAAAATTCTTATTTTTGTCCATTAAATACATTAAATTATCTAAATAATTAAATTTTCTTAAATTTAGAGCTAAAAAAGCTCTATTTTTTGTTCAATTTCATTAAAGAAAAGTTTAAAAAATTAAAAATAGGTGGTAAAATAAATATACATGTATAGTGTTTAACACATAAAAAAGGAGATATAAAAATGGCCATTCCTAAAGACATATTAAAAATTCCAAGACCATCTAGTACCAGAGTAAAAGCAACCTCAAAAGAAGGTATTTATAATGTTATACAAAGAACATCAATAAGAAAAAATGAAAAAATTATTCCTGTTGAAAAAGGAGTGATTGGAAAGATTATTAATGGTGTTTTTCAAAGCATAGAAAAGCAAACATATGAAGTAGATATTAAATCATATGGTTTATTTGCGCTAAATGAAAAATTAAACAATCATATCTTTAGAGAACTTTTAAATTTTTATGATTTTGAAGATGCTAGAAAATTATATGTTATAGCCTCTTTAAGAACTATGTTTTCAGATATTAAAAACGAACATTTAAAACATGAGTATGATACAAATTTTATTTCTGAAATATACCCAAAATGTGCACTATCACCAAACACTATCTCAAGTTTTTTAGAGAAAATAGGTAAATCTAGTTCGAAGATGGAAGACTTTATGAATAAAAGATTAGAAGAGTTTTCAAACCACTCAATAGTTATTGATGGTATGTTGAAAAACAATACATCAGAAACTAACATTTTCTCTGAAATGTCTAGAAAGTCTAGAACTAAAGGCGCTCAAAACTTAAACCTTATTTATGCTTATGATATTAATGCACAAGAACCTGTTGCAAGTTCTGTTTACCCAGGAAATATGCTAGATTACACTGCTTTTAGAGACTTTTTAAGAACTTATAAGATTAAAAATGGATTCTTAATTCTTGATAGAGGATTTGATGATAAAGAATGTAAAAACTTAATGAGAGAAAAAAATATTAAATATTTAATGCCTATAAAAATAAATCATACTTTTAAAAAATTTAATTTAAAATCTGGATTTAATTTCACTTTTACCTATGATGACGACACGATAAGAGCAAAGAAAATTATCATCAACAACAAATATTATCTTTGTTATAAATCAACCCTAACTGAAATGGTAGAAAAGAAAAATTTCATAAGTCGTGCACACAAAAAAGGTGCGTATGATGAAATTAAATTACTAGAAAGAGAAAATCTTTTTGGATTAATAATTTTTGAGTGTAATTATGATTTGGACTTAAAAGATATTTATGTCGCATATAAAAAGAGATGAGAAATTGAATTGCTTTTTAAACAGTTTAAAAATGTGCTTGAACAAAACGAAGCAAATGTTCAAGGAAACTATAGATTATTAGCAACTGAATTTATTAACTTTTTATCTTCAATTATGCTTTGCAGAATAAAAAACCACCTCTTAAATAGTGGCGTTCTTGACAATAGAACAATTAGTGAAACTTTTAGATATTTATCGAAAATAATCAAGAAGAGAAAGTCTAGAAAAAGAGAAGAATGAGATGATGTTGAAACATTAAAATATATTAAAGAATTGAAGTCTATTTTAAAAATATAGTGTCCAAAATTGGGAATTTTTTAATACATATAAATTAAAGTATGTTATCTTTCAATTTAAATGTAAATTTACGCTTTATGAACTTTAGAAATATACTCAAAAAAGTAATTAATAAATTTTGCTTTTGATTGTTTTATTAAATATGCTAAATTTTCCAAAAGCTCTATTTTATGTATCTTTAGTTTTATAATTAAACTATGAAGATAAGCATTCTTGATCATGGATTATTAACTATCCAAAATAATTATTTAAAGGCATATAATGAAGTTATTGAACTTTGTCAATATGCAAAAGATTTAGGTTTTTACTCATTTTGGATTAGTGAACAACACAATGTGAACTCATTAGTTATTTCTAGTCCGCTTATTCTTCTTAATCATTTAGCTAATAAAGTTGGCAAAATTAAATTAGGTTGTGGCGGAATTATGCTTGCTAATTACCAAGCCTATAGTGTGGCAGAACAAATTCAGACACTTAATTTGTTACATCCCGATCGCTTTATTTATGGATTTGGCTCAAATATAGGCACAAAAGAAACAATTGAATTACTGAGGCCTTCGCTGACTTCTGAAGAATTTCAACAAAAGCTTTTGGATGTGGATAATTACATTAACGGCAAAAATTCTGTTTTTTTAAGAGTTAATCCAAATATTAGCCAAAAAATTGTGCCGGTGATGCTTGTTACATCAGAACAGAGCGCAATATTTGCTGCTAAGAACAAATTTGTAATAAACTATGGATGATTTTTAAATCCATCAATAATTTATGCAGAAACAGTAATTAATTCATACTTTGAAGCCTATAAAACAGCTTGAAATGAAAACCCATCAGATATTGGAATTAGTGTAAATATTGTGAGTGGAATAAATTCTGCAAGTGCATCTAAAAATCACGATTTGCTTGCATTTTACCGTTCTTTTGCAAATCCTAATGAGTTTTCTTTCTTTCCAACCTTCAAGGATTTCAATTTATTTAATTTTGATGATGAACAAAGAAAAAACTTTGTGCGCTTACGTAAAAGCATTTTTAATGTTTATGATGAAAAAGATATGAATCGGCTTAATAAATTATGTTTAGATTTGAAAGTAAATCATTTGATGATTTTGCCAACTTTAGCAGATATAAATGAACGTAAAATAGCTATCAAGAATGTTGCAGATTTTTATTTTAAAAGGAGCAAGAATGAAAAAAGTTGTTAAATATTTAGTTGTTGAAAAATTAGAAGGAAAAGAACAATACTACTTAAGATTTACGCCTGAAATGCAAGATGACATAGGAACAATTGGTTTTATTCAATATAAAAATACTGATAAAAAAGTTCTACACAAAGATGACATTTTCTTAAACTTGGAAGCTTCTAAAGCTATTTTGACTCTTAAAATGCCTTTCGATGCCTCTGTTGTTGAAATTAATAAGGATGCAATGGCAAATCCAAAATTACTAAGTTCTCCAAATGAAAATGAAAACTGAGTAATGATTTTAAGTGATATAGATCCTAAAACTTTAGAACAACTAGAAGATTTTTAATATGTTGAAATTAAATTCTACTAAAGAACTAGATGCATTAATTAATGAGGCTGATGCAATTGTTATTGGTATTGGCTCAGGAATGACTAGTGCAGACGGCATAGGTTACAGTGGAACTAGATTTGTCGAAAATTTTAAAGATTTTATTGATGAATTTAAATTCTTAGATATGTTACAAGCCAGTGTATATCATTTTGATGATATACAGAATTATTGAGCGTTTCACTCAAGATTTATGAAGCTTAATTACTTTGACCAGCCAGCAAGCGAAAGTTTCTTAAAACTAAAGGAATATTTAAAGGGCAAGAGCTATCACATAATTACTACTAACAGTGATAATTCTTTAGAAGCAGCTGATTTTGATGCTGAAAAGATTTTTTATATTCAAGGTAAATACAACCTGCTTCAATGTTCAAGGATGTGTCATAATACGCTTTATTCAAATGATAAAGTTGTTTATGAAATGATTGAGAAGCAAAAAAATATGAAAGTTCCTTTAGAAATTATTCCACGCTGTCCAAAATGCAATGATTTTTTGGAAGTAAACAAAAGACTTAAAGGAAAAGGAATGGTTGAAGACGCACGCTTTTTTGAAGAGAAGAAAATGTATGAAGACTTTATTTATAGACATAAAGGTCAAAAAATTCTTTTCTGAGAAATAGGCGTTGGCTACTCAACACCAACATTAATTAAGTTTCCTTTTTGAGAAATGACTAAAGAATATTTAAGCTCAAAATACATTGCTATGAACAATAAATCATACAGAACGCCTTTAGAAATAAGACAAAGAACCTATGTTTGAACAGATGACATAAAAGATACAATTAATAAATTATTAGAGGTTAAAAATGATATTAGTAGAACCAATTAGAAATGGTAAATATGTTAAGGATGGCGCATACTGACTAGCTATTCAAATTTGAGCAATGAACCATTTAAGATTAAATGAAAAAATTGTTTTTCCAGGTATAGCTGCTCCACATATTCAATTAGGATATTTCCAAAATCCTGAAGTTGAAGTTAACTTTAAATATTTAAAAGAACATAATTTAGAAGTTGTTCGTCGTAACACAGGTGGTGGTGCTATTTATATTGATGACAATTCTGTTAATGTTTGTTATTTAATTCCATATGACGAAAAGGACAATATTTTAGGGAACTATGACAAATTTTATGAACCAACAATCAAAATGTTGAAAGAATTAGGTGCTAAAAATGTTGTTCAATCAGGTAAAAATGACTTAACAATTGATGGAAAAAAGGTAAGTGGAGCTGCCATGATGCTAAATGGAGATGTAATTTATGGCGGAAACTCACTTTTATATAAAGTTGACTATGATGCAATGGTTGATTCATTGAATCCTAACCGTAAAAAAATCGAAGCTAAAGGAGTTAAATCAATAAGACAAAGAGTTGCGCCTTTAAGCAATTACTTTGATGAACAATACCGCAATTTAGATATTTTTGAATTCAAAGACCTAGTTATTAAAAAATTATTTGGTGTTGATGACTTAAGCAAAGTTAAACGTTATGAATTAACAGAACAGGACTGAGCACAGGTAGATGAATTAGTTAATACAAAATATAAAAACTGAGATTGAAACTATGGATTAAGTCCTAGATATGAATATAACCGTGACGCCCGTTTAGCTATTGGTACAATTAACTTCTCGCTTGCAGTTGAAGGCCAAAGAATTGAAAAAATCAAAATAAGTGGGGACTTCTTTGCTAAAAAAGATATTACAGAATTAGAAAAGGCTTTAGTTGGCACAAAAATGACTTTTGATGATTTGGTTAAAGCTTTTAAAGATGCTGATATACAAAGCTACTTCTTTAATGAGATAAGCCCAGAAGAAGTTTCAAAAATAATTTTAGATGAAGAATAAGAACAGTATTGATTTATGTTTTATTCATAAATCAATATTTTTAAATATGACTGTTTTATAGGGGTATATATGATTTTAATTGAGCCAATTAGAAATGGTAAATACATAAAAGATGGAGCTTATTATCTAGCTACTCAAATATGAGCACTAAGTCATCTAAAATTTGATGAAATTGTTGCTTTCCCTGCTGTTTTAGATCCTTATGTTCAAATAGGGTATTTTCAAAATCCAGAAGTTGAAGTCAATTTTAAATACTTAAAAGAACATAATATTCCAATTGTTCGTAGAGACACTGGTGGCGGTGCAATATATATTGACAGCAACCAAATGGGGGTTTGCTATTTAATTCCATACAAAAATAATGAAAGCATTTTAGGTAACTATGAAAAATTTTTAGAGCCGGCTATAAGAATTATTAAAGAACTAGGAGCTAAAAATGTTATTCAATCAGGCAAAAACGATCTAACTATTGATGGCTTTAAGGTAAGTGGTGCAGCTATGGCATTAATTGGTGACACAATTTATGGTGGCAATACTTATATATATAAAATTGATTATGATGCTATGTCACAAGTTCTAAGGCCTAATCGTAAGAAAATAGAAGCTAAAGGAATTAAATCAATAAGACAAAGAATTGCACAATTAAGTGACTATTTTGATGAACCATATAAAAATATGGATATTTTTGAATTTAAAGATTTAGTTGTTAAAAAATTGTTTAATGTTCAAGATTTAAGTGAAATTAAAAGATATGTTTTAACTGAGCATGATTGAGAACAAATTGATGAATTAGTTAATGCTAAATATAAAAACTGAGACTGAAACTATGGACTAAGTCCTAGATATGAATATAACCGCGACGCACGCTTAGCAATTGGTACAATTAACTTCTCACTTGCTATAGAAGGTCAAAAAATTAAGAAAATTAAAATAAGTGGAGACTTTTTTGCTAAAAAAAATATAACAGAATTAGAAAAGTCCTTGGTTGGTGTTAAGTTAGATTATGATGAATTATTAAGTGCTATAAATAAGGCAAATTTAGATGAATACTTTTTTAACAATATAAGCGCAGAAGAAGTTGTAAAAGTAATATTAGGTGAGGTAGATGATGAATAAATACTCGCCATTATTTACACCTTTTAAGCTTAAAAACTTTATTTTAAAAAATCGTTTTGTCCTCTCTCCAATGACTTTAAGTTTGGCAACTAAAGATGGAAAAGTTACCAAAGAAGAGCAAGATTATTCAGCGCGCAGGGCTGATTGTGCTCCATTACTTATTTCTGGTGGAACTTATTTTGATGAATTTGGTCAACTTTTTGAATATGGATATAGTGCTAAGAGTAATGATGATATTGAATCGTTAAAAAAATTAGCTATTGCAATGAAATCAAAAGGCAATATAGCAATTTTGCAACTGGCACATGCTGGAAAATTCTCAAAAGCAAGCTTAAAAAAGCACGGCTTTCTTTATGGGCCTTCTTATGAAAAAAACCATATTCCTATAGAACATGAAGTCTTTGAATTAAATATAGGGCAAATTAAGCAAATAATCAAAGATTATGCATCAGCTACAAAAAGAGCTATAGAAGCCGGTTTTGATGGAATTGAAATTTCAATGGCTCAAAGACTACTAATACAAACATTTTTTAGTTCTATTGTTAATAAGAGAAATGATGAATATTCTTCAAAAACTTTTGAAAACAGGTCTCGACTGTGTTTAGAAATTGTTGAAGAAATAAGAAAAGTTATTAATGAATATGCAAACAAAGACTTTGTTTTTGGATTTCGAGCAACTCCAGAAGAAACATATGGACCTGAATTAGGATATAGTGTATTAGATTTTATAGATCTTATAGAAGCCGTTATTTCTAAAGGAAAAATTGATTATTTAGCAATTGCTTCTTGAAGTCATAATATTTATCTTAATAAGGTAAGATCAGACAACCAATATAAGGGTGAACTTATTAACAAAGTTATTTATGATAAATTTAGAGAAAGACTTCCTATTATTTCATCAGGTGGGATAAACACACCTCAAAAATGCCTTGATGCATTGAAATATTCAGATTTAGTGGGATTAAGCTCTGTGTTTGTTGCTGATCCTGAGTTTGTTCAAAAAATTGAAAATAATGAAGAAGATAAAATAAACTTATCAATAAAATTTGAACAGTTAAATGAATTGGCTATTCCTGAAACATCATTTAAAGGAATAGTTGAAATGTTTGGGTTTTGTGAAACAATTCCAACTGAGTCATTAAAAACACTGAAAGAAAACTCAAAACAAAAATAAACAAAAAGCCATAAAAGGCTTTTTTATAATATTTTTGGCTTTTTTTACAATCTACGAATTCAAAAACTCTTCAACAATCTTAATAAAGTTATCTCAGTCTTCTTCAAACATCATATGTCCTGTTTTTGGCATTCATAATGCTTTTACATTTTTTACATTCTCTTTAAAATATTCCAGGCAAAGATCTCTATCAACAACGCCATCATCCTCACCTAAAATAAGCAATGCAGGTATATTAACTGATTTAAGAGCTAATTCTAATTTGTCATGAAATTCATTACTTATTAAATATTGACCCAACTTAGTAATTGTTGAATTATTAAAATCATAAGGATCAAATGTGTTTTTGACTAATCTCATTCATGATTCATTAGATGTAAACTTACTCACATCATAATATAAAGACTTAAAAAAACCTATAAACTCATCGAAATTTTTAGGAAAATAATCTCTAAGAAAAGCTTCAGTAACGTTTTGAGACGATTTGTTTGTTGGTGCTAAATAAATTAATTTTTTAAATAATTCAGGTTTTTTCTGATAAGCTAACGAAATGGTTCCTCCACCCATAGAATGACCAATTAAAATAATATTTTTTAACTTATTGTCTTCAATAAAATTAATTAATAAATCAGAATAACACTCAACAGTTGCATCATCAGCTTCTTTAATCTCGGTGTGATTATTTCCAGGGAATTGAAGAGCATAATAATTAGACTTTGTTCAATAATTCTCGAAAATTTTGAAAGAGTTTGGTGAAGAATTAAATCCGTGGCAAAAAATTATGTTTTCTTCTGAATTATTATTGTCTTTGAAAACATAATCATATTTATAAATAATACTCATGTTATTTGCCCAAAAAAGGTTCTAGTATATTAATAAATGAATTTCAGTCTTCAAGATACATCATATGCCCTGTTTTAGGGATTCAATGTATTTCTACGTTTTGAACATACTTTTTAAAATAATCAATACATTCTTGTCTTAAGATAACACCGTCTTTTTCACCAAGAATTAAAATTGTGGGAACTTTGATTATTTTTAAAGTTTCTTCAATGGCTTCAAAAACTCTCATATCTGGTGTTCCTAATTTTACAATGTCAGGGTTGTTATACAAATAGGGATCAAAATTTTCTTTTTGCTCTTTTACTCATTCAGGGTCAGACGTGAATTTAGAAATATCATAATATAATGACCGCATTAAATCTAAAAAGCCCTCATAGTCTTG
Source organism: Mycoplasmopsis bovis PG45 (assembly GCF_000183385.1). GTDB lineage: Bacteria > Bacillota_I > Bacilli_A > Mycoplasmatales > Metamycoplasmataceae > Mycoplasmopsis > Mycoplasmopsis bovis. Next base: position 3,588 of record NC_014760.1, on the reverse strand, counting down.
AGGAAAGTAATCTTTTTTATACCTATCATATAATGCTAACGCAGGTTTGTTCATTGGAGCAATATAAACTAATTTTTTAAATAAATCAGGTCTCATTTGATAGGCTAAAGAAATTGTTCCACCTCCTAATGAGTGACCTATAAGAGTTACATTTTTTAAATTATTTTTTTCTACAAATTCAACAACTAATCTTGCAAAGCAAAACACACTAGGTTCGTCACCTTCTAAAACAGGTGTTAGATTGCTGGCAGGAAATTGTAAAGCATAGTAGTTTGACTTTGTTCAATAATTTTTAAAAATATCAAATCTATCAGCTGTTGAATTTAATCCATGACAAAAAATAATATTTTCATCTGGATTATTATTGTCTTTAAAAACAACATTATATTTGTAAATTGGTTTCATATAAAAATTATACATTTAAGACTATAAAACAAATGTATAAGAAAATAAATAAAAAATGCTCTCTTTCGAGAACATATGGCTGCCCCAGTTAGATTCGAACTAACGCGTGACGGAACCAAAACCCGTTGCCTTACCGCTTGGCTATGGGGCAAAAATGGTGGAGGGGGAGGGATTCGAACCCCCGAACCGTGAGGAAGTGGGTTACAGCCACCCGCGTTTGGCCGCTTCGCTACCCCTCCAAAAGCTATTATTAAAAAAATAGCAAAAATATTATAACATTAAAATAAAATAATGCAATTAATTAATCAAAAACAGTCTCTTTTTTTACAATAAAAATGTTTGAATTTATTATAAGCAAATCGCCGTTTTTAACCTTAGTGTTTCTTCCTTCAGGTTTTTTATTATTTATTAAAACTTTATTACTTTCTAAATAAAATTTTGCACCTCCGCCTGTTTGAATTAAACCAATTTTTTTTAGTAATTGACCAATTGTTATGGAGTCATCTTTAATATAAATTTCAGGTTTCATTTTTACCTTCTAAGTGGCGTTATTATTTGTTTTGAATTTGGATTTTCTTTAGAAAATAAAACAATGTTTTGTACCTTTTCATCAATTAAAATATATGTTTCACCTTCGGTGATCGCTATAGCTTCTTTTAAATAATTAAAATTCATATCAAAAACAAAAGGCGAACCATCTAAAACAAATTTAGTTGTCTTAACGTTTGAATCTCCTAACTCATCTAATTTTGTATAAATATTTATTTCACTATTAGATATTTTTAATTCAATTCGGTTTTGTTTATCTGATGAAGAATTAATTCAAATTTTATTTAGAAGATTATTGAATTCAGATTTTTCAATGGTTATTTTATGTTTTGTGTTTGAAATTGCTTTGTTAAACAATTGTTCAACATTATGATAGGGTAAATCAGTAATTCTTGCTGTTATTATTGTATTATCATATTCAACACCAAATTTTATAGAGTTGTAAAACATTGTTACAATTTTTGGTGCATCTGCTGGAAGTAACTCTTTAACATCTTTTGCATTAACACTAAAATCAAAATCATCTAAAATTTGATCAGTTTTGATTGAATAATAAGCTAATCTAAATGTATCAGTTGCCGCTAAACTTAGTTTATTTCCAGAACTTTTAAAATTTATACATTTGTATATTAAATTTGCACCATTACTTGCTGCAAAAGCCACATTTTTAACAGCTTTTTTAAATTCTTCTGTATTTATATTGAATTTTTTAATATTTATATTTTCGTCGATTTGAGGAAAAGAAATTAACTCGTTTAATGTAAGTGTATAAACTGAATCTTGTTGTCTAATTTCCATTTTATTGAAATATGTTTTTATTTCTATAAAACCATTTAATTTTTTGATAATACTTTTGAAATAATTTGCTTGAACTAAAAGTTCTCCGTCTTCTTCTACAATAATTTTTGAATCATCAACATTAATTTTCTTAATTATGTTAGTTATTTCATTTGAAGCTTCAAATTTAACAAAATTTTTATTTGCTGTTATTTTTATACATCTCATTCCATATAAAGAACTAATTGGATCCGAGAATCTAGATACAATCTCGATTATGTCATCTAAAAAATTTTTATTTACAATAATTTTCATTTTTTCCTTAAATAATAAATATATGTTTTGTTAATTTGTTGATAAGTATAAAAAGAATTAATTTTGCTGTTTTTTTAATCGTTTTTTTGCATTTTTGCAGAAAACATTATGTTTATAAATGTTTTTTAAAATGTTAACTTTTCTTAAAAATCTCGTTGCTTATTTCAGAAATAGTTCTCTTAAATGTTCTATCAGATTGCTCTGTTTCTTTCTCAATTTTTCTAACAGCATTAATAATGGTAGAGTGGTCTCTATTGCCAAAAAACTTCCCAATTTGTTCCAGTGATAAGTCTAATTGCTTTTTAACAATTCAAATAGCTATATGTCTAGCTAAAACCACATCTTTTCTTCTACTTTTACCTAGTATTTCAGAACGCGAAAGCTTGTAGTATTTAGCAACGTATTCAATAATAACATCTGGCGTAACTTTTTCTTTTACTTGCTGAATGTCTTTAAGAATTGAATTAACTATGGCAAGCGTATATCTTGAATTTGTTTTAACAATTTCAGAATTATAGAACCTTAGACGATTTATAGCGCCAATTAAACTTCTTATACTGTTTGCATGGTTCTTAACAATAAAAATTTTTGCGTCGTCTTCTCATAGTTCAGGCGTCATCTTGTTTATGTTAATCATATAATCTAATATTTTCAGCAAGTCTGCTTTTTGCGGTTCATCAATTGAAAGTTGTAATCCCATTGAAAGACGGCTTATCAATCTAGCATCAAATGAATTTTGTAATGAATATATAGGCCGGTCGGAACAAATTATTGTGGTTCTTTTTTGGTTTATCCTGCTGTCTAAAATATTAAAAATTAGTTCAATGGTTGCTTTTTTATTGCCTATTCCGTAACTTTGAAAGTCATCAAACATAACGATATCGGCATTGTCAAAATGATTTCTTATTTGTTTTAACTTACGTTGATCATTTTCTTGTAGAAAGTATGATATATCCCTTGTAAAAGAATTAGCATTTATGTATTTAACTGTAACATCTTTTTTAAGAAACTCATTACATATGGCGTTGAGTAAGTGTGTTTTACCTATTCCGGATTTCCCATAAATAAATATTGGATTATAGTCTTCTTCACCATCGACAATTAATTTTGCTATTCTGATGGCTTCTTTATTAAAGTTGCCTTCTACATAATTATCAAATGTTTTAGTTTTGTCGACTTCACGATTTGACAATTCAATATTTTCAATTGCCTCTTCTTTTCTTTCGCGTTTTATCTTCTTTTTTATAGCTGAATCAAGTAAAACAAAGCTAAATGTACATTTGCGTTCAAATGTTTCATCAAGAGATTTTTGTATGCTACTTTCATAAGCTTTGATCACATATTGAGAATTAGGTGTTATGTTTGTTGTTCCAATTGTTATGTGGCCTATTTTTGAAATATCTTTGATTTCAAAATTTGCAAAAAAGTTTTTATAAAGCATCTGATCGCCTAATTCTTGTCTCAGAATATCTAAAAAGGTTTCAGTGTAAGACTTTAAAGCAATTTCCTTATCATTAGTGCTATTGATATTCATATATAAAT